>NZ_CP029289.2:2592500-2947244 GCF_003201835.2 Acidianus brierleyi | reverse complement strand
ACAAGGGGCGTTCAGTAATAAATATTTCGGTTGAACTTCAAGCATAATGTCAACTAAGATTGCCACGTGTACCTTTCAATCCACGTGGTGATTTGGGGAGGATCACTTAGGCTCATAAGGCTTATTATTATACCAAACACTCCAAATTATTCTAGCCAATTTCCTGGCTAAAGCAGTGTACAACTTCTTTCCCTTCAACTTTTCCTTATGGTTCTCGTAAAATTCTAGTAATGTAGGATTACGAGAGTAATTCATCTCAGCGAGGAAGTAGAACAAGCTGCGCAAGTACTTATTACCCTTCTTCGATATTCCCTTACTTACAGTAGCTTTACCGCTCCTCTCATTGGGTCTAAACCGCAGTAGGCTACGAAGGACTCAGGGTTAGGAAAGCGTTTAATGTCTCCAACAATGCCTATTATTATCCAGAAAGTTTTCCTATTCCCGGTATAGTTAATAGAACGTGATTTTCAGACTGTGATTGTATCATTTTCTCTACTTCTTTTATTTTCTCGCTTGTTTCCAGTAGTGCTTTAGATAATACTTCGATTTCTTCAAGTACGATCTTTGTTCCAAGTTGTATAATTGTATTTTGAAGTTTCCTTTAGAGAATTCTTCAATTTCCTTGCTTATTTTTCCTCGTCACTTAGGAATAGTGCTCTTTTTACCCTGTTCTTGTACTTTACTTTCAACTTTTAGGAAGACGTATAGTGTTACTAGTTCTTTCAATGGGTTGTAGTTGTACTCCTTTGCCTTGTTTGCCATGTTTACTAGTTTTTGTAGTAAAAATCTGTTTTCCTCTCAAGTCCTTCTCCTTCCATAGTATATTTGGGCTTACTTGTAGTATCTTGATCCCTTTTTCCTTGAAGTATTGACATGGTTTTATTGAGTATGCTCCTGTCGGTTCGACCACTATTGTGTTTAGTTTCACTTTTAGTATTTCTTCATAACCCTTCTTGTTGTTCTCGTAGACCCTCCCCTCACTCGTCACATGATCTTTTGATATGTCTATTCCTAGGATCCCTACCTCTTTATCACACCTATATCCGTGCATATTATCACAATGTTCAGTCCGATGGTAGGGGTTTGTCACGCCCCCGTTCGAAGACTTTGCTTCAGTCAAAGGGTCGACCATGTTTCCCAGTTGGAGAGTATTACTCTCCCCAACTAATTAATCTATATAGGGTTCAAAGGGGGTGGAAGACTCCATCCGTAAGGGTGGAGATGGATAGGCTCCACATGCTTTGCCTCTAACATGGCTAGGCGATAGCTTGAAGAGCCGAAGGAACTACTTGATTGGGGTTAACTTGAGGGCCTTCACCACCTCCTCTCCTATACCTAGTCTTCTTAGTCTCACTCTTGTAAAGCTTGTCTTCTTGTTTAGGAGTGTTGTTCGTGAAAATCACCGTAGGAGCCCCCTTTGTAGTTACATTTAAATACGTATTTTTCAAATATTCTCTTAATGGCAGTCACTGACGGAGTAAGCGTCACTGAGACGCCTTGGTTAAAGCGAGGGTCTATGTGGTACGCCTCTGCTCCATTCAACAGTCCCATATTGGGATACTGTGGGTTCACATTAGTGCTCGGGGTCGGAACGACCCTTAGTGCCTGTGGAGCTGAGACCTCTACCTTTGGCAAGCCTCGGCTTTGAAGCAGGAAGCCACGCCCGTTAGGGCGGAGTAGTTCACTGATAATGTCTGTATTCACAAACTGATCTAGTACTTAAATTAAAAGTAGTTTTTATATAAAATAAAAAATAATTAGCATATAATGAGTATATCACAGTAAAAATTACTTAGATAATGTAACTTCTCCTAGAGAGCTAAGCATTTCCTTATATACATCGTAAAAGTCTTTAGTTGCAGTAGTTAGGTGCCATTTATCTTTTTCATCTAGTAATGACTCTATGGAAGGTCCTATTGTTCTACCAACAATTACTGGTACACTTATATGAATTATTTCCCCTTCAAAGACTCTGGGAGTTGCTATGCTCATTAACTTATTCTCATTTAATGCTATAGCTCTTATCACGTCACCTATAATTGTCCCTGGACCCCAAGTTGTTCCGCCCATTACTCTAATTATTTCTCCTGCAATCTGCTTAACGTAATTAGAGACCTCTTCTTTATCTATATTAAACTGGTCTATTGGTTTTCCTTTAACTGATACAGTACTCCATAAAACTACAGCGTCTTCACCATGTTCTCCTCCTACGTATCCATTAACTTCGTTAACTGGCACATGAAGTTTCTTTGCTATAAAAGATCTCATTCTCATTGTCTCTACTTGATCTCCAGTGCTTATAGTCATTTCCTTAGAATATTTAGCAAATACAGATGCCATCATATCTACTGGATTAGTTACCATTACGTATATTGCACCTGGATTTTTACTAGGTAACTTGCTAGCTAGATCAATCATTATTTTTGCGTTATCCTTAAACAAATCCCTTCTACTCATTCCTGGTTTTCTTGGTTTTCCAGCAGTTATTACTACAATATCTGCACCAGCTATATCGTCTATATTATTGGAAGAAATAATTTCGGTTTTAATACTTTTAGTAGCAAACGCATGTCTTAATTCATGTTCGAATTTTTCAGGTAATTCTGGTATTATATCATATAACATTACTTCTTCAAATATTCCGTCTATTACTGAAGAGTAAGTTATTGTTTGACCTATTTTTCCTAGCCCAACGAAGGCTATCTTAGTCATAATTTCACATGATAAATATATTCAAGAATTTATTTAAACTTTTCTTATAAAGTTTATATTGGATTGTTTCTAAACCAATATTATGGAGCTAGCAGAAATTTTAGCCGAATATGTGTCGTCTGTAAATTATGACGACTTAAAAGAAAAGGAAATTCATGAGGCTAAAAGAAGAATAATAGACTCTTTAGCAGTAGCTAAAGCGTCAATTAACTCAGAACCAGCAAAGATAGTAAGGACTCTACTCCCCAGTTATCCTGGAGACTTTCTGTTATTATGGGGAGGAAATGCTTCTCCAGATATTGCTTCGTTTTATAATACCCTATTAATAAGATACCTAGATTTTAACGATACGTATCTATCCTTAGAGCCCTTACATCCTAGTGATATGATAGGAGGTTTACTTGCGTTAGGTAAAGGAAAACTCGGTAAAGATATTATCTTATCAATAGTTGTTGGATATGAAATAGGGACAAGATTATGCGATTCTACATCATTAAGAAAGAGAGGATTTGATCATGTTAATTTTCTAGAAGTTGCTGCAACTGCTGCCGCAAGCAAACTTCTTAATTTGAAAAAAGAGGCTATATATAACGCTATTTCAATAGCTTTAATTCCTCATATAGCTTTAAGGCAGACGCGTAGTGGTAAATTATCAATGTGGAAAGCAGGAGCTGCAGCAGAAGCTGTAAGAAATGCAGTATTCTCAACGCTTTTAGCTAGTAAAGGATTTACTGGACCAGTAAATCCTTTCTCTGGAAACATGGGATTCAAATTAATAGCTGATATAGATATCTCAAATTTTGAAAGAATGAGTACGTCGAAAATTCTTGAGACAAGTTTAAAGAAATATCCAGTAGAATATCACGGTGAGGCCGCAGTAGAAGCTGCTTTAAGTATAGAATATCAAGGCGAAATCAGGAAAATATATATTCAAACTTATGAAGCAGGAGTTTCAATCTTAGCTGATAAAGAAAAATGGAATCCTGATAATAAAGAAACAGCAGATCACAGTTTACCATTTATAGTAGCCTCAACTCTTCTAACTAAAAAAATGTGGTTAGAGAACTATTCAATGATTGGCGATAATCAAATTAGAGAATTGATGGACAAGATAGAAGTCATGGAAAAAGAGGAATACACTAAAGTCTATCCTAGAGAATTACCCATAAAATTGATTATTATAACCGATAAAGGAAGATTTGAAAAGGAAATTAGGTCGCCAAGAGGATATTATAACAATCCAATGACAGATAAGGAAGTTGAAGAAAAAGCAATAAAACTCGGCATGAATGAAAAGCAAATAAGTAAGTTATGGGAAATTGATAATATGAAGGTGGAAGAAATTGTCAATCCTTAAAGAAGATTTCATGATAGTTCCTGGAGTTTTTAATCCTTTTACTGCGTTATTAGCTGAAAAAGTTGGTTTTAAGGCAGTATATTTATCTGGTGGAGCATTGACATCATCATTTGGAATTCCTGACATTGGGTTAATAAGCCTTGACGAGTTGTCCTATATGGTAAGAAAGATAAGGGAAGTATCTAGTATACCAATGATAGTTGATGCAGATACTGGATTTGGCGAGGCTATAAATGTATATAGAACAGTAAAAATCTTGGAAAGTTCTGGAGCAGATGCTATACAAATAGAAGATCAGAAAATGCCAAAAAAATGCGGACATTTAGATGGTAAAGAAGTGGTAGATAAAGATACTATGTTATCTAAGATAAAGGCTGCATTAAAAGCAAGGAAAAACGCTTTAATAATTGCGAGAGTAGACTCACGGGATGTAATTAGTATAGAAGACGCTATAGAAAGGGCTAAGGAATACGTAGAAGCTGGAGCAGATATAATTTTTCCAGAAGCTCTTCATTCGAAAGAAGAGTTTGAAAGATTTTCTAAAGAAGTTAAAGCTCCATTATTGGCAAATATGACAGAATTTGGTAAAACCCCTTTAATTTCTGCAGAGGAATTTAAATCCATGGGATACAGATATGTTATATTCCCAGTTACTATTTTTAGAGTAGCAGCCAAAGCAATGAAAGACGCACTAGAGATTTTGAAAAATGAGGGAAGCCAAAGATCGTTAATGGAGAAGATGATGACAAGGAAAGAGCAATATGACATTATAAATTATTCATTCTATGAAAAGTTAGATAAAGAACTTGAGAAACTTTTATAATTATCGAAATGTATAATACATATTATGACAAGTAAAGTAAAAGATTTAATAAGTAGGTCACCTGTAACAATAGAGAAAGGAACTTCAACATTAGATGCAGTAAAAACTATGGCTTCACTAAACATGGGGTCAGTTATTATTACTGATCATGGAAATGTTGTGGGAATTATTACAGAAAGAGACATTATTAGAGCCCTCGCTAAGGGATTATCTATTAATGAACCTGTTGAAAAATTGGGAACAGTAGGAAATCTAATAACAGTAACCGAGGAAGATAGTATTTACGTAGCAGCAGAGAAAATGTCAAAGCATAACATAAGGCATCTCATAGTTTTAGATACTGAAGGTAAATTTAAGGGCGTTATATCTATGAGGGACATGATAAGAGAATCTCATGTTTTAAAGGCGCTTTCTTCCATCTCTGAGGAAGAATTCGTAGGAAGTGATTAAAGATGAGTGAAATAAGTAGAGGTCTAGAAAACGTATTTATAAAAGCTACATCATTGACTTATATTGATGGAGAAAAAGGAATATTAAGATACGGAGGCTATAATATAGAAGATCTAGTAAGAAATTGTAGTTTTGAAGAAGTTATTCACCTAATGCTTTATGGTGATCTTCCAAACTCAGAGCAGTTAAAGAAGGTTAAAGAAAGAATAAACGAGAGTTATAACGTTCCACCTCCAGTAATTCGTATTATGGAAGAACTACCTCATGATGCAGACGCTATAGCTATGATGGAAACCGCGTTTAGTGCATTAGCTTCCTACTATAATTATCCTTGGAAAAAAGGAGAAAATAAGGAAAGAGCCCTTGAAATAATAGCAAAAGCGTCCACTATAGTAGCTAATGTATATAGATTAAAAGAAGGACAAAAACCAGAAATTCCAGAACCATCAGAAAGCTATGCAAAAAGCTTCCTAAGAGCCACATTTTCAAGAGAACCTTCAGAAGAAGAAGTTGATGCTATGAATGCCGCACTAATACTTTATACTGATCACGAAGTTCCAGCATCTACTACAGCAGCGCTAGTAACATCATCTACATTATCAGATATGTATTCATGCATCGTCTCAGCACTAGCTGCCCTTAAAGGTCCTCTCCATGGTGGAGCAGCTGAAGCAGCATTTTCTCAATTCCTAGAGATAAAGGATCCATCAAACGTGGAGGAATGGTTTAACGAAAATGTGATTAAAGAAAAGAAGAGACTAATGGGATTTGGACATAGAGTTTATAAAACGTATGATCCAAGAGCGAAACTATTTAAGAGATATGCAGAGGAATTAGCTAGAACTCCTGAATCTAAGAAAATTCTAGATATAGCAGAGCGTTTAGAAGATATTGGAATAAAGAATTTTGGTGAGAAAAAGATCTATCCAAATACTGACTTTTATTCTGGAATAGTATTTTATTCGATAGGATTTCCAGTATACATGTTTACTTCACTATTCGCGTTATCTAGAGTGTTAGGTTGGCTTGCGCATATAATAGAATATGTAGAAGATCAACATAGACTAATAAGGCCAAGAGCACTTTATGTTGGACCCATAAAAAGAGATTTTATACCTTTAAGCTCAAGAAATTAATTTTTTTACTAATATAATTAAGTTGATAAGATTTTTGAGTCCTAAAAAATTATTAGATTATTTTAATATACTGTCATATTAGGTAGATGTTATTATTTTCTCTTTCTAATGTCATACTTACCTTAGGTTATTGAGTTTTGAAGTGTTTAAAAATTAATAGTAATTTATTATAGAGCGCAACTGTGAACTTTATGAACAATGAGAGATAGAGCAAGAAATATAAAATCACATCTAGAGCAAGATCCATCTGCTCTGGCAATTGAAAGTTACTTGATATTAAACAATATAATTTTACTGTTTAAACTAAACATTAAGCTACGTATATGTATAATACGAAATAATATACTGGTATTCTCAAATAATATTATATAATCTTATCACAAATATTAAAAAACTAATCATTCTATATCATGTTTATTACAAATTAAATATAAATAATATATATATTCTATATTAGTGTAATCATTTTATATATATCTGCTATACATTTAAACATAGTTTAATACATAAAATAATAGAAATGAAGATTTCAGCAGTATTTTATAAATGATTCACTTGAGTCATATTGGCAATATTCGTATTTCATAATGAACGATAGTGCCATTCTTAAATATATACCTAAATTTCTATGCTTTTATGATAAATAGCACCATAGTAATGCTACAACATCTAATCCTATAGTTAATTGAAAGTGAAAATGGGATAATTGAATAATCTATTATTAAAATTATTTATATTGTTAAAAAGTTTTTAATATAGAGTTTAGGTAGTCAAAACATAATTTCAAGATTTAAGATATGTATATATTATTAGTAATTTTATCTATTTATTTTAAGTCTAACTGATAAGATGTAAATCTAAAATATTTTATGATATACTTCATTATTATCTTATACTTTCTTGAACCTTAAAGTGTAAAGTTCCATAATAGGTCAATAATCTGCATCAAATATATCAGATCGTTTCCTTGGATTTTAGAGTCTAAGTAAGTATAACATGGTAGTGTAAATATCTGCATAGAATACTATAACATGGCGATTTTATAAACTACTAGCCATGAACCTAAATTAATATTATACAAAATAAAAAAGAAAAATAAATTAAAATTTTTATTTCTTGAGAGTCTCTACCTTATTTGTTTGAATCAAATATAAGAACGTTGTACCAACTAAAGGAGCTATTAAATACGTAGTTATTGGAACTGAATCAAAAATTAATGTGGAAGCTAAGATTGATAGTACTGACAAAGCTAACGGTTTATCTATTTTTCTCATTTCTATTGCACAACCGAATGTAATAGCTGCTATAAGGAAAAATATTGGTGGCATCCAGTCTCTAATGCCTAAAATACCAAATATATATGGGAAAGTAACTCCTATAGCAAAATCCCAACCTGGAATTAAATTAAATGCGGACGCTATAGCTACAAAAAGTCCTACAGTCATGAATGGAAGGATCTTAATTAAATTAATTTTCTTTAGTATAGAATATGTGATAAAAGCTATTCCGGAGAATAATACTGCATACGCCATAAGAAATCCACTATATCCAGATACTATACCTATGGAAGAATTTCCTAGGGCATTAGTTAACCATGTTGAAATCAAGAAGCAATAGGCCAATACGTCTGGTATAAATATTGCCAACAGTATCTTCTTATTTTGTCTTATCATAAGATATAATGGAGTTATTGCCAATAGTATAGCATATATTATCGAAAATATAGCGGGTATTTGAAGTGTTGTGTTATTGACTCCGTAAGCTATATGTATAGCATCAGCAAGTAAAGTCAAATATAGAATAGCAGATAATAATCCTCTACTTAGATTATTTTTCACTTTTATTATAACTAAAATAAGAAGTATGGGTTGAAGAATAAGCATGAGAGTGTAGGCTGTCCCTCCAATTATATAAAAAGCCTTTAAATAAGGCTCAATTTTAGTTACAGAAATTCCGGCAAGCCCAAAAGGTAAGACGGAAACTAAAAATTCTCTATTGAAAAATAATTCAAAAAACTGAGCAAAAATATATAAATATAAAAAATGAATTAACTTAATATCTCTATCTATTTTCACTTCTATTCACCTTTAATATTTTTATTATGTTTTGACTCAGTTTTATGGACATAGCATCTAATTCCTTTATAATATTGAATTTATTGAAAAATGTTATAAATATTATCGGAGCTGCAATACTGTTTATAATAAATATTGCGGGTACGAGCATAGAGGAGCTTCCTGGAGCCGGTTGTATATATATAGTATACCAGAATGATATAGATTTGAAGTCTACTGATTCTCCAGCACCTCCTTGGAAGACTGCAAAAGCTACGTGGTAGCTATGTCCAGGGTATAATTGAACTTGATAATGCGACATTCCTTGTCCTCCAGATACACCCATAGTTGTAAAAGTTCTAACGAATTCAGCATACCAATATACGCCAGTCTGTGTATGTACATACTTTAGTCCAGTAGCGACTATTGATGGATCCCATAGTTGTGAGCTGTTATATAAACCATTCATGAGATCCCATGCGTTATAATGAGGATTGTTAATAGATGGAAATCCTATGAATGGCATACCTCCAATATAATATATCGATGAACCATTAACATAAGCATCAGCTATTAAGCCTTGGTTTTCTAAATAGCCTAAATTAAGGGGATCCTTATACTGTGGATAATGATAGTATGGAGGAGTGGAATTTCTACTAAATAATGTGTTGCCAGGGTATCCGAAATCTTGAGTATTGTTAGCTCTTGGGTTATTATTTAGTATCCATAACTCATCTTGACCCGCAGAAATTGCCCCTGATGTTCCAGGCATCATGTGAGGTGTATACGCTACTTGATACCAGTCACTAGGCACTCCACCTAAAGACCATAGTATTGCAAATCTTTCTGGATAAGTATAAGTAGAATTATAAAATAGTGATACATATTCTGCAGTATCTTCTGGATAGAATTCGTTGTATGCTGATTGAGACCATGTTGTATCGTTTAAGCCCATAGCTAAGAATTGGCTAAGTGCAGTTATAATATGCCCACTATAATTAAGGTATAAAGATTTTATTATGATTGGCTGTCCTTTATTCAGCGGAACACCCTGAGGATTAATCGCATTAAGTATTTCCCCTACTAGATGTCCACTTTCATTTAAAACTATTATCTGAATGGGATTTCCAAGATTGTATCCAGGCGGATATTGTATTTGCTCGCTTTGAGGTATATAATATACAGAAGCTAAAGATTGATTAGTGCTTGAGTATGATACATTAACTACCCACCAGCCTGTATGAACTGGAGAGAATGGTTGCCATAACTGCCCATCTGGGGTTCTTTCAGGACATGCATTCCAAGAGATAAATCCATGATTTCTAGCCTTCATTAGTATAAATATGTATGGCGTACCATTTATATACGTCCAGGCAGCTTTAACATAAACGAACTGTGTATGTCCTGATGCTCCTCCAGGAACAGGTATCGTTGGAACTAATGGTACAGTAGTCCAAGGTATCGTGCTCCAGAATAGTTCTGAACCAGGGTCACCGAGATTTGGTTCTGCATTAGGTACATAGTATGCAGTTACTGTGCTTGTTGCTTGTGAAGCGGAATTTAGAGCATAATCTGCTCCATATGTGGCTGCTAATATAGCTAATACTATTATTAATCCTAATACAAATATTTTCATATATCCATTAGCCATTTATATCACCCTTATTATTTGATTTTACACCTTTCTTATTTATTTCAAAATAAGATAAAAGCCCTCCAATTCCAAAAAGAAATATTGCTAAACCAAAAAAGTTGATGAAATAATTAGGTGTTGTATTTCCAGTAATTTCATACATTCCATTAATAGAAAATTGTTCTCTAGGGTAAACATACTTTGTTGTTCCGAATGCCATCAATAAAATTCCAATTATTATAAGAATTCCTGTTATATAAATAAGTGTTTTAGCCATTTTTCACACCGTCCCATTAACTACGTATGGATCCCATGTACCTTGAGGCAATACACCGCCAGTTATCTCTTTTGCTAATGTGGCATTAGGAGTAGCTAAAATTGTTCCAACAAGCCATGAATGCCCTAATCCAACTCCAGCAGTTCCACAGTACTCAGCACAAGCTACATGATAATAGCCAGGTTTAGGAAATACAAGAACTATATATGAGTAGTACCCTGGTACTGCTTCTGCACCAAAATTAAATCCTAGCGAGAAATTGCTTGCCGCTGATTGTATAAAGAACTCGTGAAATACATCTACGCTATGTATTATAAATAATACTGGCTCGTCTACTGGTACTACTGTTAAGTTTGTCCATACTTTATCATGAGGACCAAAATCCCAATGCCATTGTTGTCCTGTAACATAAATTATTACATATGGTCCCTTATATGATCCTAATGCGTTTGAATAGGCTGCGTGTACTACACCTTCTCCAGCATTATTATGTGGATTATAGCCTATATAGTCATATGAACTATATTGAATTTCTAAAGAAAGAGCTGCAACTATAACTAAGATGAAGAATAGAGCTATAACAGTTCCTCTCTTCACTTCTTTTTCACTGTAATATGTGATTGTAAAATTTATTTAAAAGTTTTACGTTTGTTGCAATAACTATCCATATAACTTTATTATTAAATAATAAAAGATTTAACATTTTTTAATTACATAACAATTTTCTAATAGATGAAAAATTAATATGATATAGAATCTGTAAATACCCATGTACTAGTAATTGTTAATTATAAATTAAGACTTATTTACTTTAACAGAGTTGTATAACATTCTTTAAAAATGTCATAAATAATTTATACTTTATTACGTTTTGTTTAATATATTAATTTTAATGATATATTAAAGAAAGTTTTTATTGCATATTTAGACTGTATAGACTTTCTCAAATTACGATATGGCGTAAATCAGTATAATTAGAAATATTGATATACTATATTACAAGAAATAGCGATGTTTTTAATCCTACCATTAATAATGTTATTACTATTTTATTAAAGATTCTAGTACTCGGATTTTATACATTACTATTTTCAAACAAATCTATTTCTTAGATATTTATCATTATGATTAAAAGCTTATTAGAATATAAGTATCTCTCGTCATTTTGTCTAGATAACTAGTACTCCTATGAAAGTTCTTAGCCATTAAAGAGTGCAAATGAGAGATAATAGGACAAAGACTTACTGGAACTACTAACGTTGATGTAATATGTCTATTAAAATTAGATATAGTGTTTTATATGGGTAAACTCCTTATTACTGATTGAATTGTAAATTTGCATATTACAATTATCTTATATTACATTATTATTGAATTCTGATTTACATATAATTAGTATTAATATCATAATTTAAATATTTTATAATAATACGGTATAATTCATATTGTTTACTAATTAATTTCGATACTGGTAGCGCTTAATTATAGTCAAGAAAAATTTATAAGTAATAGTTAAAACGAATATTTTGATATGAACGTAAAAATGTGGGGATTAATATTGGCCGGTGCAGTGATAGATGCTGTCTCTATCATAGTGATGGTAATATATGGGTACGGATTTATGGTGAATCCTGCAGCATTTGCGTTTTCTTATAGTAGTACTGACTATCTGGGAATAATGTTGTCTATAGTAGGACTAGCACTGATTATGATTGGAGGCGCGTTAAAAAAATGAATAAGATAGTATTTTTTTTATTAACAATTATAGTGATAATTGGGATTATTATGGTTTCTTATCCCGTTATTTCCTCAATTTTCTCTCCAACCTCTCAAATTCCAATATATAAAGAATCTTACGGTAACTATTCCGTTATGATATACAATCAAAGTAATCTTAGCTTATTTAAACGTAATGTAACTGGTGTAATGCTTGTTATAAATAATATAGACCAGGAGAAACTGGGTATTACATACGTTCAAAACTCTACTAACACTTATGAGGTGCGTTATATCTTTATTAAGGAATCTGTTGTATTAAATAACGGTGATGTAACCACGGCATATGTTAATTCTTCTGAAATATATATAGGGGAGGACACACTTCTTATACCCATACATCTTTCGCCAGGTACTTATACTATATTATTCACTAATGGAAATTTCTTTTCAGTAACTATAAGTTAGATTTTAATCTAGGGGTAATTAAAGATATATTTATGGTATCTTTATTGCTATTAGTGTTTTTAGCATCTGTAATGGTTACTGCTATTATAGGCACTATTTATTATATTGAAAATAAACTAAATACATATATTCACTTGTTTTTTTCGTATTTTATTCTCATTATGATGGCATTAATGTTGGTTGGAGCCATAATTTATCTATATTCTCCTTCTAATGTAACTTTAGGTATTGCTGTAGCAATAAATATGATATCAATGATAATTATTTTGGCATTTTTCTTTTCTGTAGCAGAAAATCTCTCAAAGCAAGTTATACTTTCATCCAAGATATTATATTCGTTGGCATCGTTACTTGTGTTAAATGAAGCTCTTATGGGAACTACTTTTTCATTAGCTGAGTTCGGTAAGAGTTATTTCTCTTCTATAACAGAAGATATGACCACATCACTTAATAGCATATGGTTTTTTTACCCAATGATGGTCGAAATGCTATTTACTCTCGTAATAGGTATAGTGAATTCCAATCAAATAGGAGATTACGTATATTATGTGATACCTCTTATAGGTATTGCAGCATTTCCTCCTACTGTCTTAAATTTTAACGTATGGATATATTCGACGTTAGCAATAGATATTTTCTTAACTATATATGGTATTATGAAATCTAAGTTAATATGGAAAATTTTGTATGCTATTTTAATAATAACACTAATTCCAATACTTTTTAATATAAATATATTTTTTGGATTAGGAATTGCTATATCTATGGTATACTTTTATCGTGTTCTTTTTATGGAGGCAAGAATTAGAAAAGAAAAAGAAAATTCCATGAATCGCTAGTCCTAATATTTACACTATAAAAGTACTAATATTATAAATTATAATGCAAAGTTAAATACTTCAAAGATCTAAACTATCGAAAAATTTTTAAATCATAGTAAAAAAGAAACTATTGAGAATATGGCTGGAGTAAAATTTGCTAGGAGGGTCTTAGGTTCTGTAATAGCAGCAATAGGAGTTTCAATGTGGATAGCAGATTTAATGTTAGTATTCACATTACCTTACTCACTATACGAAGACGATACCTTAGTAGCATTGGTGCCAATATCTGGGCTAATACTTGTAGTAGGAGGTTTACTACTGGGGTTATGGAATTGAAAGATAAGAAGCCCTATTTATTTATAGGGTTTGCAATGATTATAGCGTCAATAAATCCTTTTTCTCTATATTTAGCCAATATTCTAGAGATAATTAGAGTTTCTTTTGATATGATGTTAGTGTGGGGAGCAGGTTTAATAGGAATATGGTTGGCCGACTACATGTTTTTAAAAGGAATTGCGAAATCATTGTTATCATTTAATTTCACTACTAGAGGACTAGTTTTAGCATGGGGGATAGCAGGAAGCTTAACGTGCTATTGGTATTTTCCAGGGCCGTTTGACATGTCAGTAATTAGTAGTAGCATCAGATTTTTGCAAATTTTATCGTTTATAATTGCTGGTATTATAGGAGGAATAGGGTGGTATGGAATGACTAATGTATGGAAAAGTATTTCGATGTTTACTATTTTTAGTATGATGGCCTCTATGGCGGAAATATATTTAGAGATGGGTACATATTACGAAACTAATTTGTACCCAGCATACAGCACTACACAGTTCGTTGATACAGCGTATTTTCTATTCGCAATGGCATTTGCACCTTCAACGTTCTATATGGTAAAATGGTTAAAAGATTTAAATCTCTTTTAAGTCAAAACTTTTTTAAGATAGATTTTTTAATGATTATTTCTTTATTTTCTTTTAAGTGATGTAAATGGCTATCTTCGAAAGTGAGGCGGATCTATGGCTTTTCGGTTTTTTACTGATGGCATTAATATATCCAATATGGTTCATATTACTTATAATAAAGGCAGATAAAGATCCGCAAGTAGATCCGCTTCAAGTAGCTAAGCAAGAAAGCGGGGAATGACATGGAAATAATAGATATATTAAAGCAAAAGCCATATAAATATATTTTTTTAGCTATTTTTTCCATTTATTTTATTTTCTTTCAGTATGCTGATAGATTATTATTATTTGTACATATAATTACTCCGGTTGATTTAATATTAAGTACTTCTCCGCCTGTGAATCCTTCGCAAATGCCTTTTCCATTATGGGGTCCATTTCTGTCTGTAACTACACCTTTTTTTACGTGGGCAATAACGCCTATTTCCCTTTCAATTTCTTTTATTCTTTCACTATTAGTGTCTACTAATGTTGTACTTTATTTAATATATTATAGATTTTTAAAAACTGGAGCTAAGAAAGGAATAGTAGGTTCATTAGGCTTAATAGCGACATCGCTCTCATGTTCATGCGAGCTTTTTACTGCATTAATAGGTTCTGCCACTTCATCATTACCATTTTTATTTTCAATATCATTCATGGATAGATTATCAGAAACTTTAGTATTATTAGCAATATTTCTTCTATCTTTTTCTACTTATGTGCTATATAACGAAATAAATAATAGAAAACCATTATCAATAAATCTAGATAGTTATAGGAAAATTTTTATGGGCGCTATACTAATTTTTATCTCAATTATACTTCCAACATCTGTTTCTTTCTCTCTTTTAAAGATAATTTTAGATATACTTGCAGGAGGAATTATAGGTACTCTTTTAAGTAGTAAGTCAAAGGTTCTATTCTATGTATCTATTACGTTAACTGTCCTAATTATATCATTTTACGATATATTTTACAGCTCTTTTCTACTTATTCCAGTTTCTCTATTAACTGGATTTTTTGGGAGTTTAGGATTAAAGGATATGAAGAAATGGGTAAAATTGGGTATTATGCAT
Source organism: Acidianus brierleyi (assembly GCF_003201835.2). NCBI lineage: Archaea > Thermoproteati > Thermoproteota > Thermoprotei > Sulfolobales > Sulfolobaceae > Acidianus > Acidianus brierleyi. Next base: position 2,931,771 of record NZ_CP029289.2, on the reverse strand, counting down.
GTTATAGCTTGGACTATGATAATGCCCGGACCAATATCGCTTATTCTGGGTTATCCATTACCTTTCTTCAATTTTTCTCCTGGAGAACTCTATCAATTGTGGATATTTACATGGATAGCAGGAACTCCGATTGCATGGTTTGCTGGGATATACTACTTGCAATATTTAAGAGATTCTATGTCTGAAATAAACTTTTCTAGAATAAGATTTTCTCCAACTACTGAATTTTCAGGAATTAAATGGATATTAATAGGATCTTTCGCTATAATTTTACAAATACTGTTTTTTATAACTCACGAGGGTTACTTTGTAGATTATAATGGTTTTGATTATAACTTCTTAGTAACAATGACTATAACCTCTACACTTGTTATGTTATTTGGATCTGTAGCTGTTGGGTATGGAATTTATGAGTCAATAAAATCTAAATTCACATTACCTAAAATTAATAGAAAAGATTATGCGATCTTTTCAACAATTTATGGTTTGTTAATATCCGTATTAGGTGGAATAATACATTTCAATGTAAGCGGATTCCCTTATCCACACGTTTATTTATTTATGTTCGGGATGCCTATGATGGATCCTTCAGTTCTGCTTTATTTTCCTCCATATATAGGCATTTACATTGATCCTTTAGAATTTATGCAAATGATTGCCGTATCACTAATAGGAGGCTATTTAATTTCTCTGATTAGAGCATCATCAAATTATAGGAAAAACGCTTATGCATTAAGTTTGGGAGCGCTTGGTATATGCCCTGCGTGTTTCCTATCTACATATGTGTTAGGACTTATATCAGCCTCTTTAGGTGCTTCTCTTCTTTTTAGTCTATCTAATCAATTAATTATATCATTTTCTGCAGATGTAGCATTATTTTTGACTCTTATATTCACTTTAAGGAGAAATAGATCATATTGTGAAATAGATTTTAAAAAGTAAGAAAGTATCTAAATAAAAGAATCATTTTTTTAATTTTAATGAATATTTTTTTACCTTATTAGAGATTAAACTTTAAATATCGGATTTTTATAAAAGTATGATAGTATGGCATCTAGAGAAGAGATTAGAAGGCGAGATCTCGAAAAATTATCTGAATGGGCTCAGGAATATGAAGAAGTTAAAGATAGGGAAAGCAAAAGATCAGCTATTGTAAAAGTATTTTATACGGAAGAGTATAAAATGCTAGCATTAAAGAATATTTTGTTCGCTGTAGTATGGCTTTTTGTAGGAGGAGCTTTTGCGTTATTTTTAAGAAGTCAAGCAGGTTTAACTTCTACTGGCGTGCCAGTAGTAGTATCTCCACAATATTACTTCCAAGCCATGACTAATCACGTCATGGATATGATATTTGGTGCAGTATTTTCCACAGTTTTTGCAGTGTCATTCTACATGATACCAGCTCTTAATGGATCCAGACTAATTAAATGGCCTAAAATAGCTAATGCAGGCTTATGGATAGCGACAATTGGACTATTTATGATGAATTTAGGCGGAGTTGAAAATCAATATCTGTTTACTTTCTTAAATCCGTTAAGAGCTTCTCCTACCTGGTATATTGGATATGCTGCGATGGTAGTAGGCGAATGGATGGAAATGGTATCGGTATTAGGTACATCATTTTTGGGTAGAGTACAGGGTAAATTAGTACCCACTGCTATAGGGTTTATAGTAATGGATATGATAATGATGGCATTAGCAAATATCTCTGTATTCATTGATACTATATGGAGTTTATTATCTCCTATAGGAGGTTTAGGAGTCTATATATTTGGCGTACCTAATGCTGAAATATGGAAAGGATTATTCTGGTTTGCAGATCATCCATTAGTATATTTTGCACCATATACGTTAACTGGAGCTATAATAGCTATAATTCCTCTTTACGCAAAAAGACCAGTATATAGCGTGAGATTTGCGAGATGGCTTATACCAGTATTATTCGTTTTAGGAGCTAGCGTTTACGTTCATCATCTAGTAGATGATCCTTGGCCTTTAGTGCTTAGAGATATTTTTGCCCAAACCTCAACGGCATTAATAGCAATACCTTTTGCGGCATTATGGTTACTCTTCTTCATAACCTTAGGCGATCCAAGAAAATTAAAGTGGGATGTAGGGCTTGCATTTATTTTTGCTGCTGCAGTATGGAATATAATAGGCGGAATACAGGCGGAACCTACACAACCAACGCCCAGTGTCGATCCTACTGTTCATAATACCTTATGGTTACCTAGTCATTTCCACATAATGTTAGCTTTATATTCTGTAGGAGGGCTTCTAGGAGCATTATATGTTGTAGGGCCAGATCTATGGGGAAGAAAATGGTATAGTGAAAGATTAGGTTGGTTACATTTCTGGGGATGGGAAGCAGGAATGGGAATGCTTGTTACTGCTTTTGCAATAGGTGGATTTTACGGCGCAATAAGAAGAGAGGTAGCATGGCCAGCATTTTATGAGGTCTATTATCAATTAGCTATGATTGGTGGATGGTTAGCAGGATTTGCAACAATAATATTCGCATATAACTTAATTCTTACATTGTTATATGGCCAAAAAATTAAACAAACTGATTTGCCAATGTGGGCTGTTCAGACTATAGCTCTAGAAAGATTAGGTATGAGAAGAGAAGGATATAAAGAGGAAGAGATGCCAATAGCACTACCGGCAGACGGAATGATAAGATTAGTTACTGAAAACGGTAGAACTGCCTCTTCTGAAGGTTCAGCGTCAGGAGTTTCTATGAGTAATATTAAAGCTGCCAACAATGACGAAAAAATAAATCTTTCTTCAGAAACTAAGATAAATAATGATTTGGGAAAAGTCAAATAATTTTTTATTATAATTTTTTTATATGTTTAATAATCTTAGAAGGAAAATCTAAAAAGCTTTTGTTCTAATTTTATAGTATGAGTGGAGATTTACATATAGCTACGATCTCTGGAAATAGAAAGATAAAACAGAGATATTTAGCGTTTCTAGATAACGGATTGATGACAGAATGTAAGATATTGCCTGGTGATATAATAATAATTTATGGTGATAAAATTGCTCCTTTTACTGTTCAAGAAAATAGGGAGAACGAACGGGGAATAGTAGTTTCAGAAGATGATTTAAGATGGTTAGGAGTTAGAAATGGAGAAAAAATTACTTTTAAAAAAGCAAATTATATTCAATTAAATTCAATCACTTTAGCTCCATCAGTTCAAAAGCAATATGATGAAAGAAAAATTAGCCTTGAGCTGAGGGGAAAACCGGTGATGAAGCGTTTACCTATTTTTACTAAGGAAGGTGAATTCGTCGTTGTATCATTGTCTCCACAAGCAGAAGTAGGAATTATAGGAGGCGAGACTTCAATTAATATAGCTTATTCTAGTGTTAAGATAGCTCAAAAGGATATACCATATGTGACTTTAGAGGACGTTGGAGGACTATTAGAGCAAATACAGACATTAATGGAAATAGCAGAGATTTCTTTATTAAAACCTGAAATTCCAAGACTCTTCGGGCTTAGAGCTCCTAAGGGTGTTCTTCTTTATGGTCCTCCAGGAACTGGTAAAACATTGCTGGCTAAAGCGTTAGCTAATTCGGTGATGGCTAATTTCTTTTACATAAGTGGACCAGAAATTGCTTCAAAGTATTATGGTGAAAGCGAAAAAAAATTAAGGGAAATTTTTGAACAGGCTACCAAAGATTCGCCGTCTATAGTTTTTATAGACGAAATAGACGCAATAGCTCCGAGTAGAGATTCCGCAGCGTCAGAAGCTGATAGAAGGATAGTAGCGCAATTGCTAACATTAATGGATGGAGTGACGTCAAGGAGCGGAATTTTAATAATAGGTGCTACAAATAGGCCCAACGCAATTGATCCAGCTTTAAGACGTCCAGGTAGATTTGATAGAGAGATAGAGATTCCAGTACCTGGCAAAAAGGAAAGATTAGAAATTCTCAAAATTCATACCAGAAGATTAAAATTATCTAGTGACGTTGATCTGGAAAAAATAGCGGAAATAACTCATGGATTCGTTGGAGCAGATTTAGAGGCTTTAGTAAGAGAAGCAGCTTTAGACGCATTAAAAAGAACATCAAATTATGAAGATATCTTAGTTACCATGTCAGATTTTACTGACGCTATGAAGAGAATTCAGCCTTCGGCGTTAAGGGAATTTAGAATTGAAATACCTAACACCACGTGGGAAGACGTTATAGGATTAGATGATGTAAAGTTAGAACTTAAAGAAGTAGTAGAATGGCCATTAAAGAAACCAGAATTATATGAATATATGAAGGCTGAGATACCTAGTGGTATTCTTCTTTATGGTCCTCCTGGAACCGGTAAAACACTCTTAGCAAGAGCGGTAGCTCATGAGAGTGGTGCTAATTTTATAGCAGTTAATGGACCAGAACTTTTAAACATGTGGGTTGGAGAGAGTGAGAGAGCCGTAAGAGAGGTATTTAAGAAGGCGAGACAAGCTTCTCCTACAATTGTCTTTTTTGATGAAATAGATTCACTTGCAGTAGCTAGAGGGACAGATCCTAATAGAGTTACGGAAAGGATTGTAAGTCAACTTCTTACGGAAATGGACGGTATAAGTAAAAGAAATGAGAGAGTTACAGTAATTTCTGCTACCAATAGACCAGATATTTTAGATCCAGCGCTTCTTAGGCCTGGTAGATTAGAGAAATTGATTTATGTACCTCCTCCTGATTTAAACGGTAGGAAAGCTTTGTTTTTGCATCTTATTTCTAAACATATACATGACGATAAAATTGACTATGATTATTTAGCTAAGGCAACAAATTTCTATACGCCTGCAGATATAAATGGTATAGTTAATAGAGCAGTACTTTTAGCTATTAGAAGAGGTATGATTACAGCTGAAAAACCTAAATTAACTCAAGAAGATCTTGAGAACGCAATTAAATCAATAAGACCTACATTGACTCAGTCAATGCTAACATATTACCAGAGTTTTAGAGAGAAAATGAGGCAAAGTGGATATGCTTGAAATTTATGCTATTTTTGGCTTAATGGCATTTTCTCTGGTTTTGGCTGGTGTAATGACTCTTGTATTATTAGGAATTGCAGAAAACGATATTGTAGAATCATTAAATCTCTATTCAATCTCCAAAATAGAATTAAGATTAATATTTATTATTACATTATATTCAATATTTACTGGAGTTTTAGAATCCTTTGTGCTTAATCCCTATGGAATAATTTTAAGTTTTGAATCTATACCATATCTAGTTGTAATATTTTCAGGAAAAATGAGGCGAGATTAATGACAACAGAAGGCTTTAGAAGTTTAGTGTATAGTGTGGAAATTGTGTTTATTTTTGTATTTATATATTTATTTGATATACTTTATATTAAGAATGGTATTCTCTTTTATTTGATTCTATTCATAGCAGTAGGAGTCTCTTTGTACTTAGGTTATCTTTTGGTTCGTAGCATATCAAAGTATTTTAATTATTAGATATAGTGACTATTGGCTACTTTTTTAAGATAATGTAGAAACCTATAATCTAATTATTAAAAACTTTTTATAATAATTAGTTTTTTTGTGTATATCTATTTAATTGTACAAATTGAAGATAATTTTTTATACAATATAAACAAAAGTATTTTGCTATGTGTAAATACATATAAAAATCTATAATTATAAACAGGGTGAGAACGTGGAAGAGTATAATACTCAGATAAAAAATACGTATAGAATAAAAATTAATGAAAAGAGATTTAATTTTTTAACTGCAATTCTTTTTGTAATTTCTGGTATAACTACTTTTATTTCGATTTTAAGTAGAAATATATTATTTGTAGAATCTAATATTCTTATTTTTACAACATTGGGTACAATACTGTTTATTAATTTTTTTATAGATTTTATTCATAAGGGAAATACAAATTCTTGGATATATGTAAATTATAAACTAAATTATGCTAAATATCAGGAAAATATTTGTTCGCATAAGCCATCTATATTAGAGGGTTTTCTGTCTAAAATATTTAAGAAAAACTGGATACATAGTGCCATAATAATGCCTAGTTTCATCGTTTTTTATATAGTGATGGTTATAGGAATAATTGGTTATCAAAAACTCAACTCAGTTGGGCTAAGTTTAGTTAACTTTGCCCCAGATATTAGCTGGTTATTTTGGTTTCCCTTGTTATGGCTATTAACATGGTTGGCTAATGGTAGAATGTGGTGCCAGACATGTCCATTTAGCGGACAAGCTGAATGGATTCAAAGAATGCATTTATGGAGAAAGAGTTCTAAGAAATTAGGTCTAAATTTACGATGGCCTATAAAATATTCTACTATACTTTATTCTGCTATTGGATTTTCAGTTTTAACATGGGTGGAAGAGTTTTATAATATCGGTGGTCCAGGTATTCCTGAGCTGACCTCAGTGGTTTTGATTTATATAGCATTACTAGAATTAGCTATAGCATTAATTTTTCAAGATAGAACATTTTGTAGAACCTTGTGTCCATTAAGCGCGCCATTGGCAGTAAATACTATGATATCTCCATTAGGTACTTTTAGAGCTAAAGATAAAGAAGTTTGCAAATCTTGTAGTACTAAAGATTGTATGAAAGGAAACGATAAACATTTTGGATGCCCATGGTTTGCTTCCCCTGGTAGTGTAGAAACATCTCCGTTTTGTGGTTTAGCATCAGACTGTTATAGAGCATGTCCTCATGATAATATAGACTGGAAAGTTAAGAGATTCCCTTGGATTGATGATGTTATAGGTAATAATAGGAAAAGGCTAGATATAGCGTTATCTGTACTTATTTTAACTGGTGTGGTATTCTTTCAATTTTTTAATGCGCTTCCTTTATATACAATGATAGACAAATGGCTTAGTTACGCTACTGGTTGGAATGACATAGCACGAATTTTAACACCAGGTATCTCCAAGTATGGATTTACTACATACGGATATCCTATGCCACTGGATTATATAATTTTAACATCTGTTCCCCTTATTATCGTATATATTGTATCTAATATAAGGAAAAATGACGATGTTCCATCTAAGGCTATATTAACTTCAGTTTCGTATTCCATGATACCTATCTTTGCTTCAAGTATACTTGCAAGGAATTTACCAAAATTACTAGGTGGAGCTTTACTAATATTTAATGAAGTTCCTTATTTAGATGTTAAAAGTTATCATGGCATTTGGTATACTTTCCTGGAACGTTTAGGTAGTCATCCTAGTAGCGCTACAGCGGAATGGTGGGTTTTAATAGTTATGGAAGCTGTACTAATCTTCGGCTCATGGTTATCTTTTAGGATATCAAAAGAATTGTCAAAGAAAGATGGAATACCACTATCCTATTATCTAGTCTGTGATGCTATTATTTCATTACTGTTTATATTAATAACATACTGGATGAGTTCACCAGACAGTTCAATTTATCCTTTCTACAATAAGTATCTTGGGAATTTAATATATAATCCGCTCAACGCCGATCCGCCATTTTAGGTGAAAACATGATAATCAAATGTAACGATAATTATGTGCCAAACGTTATAATAGACGTAGATAGATGCGTAGGCTGCTATATGTGTCAAAGAGCATGTGCATTAGCTAAATGTATACAAATTAATAATTTTACTAATATCGCTGAAGTGATAGATCCAAATGATTGCACGGGATGTATGGCATGTGAAAGATCTTGTCCTTACAACTGTATTTCTGTGATAAATTATATGGATCCGTTATTAAGGGCTAAGATAGTAATCTCTAGAGTTAAGCGATTTATGCGATCTCCAGTAATAACTGTAGAAGAAGATCATACTATAAGGGAAGGAGCAAAAATAATGGTATCTCATAATATAGCTTCCTTAATAGTAAATAATTCTATAGTGACAGAATCAGATATCCTTAGTTCAGACGACCTAAATAAGGAACTAAAGTATATAGCTAAAGAAGCTATTTGTATAGACGGTCTATGTGAAATTTATAAAGCATTAGAAACGATGACTTATTATCAAATTTCGCATTTACCTGTTGTTTCGAATGACAGAATTGTAGGTATGATTTCTTTTAGAGATATATTAAGAGCTAATGCCAGGAGTAGTATAATTAAAGATGACAGATATACATATATTCAAGCAAATAATAAAATTAAATTATTGAATATAGCTGAAAGTGTGGATGTCCTAGATTATACACTAACATTAAGGGAGGCTATTGATATTATGATGAAAAATCGAATGAGAGCCTTGATTCTTAAAAAATCTAATAAATTAGGTATATTCACTTATAGAGACGCTATAAAAATGATAGCGCAAGATAAGAACTTTGATGATTTCATAGAGGGGAGATTTGACGTAAAAATATTTAGAGCAGACGACGAATTAAATAGCCTTATACCCTGGATAATAGAGAAGAACAATAGACATGCTATAGTGGTAAGCAATGATAATGTATTGCTTCTTAGTGTGAAAGATATTGTAGGTAGATCCATTTGGATACAACGATTAAATATAAAATAATATATGATCAATAAGATAACAATTTAAGCAATTATGTTAACTTGTTTTCAATATTTATCGCGTTTTTCCATCTTACTATTTAGAGTAACATGATCAAATACTATTTTATTTTTATATCTTATTTAGATTTTATATTTTAAAATAGCTAATAATACTATAAAGCTACAATGCAATGATCTTCTAACTTAAAAATTTTTTTATACTAAAAATAAAAAATTATTTTTTATATAACTCTAAACTTTCTAAGAAAACATTTATAAACTAATTCATACAAATATATATATTGATGAATAATGTCATATGAAGATATACCAGGATTAATAGGTGTTTACAAAATTTCCGGAAGTACGATTACAAAGGTGTATGGGCAAGATCTAAAACTAAATTCTGAAAAATTATTGAATATCTTAATGGAAAACATGAGAATAGGAGAAGAAGAATCACGAAAAATAGGTCTTGGATCTTTTATGGGATTCGCAATGATATTAGATAATCTTGGAATAGCATATTTAAATAATACAATAATTCTAGTTGACGCAGTTAAGACTAATTGGTCAAAAGTTGTTAAGGAATTAGAAAAGGGGGTGATCAGCGTATGAAGATAAAAGGCTATCTAGGTCACGTAAAAGTGGATAACCAAGGAAACGTTAAAGAATCAGATATAGAAAATGCAAAGGATGTTGCAGAAATTCTTAGAAATAATATACAAAAGGGAAACGAAGAAGCAAAGGAGCTAGGATTTTCAAAGATTAATGGATTTGCAATGTTTGGATCACAAAAGAGTCTAGCCTTTATGAAGAACGAAGCTGTATTGGTAGATACCAAAAAAGCTGATTGGGAAGAGTTGTTTGTTAAGTATACATTCATTAAATCTTGGTTAGTTGGAGGCATTGTTCTGACAGTCCTTTCCATTATTATGTATTATTTGGCAATATTTACTAATTACCTAGACTATTTTGCCCCAGAACCACGTCTTTATGCTCCAACAATCATATTGCTTATAGGAATCTTTATGTTGGCACTATCAAAGAGCAAATATAGCTATCGGTTAGAATAATTTTAATATAATTTTTTTGTAATAAATGTTTATGTTTCTTTTTAAGGCTGTTTAACTATTTTATATATAAATGTCTACCCATTACATTGAAGGATTGAGGGCAGTAAATGGATCTGGGGAATATATTTCCGATATTCCTAATCCTCCTGGGACAATGTACATGGCAATTTATAGAAGTTATTTGCCTCATGGTATTATTAAAAAAGTTGACGTAAGCGAAGTCTTTAATCATGGGGGAATAGCTTTCACTAATACTGATCTTTTAAGAATAATAAAGAATCCTTTCCCATTAGCCCTAAATTCTCCTATAAATTATTATCCTGTAGCGAATAAGAAAGTTAGATTTGTAGGAGAACCTCTAGCTATAGTTCTTTCAAGAGATTATTATAAGGCCATTGATTTACTTGAATATGTTAATGCAGATTTGGAGCCAATTATCCCTGTGATCAATATACAAGACGCTTTAGAAAAGAAGGCATTAATTCATGAGGAGCTAGGGAGTAATATTGCAATGTCAAGAAAAATGACTTTTGGAGATGTGGAAGAGACATTTTCAAATAATATTATAATAAGAAATGATTTCAAAATAGCACGCCATTCTTCAGCACCATTGGAAACTTATGGAATTCTAGCTTACAAATCTGATTTACTTAATATTATTGCAAATTTTCAAGGCCCAATGTTACAAGTCCATTTTATTAGCAGAGCATTAGGGATTCCAGAGAATCAAATTAGGCTTCTTACTCCTAGAGATATAGGAGGTAGCTTTGGTATAAAATATTCATTATATCCATATATGACGATAGCAGCTGCTGCATCAATACTTTCTGGACATCCAATAAGATGGATCGAGAGTAGAACTGAGAATTTTATCTCTAGTTCCGCAAGTGGAGATAGAGAAGGTTATGTAGAATTAGCTAGCGATAGAACTGGTAAAATTAAAGGTATAAAATACAAATTTTATGAGGACGTAGGTGCTTATCCTAGACCTCCAGAGCCTGGAGCATTATTTAGAGTTCAAGGTAATCTGAATGGCGCATATGACATAAGAAATATTCAAGCAGAATATGTTGTCGTTTTAACAAATAAATCACCTACTGGACTAAATAGAGGATATGGAGCTCCGCAGTTCTATTTCGCATTGGAAACTGCAGTAGATAAGTTAGCTGACGAGTTAAAGATGGATCCTTTAGAAATAAGGAAAAGAAATTTGATTAAAGTATTTGATAAAAAAATTGGTAATGATTATTTTTACGAAACTTCAACTGGCGGTCTTTATCCAAAGCAGGATTATGAGAGAGTCATTAACACTCTTGAAGAAGAATATAGAAAATTTAAAAAAGAGCCCTATGTTGGTATAGGTATATCTGTATTTGTTGAACCTAGTGGCACAAATTTAGGTTATGTCGATCTTTCTGTAGAAGGATCAAAGCGAAGGCATACTCATTCAGCTTCAGGCGATTACGTAATAATGAGTGTTAACTATGACGGTACAATTAGCGTATTTGTAAACGGTACAAATGAGGGCCTAGGACATGAGACAGTTATAGCTGAGACGGTAGCCAGAGAATTTTGTATAGACCCTGAGAAAATAAAGGTTGAAGTTAGAATAGACACTTCTATTCCATGGACACTGTCTAGTGGAAGTTATTCAAGTAGATTTGCTCCAATAGTTATGAGTGCAGTAATTAAAGCATCTGAAGAACTAAAGAATAGACTTAAGGATATTGCTAAAAAATACCTTGAAGCCAAAGATGTAAGTTTTTCTGAAGGCAAATTTTCTGATATTCAAAATCCTAGTAAAGTAGTAGACCTTAAAACATTAGCTTCCGCATTTCATTGGGATCCTTATTCTGCTCAAGGAAATCTATCAGTTGTAATGTATTATAGCTCTCCGTTTTTGAGACCTCCAGATAACGACAGGATAAACTCCTCTTTAGCTTATGGTATTCAAGCTCAGATGGCAATTGTAAAGATAGATCCTTTAACTTATGACGTCAAAATTGAGAAATTCATAATAATTCATGATGTAGGTAAGATTTTAAAAAAAGAACTTCTTGAAGGCCAAGTTTTAGGCAGTCTCTTTCACGGAATTGATATGGCTTTGTACGAAAAAATTGCTTATGATGATAACGGAAATCCAATTGTGACTACTTTTGATTCATATGAGACTCCTACTTTTTCAGAAGCCCTTGGAATTGATGTTGAAATTAAACATTTTGAAACAATAACCGATTATTTACCGTCAAAAGCTTTTGGGGCCGGAGAAGGTCCTATAATGGGAGTTCCATCTACAATACTTAATGCTATTTCCAATGCTATAGGCAAGAGAATAACTCAAATTCCCATATCCCCTGAAAAAATCATGAAAATTATAAAAGGTGATTAATGGTGTTCGCTCTCGGAATACCGAAAAGTTTCAAATATGAAAGACCTTTGTCAATAACTGACGCTATAGATTTACTTCAAGAGAACACAAGGGCTAAACCTATAGCTGGAGGACAAAGTCTTATTCCTATGCTTAAGCTTAGAGTCGTAGATATAGATGAGGTAATAGATTTAAACGAATTACAGGAATTAAGATACATCAAACTTGGAGATTCTATAAGGATAGGAGCATTATTAACTCACAATGAGATAGCGTTAAACAAGACTCTTCAAGAAAAGTTTCCATCGTTGACTAAGGCAGCATGGACTATAGGTGATCTACAGGTAAGAAATAGGGGAACTATAGGAGGATCAATTTCTTATGCAGATCCCTCAGGAAATTATTTCCCTGTGTTATTAACACTTGATGCAGAAGTTTCTATTGTTGGAAAATGCAGGAAACAAATAAAGCTAGAGGATTTTGTTAAGGGACCATATTCTACTGAGCTAAATGAAGGAGAGATATTGGAGTCAATAATAATACCAAATGACGAAAGAGTAACTAACTTTGGAGTTATAAAAAGAGGTGGTTCTGCATATCCAGAAGCTCTAGTCGCAGTATCCTTTAAGATCGATAATGAAGAAAAAATAGTTTCTTCTAGGATAGCTATTGGAGGAGTATTCTCAAAACCAGTGCTATTTAAAGATGAATTAATAGGAAATAAAATTTCGGATATTAGAAAAATTGATTTGGATAATTTTACAAAAAAACTTATTGATAGTGTTAGCCTAGATGTTTTAAATGATATTCATGCCTCTAAGGATTATAGAATTAGGTTAGTGAGAAATTTGTTAATGGAAACGTTAAGAGGTAATAATGAAATCAGAGTTCCTCAAAGGGATATAGCCATAACCTGGAAAACTGGAGAAAGTATTAAAGCGCAGGACATATATAGCATAAAATTAAAAGTCAATAACGAAGAGATAACTGGAAATGTAGAAGGTAGAACCCTACTTTTAGATTTTTTGAGAAATAATGGATTTACTGAAGTTAAAAGAGGTTGTGACGAAGGAAAATGTGGTGCATGTACTGTTATAGTAAATGGTAAAGCTATAAAATCATGTAATATTCTAGCAATTCAAGTGTTAAATAAAGATATAAGAACCATAAAAGGTCTGAATGATCCGGGTTATATTCAGAAATCCTTCTTAGAAAATTATGCAATGCAGTGCGGATATTGCACTCATGGATTTATGATGACTGTTTATGATTATCTAAATAACATAGATCAAAGTGCTGATAACGAAATAATGAAGAATTCTATAAAGAATATTTGTAGATGTACTGGATACATTAATATAATAAAAGCAATAAAAGACGCATCAAAAGAACTATCCAAAAATTCCCTTAGAGATAATAATTCTCATAATGTTTAATGCTCCTTCTGCCCCTACAATATAAGATACTATTCCTCTAAAAGCAATTTCTATTAATGCATCTTTTGAATATCCGTAAGCTCCCATCCACATCATTACTGATTTTACCACATCAAAAGCCACTTGAGGTCCAACCATTTTTGTCATAGCAACCAAGGAAGGTATTTCTGATTTATATTTTTCCTCGTGATCTAAAGCCCATGCTGCTTTGTATGTTAGCAATCGTGCCATTTCAATTCTTGTCTTCAAATCTGCTGCTTCAAAAGCTATGGATTGGAAATCTTTCAATTTCTTTCCAAATGCTTCTCTATTTTTTAGATACTCTATTCCAATATCAAAAATAGCTTCTGATGCGCCTATACAAGCAGCAGAAACTAGAACCCTAGCATGGTTAAAACCATCCATTGCTTGATAGAATCCTTTATTTTCTTCACCTACTATATTTTTTGCTGGAATTTTTACATTATTGTATCTTATAATGGCAGATGATATGCCCATTCTACCCATATTATTTATCTTAGCGATTTCAATTCCTTCTTCATTTATTGGAACGTAAATCATTGAAATTCCTTTATTTCCATTAGGAGACGTTCTAACTAACGTTAAATGACCTCCTCCCCAATCTTTAGCTTCTAGTACTCCACTAATATAGGATTTTTCTCCATTTATTACATATTTATCATTTTCTCTTATTGCTCTTGTCTTTATATTTCCAATATCGCTTCCTCCAGAAGGTTCTGTCGATGCAATTCCTAAGAACCAATCTCCTGATGTAACTCTAGGTAACACTTCTTCTCTAATACTTTTAGATCCATATTTATCTAAAACATAGCCCCACCCACTTTCTAATAAGAACATAACTACTGTTGCCATACTAAAGTCAGCTCTTGCTATTTCTTCAGCAGCTATTGATGACATAATGAAGGAAGCTTCTTGTCCTCCAACATCTTTAGATACTGGCATTGCCCATATACCTAATTTTGACGCATCTTTTACAAAAGATCTGGGTATACCACTTTCGTCTATCTTAGGAACCATAGGCCTTAAGTTTTTAGTTAGATACTCTCTTATCTCTTCTCTAAATAGAGTTTCTTCCTCAGAAAATTCGAAATCCATAACACTAAATTCGGTAGAATAATTTAACCTTAGTGAACCTTTATATTATATTTAATATCTTTATATATAACAAAAATATTTTAATTATACTTAGCTATTCTATTTTTAAACATTCAGATATGATATATACTCTAGATCTTGTATCATCCAGGCATATTCCTGTTTTTATTAAACCTTCCTCCTTTAATTTTTTTATAGCCTCTCTAATTGTCCTATCTGGTAATCCAGTCTCACTTTTTATTTCTTGGAAAGTAGCTGACTGTTTTATTTCCAAGATTTTATAAACTAGTTTTGCGGAACAAGGAAGTCTAAGGAATTTATGATTATACATAATGATAAGTTATTGAATTTAGGTTTTAAGATTTACTTTTAAAATGTATTTTTCTATTATTACCCAATATGTATGTACATCTAAAAATTTTTCACTTGCATTTACCTAGGAAGTATACTATATATTATATACCGAAGGTTTTATATGAACTATGCAAAAATTGCACAAATAAATTTGTTTTTAATCACAACTTCAAGATATGTTATAGTGAGAAAATGAAGCTATATCAAAAATTCCCTGATACACAAGTATTAACTACTCTAGGTCCAATAGATTTTTATAAAGATGTTTTTGGAAAGGGAAAATGGTTATTTCTGTTTGCTCATCCAGCAGATTTTACTCCAGTATGCACTACCGAATTTGTAGCTTTTTCTAAGGCCTATGAAGAATTTAAGAAACTTAATGTAGAACTAATAGGAATGAGTGTTGATAGTATTTATTCTCATATTGCATGGTTAAGCGATATTGAGAATAGGTTTGGAATTAAAGTCCCATTCCCGTTAATTGCAGACCCGGATAAAAAACTGGCAAGGCTTCTAGACATTGTCGATGAAGCTTCTGGCGTTACAATTAGAGCAGTATTCCTTGTTAACCCTGAAGGTACTATAAGATTCATGGCATATTATCCAATAGAGTATGGCAGAAAGATAGATGAGTTACTGAGAATAACTAAAGCCGCTATAGTCAACTATAAGGCAAAAGTATCTTTACCGGTAGATTGGCAACCAGGAGACGACGTTATAGTTCCTACTGCTACAACACTTAACGAGGCAGAGTTAAGAATGAAACTACCTAATGCTAAATCTTGGTATTTAGTATATAAGAAGTACGAGGAACTACCGCCAGATCAAAGAGTTTAAACTTTTTTTATTTTTTAATATTTCTTTACTATATCTTGAGATAAGAACGTTTATATTAAAGATTCTTTGAAAAATAGTTATGGAAGTAAATCTAATGCTTATTTTAGAAAAATTTATTAGTATAGTTTATTACACAAATATATATGGGACTAAAGGAAACAGAAAAAGAGATAATAATAGAGATGCCAAATCTCTCTCCCCCAATAAGAATAATGAAGGATCAGATAGTAAAAATGGAAGAAGCTTCTCCTCCAGACGAAATATGCCGAGCTTTTATGAACTTCTCGCAAAAAGGAGTAATATTGGCAGGGACTACAATAGATGGTAAAACTTCCTACTACAATATTCATCCTGGTGAAAAATGCCTTAAAATAGTTCTGAAGGACGGTAGAACATTCTTTGTAGGTAAAAAATAGAGAGAAAGTAAGTAACTTTACTTATATTAAGTTAATTTTTTTAATATTCAATAGAAATATTATATAATGAAAGCCTTATTGTTTGAAAAAAGTGGAATAGATAATCTTAAAGTAGCAGATGTTCCAAAGCCTGAAGTAGGAGCTCACGATGTTAGAATAAAAGTAAAGATGGCAGGAGTGAATCCTATAGATTATTTTGTGGTTAATGCTCTTCCAGTAAAACCCATGCCTCATATAGCTGGAGCCGAAGTTTATGGAGAAGTCGACATGATCGGAGAGCATGTAAAAAACGTAAGGAGCGGAGATAGAGTAATAGTATATAATAGAATTTTTGACGGAACTTGTGATATGTGTTTATCATCAATGGAGATGCTATGCAGAAATGGGGGCATAATGAGTGTAATAACTAATGGAGGTTATGCGGAATATCTAACAGTACCTGATAAGAACGTTTTTAAAGTCCCAGATTACATGAGTGATGAATTAGCTACAAGTATTCCAGTTTCCGCACTTACTGCATATCACGCATTAAAGACTGCCGAGGTTAAAGCTACGGATACTGTAGTAATATTCGGCGCTTCTGGGAACACTGGCCAATTTGCGGTTCAATTTGCTAAAAAAATGGGTGCAATAGTTATTGCAGTAAGTAAAAAAGAATGGCTAAAAGATTTTGGTGCTAACTATATTATAGGTTATGATAACGTAAGAGAAGAGATTTCAAGGATAACAAAAGGTAGAATGGCGGACGTTGTTGTAAATTCCGTGGGATCTTCTGTATGGGATTCTAGTCTTCAATCTTTAGGGGTAACTGGGAGGATTGTATTTTTCGGAGGAATCACTGGATCTGACGTTAAATTAAATCTCTCTCAAATATATAGTAATCACGTGACGATTATTGGAACTACTGGAGGTAGAAGACTTGATTTAATTGAAATTCTAAATATATGTGAGGACTGTAAGGTTAAGATATGGAAAACTTATTCTCTAGATCAAGGTCAAGATGCGTTGAAGGCATTGTTTGATCCTTCAAGAAATGGTAGAATATTAATTAAAATTAGTTAATTTTCCTATTAAGTTCTTATTTCTATTTTCTAAAATATGGCAAAAGTTTTTAACTAGAATGTTATCATCTTCGTTTGTGATAAAGAGTAGAGCAATACTACTTGGTTTTGCTATAAACTCAGCTGCTCCTTTAATCCTAGCTATGACGCATGAGAACCCACTTACTTCGATACTTTCCTTATTACCTATGATTGCTTTAACAATGATGGTATATTATTATTTACAAATAGAGTGGACAAAAGGAGGATTTTATAGTTATTCAAAAAAGATTTCCACACTTCTAGGTAAGATGCAATTATATACATGGATTTTAAGTTATTTTCTTTATATTATATATACTATAGACTATATTGATTTTTATATTCTTAACTTACCTAATACTATAGCAGATACTTTAACTATAGTACTACCAATTGCAGCGTCAATTTTAGTGTTCAGCGGTTTAGTCTATTTTGCATTAATAGGAACAGCAGTTATACAAGTATTGCTTTCATTACCCATAATGTGGAGATTTTCAGTAAATCTAAAACCAGAACCTTTTAACTCTCTTTTTATAAACATTCTTTCATCTTCAATTCTTCTTGCATGTATAACTTTAATCGCTTATATTGATGGAGATAAGAAATATGCTAACGTAGTAATTTACGGTTTTAGCATATCTGCGGCCCTTCTAATAATAGGAGATTTCTTTATTCCTCCAAGGATAATTTTGGAATTATCGTCTATAGGAGATTTTTCTTTAATTTTAGCAGAATATACTGCATTACGTAATTTATTTGATTTTATTGGAATAACTAGATCCATATCTTCATATATTCTTCCTAGCTCTATAGTACTTCTATCAGTATTAAGCTTATTAAATTATAACATATTTTACTTGAGTACCATAGCCCCTTCTGATACTGCGTTATTTATCAGTTTGTTTATCCCATCAATACTATTTTCATTCTATAAAAAAGGAATAGGTTATTTATTATCTATCATTAATGGTGGGCTGATGATATACGGAATTTATAGTTCAATTACAACTTTTCATGGCATATATTTTTACGATAGTATAATACCTCCTATCATTGCTGTTATTATTCCATTGATAGAGAAAAAGATTAGAAGTTAATCCACACAGCAGCTCATTTTAGTTATATCTCTATTGAAAGATAGAGCGGTAAGCTTTAACGATTCACTCATTGTTGGAAATACATGAACAGTATCTATTATATCGTCCACTGTTGCCCTCATCTTTATGCTCAATGCTGCTTCATTTATAACTTCTGCTGCGTTATCACTTAATATATGAACGCCTAGAATCTTTTTATTGTTCTTGTCAATAATCATTTTTATCAAACCCTTACTGTCAATAATGTTTGCTTTCGCTACATCTTTCATTTTTACTATTCTACTATCAAAATTTTTTGCCTCAAAACTAGTTAATCCTACTTTAGCAGCATTTGGTTGAGTAAATATAGCTTGTGGTACACTTAACATATCTATTTTTTTGTGAGATCCAAGAATTGCATTTTCTGCGGCAACTGAACCTTCCTTACCAGCTAATGCCTCTAGCATTGGTCCACCTACTACATCGCCTGCTGCGTAAATATTTGGATTAGATGTCATAAGTTCTTCATTTACTAGTATTCCTCCATTATTACCAATTTTTACACCCGCTACTTCTAAATTTAGGTCTGTATTAGGTTTTCTTCCAGTCGCTATAAGTATCTCATCTGCTTCTATTTCTCCCTTATCTGTTATAATTACTTTGTTATTTCCCTTTTTAACTTCCTTTATTTTGACATCAGTAACTACAATGATACCTTCTTCTTCTAATATCTTTTTCATTTCTAATGCGATTTCTGGTTCCCAATCAGGAATTAGTGTTTTGCTTCTTTGTAATATAGCTACGTCAACTCCTAATCTTTTATACATTTGAGAAAATTCTAAAGCTTGGGCTCTACCTCCTATTATTACTAAAGAATCAATTTTCCTATCAGGATTTAGAGCTTCTACGTTAGTCCAGTAACCTAATTCCTTTAATCCCTTTATTTCTGGAATAAAAGGTGACGAACCAGTAGATATAATAAACTTTTTAGATTCGATTATCTTATCTCCTATTTTGATTGAATTAGGTGATAAAAAATGAGCTTTTCCTTCAATTAATTTTACGTCATATGAAGAAAGCACATCTTCATATTTAGCTTTTCTCATTTCCTCAACTAGTTTCTTCTCTTCTTTGAATGCCTCCAAAAAATCTTCATTACACTTACATCTTTTCTTTCCTAAATAATATTCTTCACCGATTCGTAAAACTTTTTTTGAAGGAACACAACCTACGTTTACGCATGTTCCTCCTAAGGGACCATATCCTATAAGTGTTGGAGTTATTCCTAGTTCATTAGCCCTTATTGTTGCAGCAAATCCTGCTGCTCCATATCCTATAATTGTCAATTCTTCCATTATTTTTCCCTCTCATATGCATCGGCACAATGAGAACAACAGAAATAGTGTTTAGTTCCGTTTATTTCCCTTATGTACATATCTTCCTCAGTTATCGGAGCTCCACAGTGTTCACATTTTAGTCCCTCGTCTTTAATACCTATACGCATTTTCATTTTTGTTCACATAAACATATATTGGATCCCTATATATAAATTCATATGAACAAATGTTCATATGATATTCTATAAGATATATTAACTCTTATAACAAAATATTATATGAAAAATATGGAATCTCTGTTAAACGAGCTAGAATTTCTGTTTCAAGCTCTGTCAGATAAGACACGACTGCAGATAGTATTCTTATTATTAAACGGAGAAAAAAGTGTGCAAGAAATATCTCAGGAACTAGGTAAATCACAATCGTCTATATCTCATCATTTAGCATGTCTCAAGAATTGTGGTATAGTAAAAACAAGGAGAGATGGAAAATTCTCATATTATTCCATTAATGGTAAAGAGATAAGAGATTTAATAATGTTGGCTACTAATCATGTAAGTAATTACAGTAAGTCTATACTCTCATGCAGTATTGTAAAAGAAGAGAAAAAATCTGTTCCATAAATATTTAACTATAATAACGAATCCTATCTAAACTATGTTAGTAAAAATTAATTATATTATAAAGTTATTTAGTTTTAGGTGTTCAATATGAATGTGCGAAGAGCAAAAGAAGAAGAAATAGATTATTTGGTAGATATGTTTTCAAGGATGTATAGACTAAATAGTGAATTTGATCCATTACTTCAAGTTCCGGACAATTTAGAAGAAAAGATCCAAAAAATATTGAAAGAAGATTTCAAAAAGGATAACGTTATACTAGCAGTGGCTGAAGAAAACGGAAAGGTAATAGGAAGTGCTAGAGTAGTAATAGCTAACAGAGATTTTTACATTCCTGAAAAGGTCGGTATAATTCAAGAAATTTATGTATATCCCGCATATAGAAGGAGAAATGTCGGAGAAAAATTATTAGATTACTTATATTCAGAATTGAAGAAAAATGATATTAGTGTAATTCTTGCATTATTTCCATCAAAGAACATCATCTCTACGTCGTTTTATACTAAAAAAGGTTTCAGAGAATTACATAATGAATTCATTAGACAAATTTGAATGATTAGCGTTCTCTTTATAGCTTATAACGAAGTACTCCAGCGATTTGTGCCATAGCGTCTTTTCCTGCATCTACGTATCTATAAAAGCTCAAGAATCCATGTATCATTCCTTTATATCTGGTGCATGTAGATATATTGCCATTTTTTCTTAATAAATAGGAATATAATTCTCCTTGATCTCTCAACGGATCGTATTCTGCGGTTATTACTATGGAAGGAGGTAGCTTATCTAAATTACCAAATATAGGCGATGCGTAGGGATTTAGAGCGTCCTTGGCTTCTTTAAAATACGACAATCCGAAGAATCTCATCAATTCATAAGTAAGAAAATATCCTTCTCCAAATTCATTTATAGAAGGGGAATTATCTACCATATTCGTTGCAGGATAAATTAAAGCTTGATATTTTATTATATTTTCTCCCTTATCTCTATCCATTAAGCTAATTGATGCAGAGATATTTCCTCCTGCGCTATCTCCTGCCACAGCAATTTTTGATGTATCTAGATCTAATTTATCCCCGTTATCAGCTACCCATCTTACAGCATCGTAGGAATCTATTACTGCAGTAGGAAACTTATATTCTGGAGCCAGTCTATAATCCACTGATATTACTGCGAAACCTGACATATTTGAAAGTAGTCGGCATATATTGTCGTGTGTTTCTATGTTTCCAAAAACAAATCCTCCGCCATGATAGTACATAATAATTGGATATTTTTTCTTGTATTCAGTAGGGAAATATATTCTAATTCTTATTTTGCCATTGCTTCCATTTATTTCCATATCTTGAGTTTTACCTATAGGCTCTTGAATAGGATCATTAAAAAGTTGATTAGAAGATTTTCTAAAATCCTCTATAGAGATCTTGGATAAATCTATTTTAGGTAAAGATATTTTGTTGAGCATTTCCTTAATTTGCGGATCTAAAGGCATAAATATAGTGCGAATGAAAAGAAAAAAATCTATCCTATTATGAATATTATTGAATCATTATTAATGTAATTTATAAATGAATTTTTCGAAGTTAATCAAATCTTTACAGTATCAAAGAGGAAATTTAAATGCTTTGTATAGCTAAATTAATGGAATGTTATAACTTATATATCATTTTATCTAAATTATTAGTTTATATCTTATTTTCTATATAAAATCAAAAATATATTCTAGCATCTAAAAATCCTATAACTAAGTTTATAAGCTATTAATAATTAGATAAAAATATGGATGATTCAATAAAAGACGTAGATTTCTCGAAATGGTCAAAAGCTCACTGGTCATTATTCTCATCTTTGCTAATAGGCTTTTTCATGTGGGGGGTTATAGCAAGTATTGCACCAATATTTTATCCATCGGTAAATGCTGTATGGTTCCTTATAATCCCTATCTTAGCTCAACTGGCTGGAGACTTAGGTATTTCTGCTCTTTCAGATATGAAACTAGGAAGAAGAGGAACTTTCTTTATAACTATGGGCCTTTATGGAACCGGTTCATTAATAATTTTTATTACTTCTAGTCTAGCTTCTGCCTCATTAATATCGTCCTCATCTATTACGTTCTTAGCCATAATAGTCTTAGGAATAATACTTGCCGATTTTGGAATAGAAGGAGAAGTTCCAACGTCTTTATCGTATGCTGCAGAAACTATGCCATTGAAATTGAGAGAATCAATGTTAGTTCTTCTACCTAACTTTGACAATGTAGGTGCTATGGTTGCTGCTTTAATTTCATATTTTACCTACTCGCTTTCAGATTCCTATCTAATTGAGCTAAGAACTCTAGGATTACTAGCTATAGTTCTTGTAGGTATAGCACTAGTAATGAGATATATGACACCAGAAAGTGTAAGATGGCTAGTTAAAGCAGGTAAAGAAAAAGATGCAGAAAAAGAAGCTAAGAAGTTTTTTGTACCAAAGAACGTTAGTGGAATATGGCATGTTCCTAAAAAGACATCATTTCTAACGCGATTTTTGTTTCTAGTTATAATAAGCGTATCCCAATATCTAACCTATGGGTTAATGGCTTACATAATAGCAGATTATTATTTTAAAGGAGCAACGGTTGACCTAATAATATTTGTAGCAAACTTAGGTGCGTCAGTTGCTGGATTTATAGCTGCAATGATAGCAGGAAGATTAGGATCAAGAAAGTTTGCATTAGCAGCATTCTCTGGTGGAACATTGACTATGATTCCTATTCTATTTTTAGTCACTTCAATTATTCCGTTTTCTATAGGAATTTTCTATGCTTTATTAACTGCAAATATGTTCTTTAGCGAATTCGGTTGGGCTGTAAGGACAATTTTCGAACCTACGTTAATGCCAATAAAAGCCAGAGCGTTTTATATAGGTTTAGTAAGAGTTGCTCCAATGCTTTCTTATGCTGCATCTATACAACTTACTAGCTCTTTTTCTGAAATACAATTTGTAATTTTTAATTTAATACTATGGTTACTTGGTGCAGGAGGATCATTTATGTGGTTTGTGAAAGGTTACGATACTAATATGGTACCTTTAGAAGAAACGTCTCAAGAGCCTCTTAAGGAGAATTTAAAACATTAAAAGTTATTCGAATTTTTTACTATAATCTTCGACTTTTTTTCTCACTAATTGAAATAATTCTATAACATTATTTTTTATCTTCTTTTCTTTAACTATGCAGTCTCCCTTTTTTATAAGATCCTTAGCCTTCAAAAAGCTACGAACGTCGTTATTAACAATAGCGTTCTTAAGATAGAAACTTACTACAAAACTGAGAGTTTTCAAATATTCATTATATAAATTATTTTCAAGAAAGTATAGCATTCTAGTTTCATAAGTTCTAATTAGCTCTTCTGGTATTTCCACATTATCGTTAGAATCTAGATTATAGACTACAATATTTTTATGAAATGGTGATATTAATTCGTTTTTTTCCATATACCATCTCATTGCTGATATTCCTCCCAAAAGAATAGGTATTGTAGTTACTGTAGTGACTTCTGAAGATATTGTAGACGATTTAGTAAAGTATAACGCAAGAAAATATACTAAAAATGATAGTACAATCAGAGGTATAATTATGAAGATCGATATTATGGTAGCGTATTTCAATATACTTATCTTCTTCTCTTCCATTTTTTCGCCTTGTAATAATTGAATCTAATTTTTATCTTGTCTGTTAAAAAATTATTCCATAACAAGATCTTAAAGCCAGTTCTTATTTTCGAAACCTATGTCCTTAGGAAAATACATAAATTTTAAACTCCTTATATCTTAGAGTAAATTGTTCTTGATTCCTTTACTAAAAACCTAATATTAAATTTAGAATATTTATATAAATATTATTTAATCTTATAAAAGATAATGAAAAAGTTGTCCTGAATATTATTGTGTGGTCTAGTCGAATTTCCCTAGGTCTCAAATTAGTCGGAGTTTTGTGAACTCCTACGGCGATTTTCACGAACAACACTCCTAAACAAGAAGACAAGCCTTACAAGAGTAAAACTTTTATAAAGAGAACAAGAAAATAACACAAGCCGAAAGTGAACATGGGGATAAAACCCCATGGGGTAGGCTGGCTATACGTCCCCCGCGATCTAACATGTGGGACAATATCCCGAGTAGGAGTGTGCAAAAATTTAAGGGGACGTTCTCATAGTTAGTTCGCACTATCTCCTAACAAAATTAACAATACAACGCGTATTATAGAAAAATTCAAGAATTAGAAAAAGAGTATTACACATGGAAAGGAAGATAAAGCCTAAAGTATTTGCAATAGATGTGGGGGAATCAAGACTTGTTGCAACCAAGATGGAAATAAACAACAACACAGTAAAAGAAGCTGATACGAGAGAATTCAAATACAACGAGGAAGGACTCAAAGAACTTATAAAATTCCTAGAAGGATACGAAGAAGGAATAATGGAAGCAACAGGAGTATACTTCTACCACGTATACAACGTACTGAGAGACAAGGGACTAAAAGTAAACGTGATAAACCCTGTCCAAACAGTTGAAGTCCTAGGCAAGAAGACAGACAAGAACGACTCCATAAGACTCGCAATAGCCTACGCTGCAGGCACAGTAAAAGGATCGTACCAACGGGAGAAATGCAAGAACTAAGAGAAATGTCAAGACACAGAGAAGGACTAGTAGAGAGAAAGACACAAGTAAAGAACGAGATAAGGAAAGTTCTAGAAACAGCAGGATACAAGCTACCTTCGAAAAGAAGACAAAGGAAATAGTGAGAAAACTAAATGAGGAGAAGCTAACTGACGAAGAGATCAAGGAGTACTCCAAATTATTGGGAAGAAAATTAACTAGAATAGAAGCGTTCATCCTAAAACAACTCCTGGACCTACTGAACATTATAGAAGAACAAATCAAGGAAGTGGAGAACGAGATAATGAAGTTCCTACCCGAGGAAGCAGTAGTGACTAAGATACCCGGAATAGGCCCAATCTCTGCAGCCACAATTTACGCTGAGCTTGGAGACGTGAGCAGGTTTGAGTCTTCGAAACAAGCTGCTTCTTATGCTGGAGTTTCTGGACTAAGCAGAGCGGGAAGACCGAATTTCACAACGGTCTCATCAAGGGGAATAAGCACTTATCCCGCGTTCTATTCCTTGTTGCAAGGTCCGCTAAGAACACGGTCCAATTTAATGGCTTCTATCAAGCCTTGTTGAAGAGGACAAGCAATTCCAAAAAGGCTACATTAGCCTTGGCCAACAAGATATGTAGGATAGTTTATCACGTACTCAAGGATGGGGAATACAAGGGTGAGACTAAGAAGACTAGGTATAGGGGAGGAGGTGGTGAAGGCCCTCAAGTTGACCCCAATCAAGTAGTTCCTTCGGCTCTTCAAGCTATCGCCTAGCCATGTTAGAGGCAAAGCATGTGGAGCCTATCCATCTCCACGGATGGAGTCTTCAGCCCCTTTGAACCCTATATAGATTAATTAGTTGGGGAGAGTAATACTCTCCAACTGGGAAACATGGTCGACCCTTTGACTGAAGCAAAGTCTTCGAACGGGGGCGTGACAAACCCCTACCATCGGACTGAACATTGTGATAATATGCACGGATATAGGTGTGATAAAGAGGTAGGGATCCTAGGAATAGACATATCAAAAGATCATCTAGTATCGAGTGAGGGGAGGGTCTACGAGAACAACAAGAAGGGTTATGAAGAAATACTAAAAGTGAAACTAAACACAATAGTGGTCGAACCGACAGGAGCATACTCAATAAAACCATGTCAATACTTCAAGGAAAAAGGGATCAAGATACTACAAGTAAGCCCAAATATACTATGGAAGGAGAAGGACTTGAGAGGAAAGAAAACAGATTTTTACGACGCACAAAAACTAATAAACATGGCAAACAAGGCAAAGGAGTACAACTACAACCCATTGAAAGAACTAGTAACACTATATATCTTCCTAAAAGACCTTGAAGTAAAGTACAAGAACAGGGTAAAAAGAGCACTATTCCTAGTCAGTGACGAGGAAAAAATAAGCAAGGAAATGCTTGAAGAATTCTCTAAAGGAAACTTCAAAATACAATTATACAACTTAGAGTACACAAAGATCGTACT
The DNA here is from genome assembly GCF_003201835.2 of Acidianus brierleyi. Lineage (NCBI taxonomy): Archaea > Thermoproteati > Thermoproteota > Thermoprotei > Sulfolobales > Sulfolobaceae > Acidianus > Acidianus brierleyi. The sequence continues at coordinate 2,905,428 of NZ_CP029289.2, read as the reverse complement.
TGAAGAAATCGAAGTATTATCTAAAGCACTACTGGAAACAAGCGAGAAAATAAAAGAAGTAGAGAAAATGATACAATCACAGTCTGAAAATCACGTTCTATTAACTATACCGGGAATAGGAAAACTTTCTGGATAATAATAGGCATTGTTGGAGACATTAAACGCTTTCCTAACCCTGAGTCCTTCGTAGCCTACTGTGGTTTAGACCCAATGAGAGGAGCGGTAAAGCTACTGTAAGTAAGGGAATATCGAAGAAGGGTAATAAGTACTTGCGCAGCTTGTTCTACTTCCTCGCTGAGATGAATTACTCTCGTAATCCTACATTACTAGAATTTTACGAGAACCATAAGGAAAAGTTGAAGGGAAAGAAGTTGTACACTGCTTTAGCCAGGAAATTGGCTAGAATAGTTTGGAGTGTTTGGTATAATAATAAGCCTTATGAGCCTAAGTGATCCTCCCCAAATCGCCACGTGGATTGAAAGGTACACGTGGCAATCTTAGTTGACATTATGCTTGAAGTTCAACCAAAATATTTATTACTGAACGCCCTAATCATGATAAATTCTAAATCTAGCGCTAGATTAAAATATGGTTTGATAGCCTCTCTGAGAAAAAATTTAAGAGATCATAAAAACCTAAATATTTACTTTTTAGAAAGAGAATTTCTTAGCTCGTATAGTATGTCAGGATTATCTAAAGTTGATATATCTCCTATTTCCTCGTTTTTAATTATTGATCTTATTAATCTTCTCATTATCTTACCGCTTTTTGTCTTAGGTAATCTAGAGACTAGAATAACATTATCTACAAAAATTCCAGAATTTCTTAGAAATGTTTTAATATCCTGTTCAAGTCTTTCGCTTCTTTCGAATCCAGCTCTAGGAACAGCTAAAACTAATATTTTTGTAGTTCCATCATTATCAGTATATCCTATAGCCGAGGCTTCAGCAACTGATGGATGATTAGCTACAATGCTTTCTATTTCCATAGTACCAACTCTTTCTCCTTCTTTTGTAATTATATCATCTGCTCTACCTACTACATATAAATACCCATCCTCATCGACATATCCGTAATCGCCAGTGTAGAAATATCCAGGGAATCTAGACCAGTACGTTTTTGTCATTTTCTCGTTATTAGTATCATTTACCATTTTTGCCATAGCCGGATTTACAGAATTGAGTACAATATATCCTTTTTTCCTTGGAGGTAAGGGATTTCCATCATCATCGACAATGTTAAAGCTAGATCCAGGGAATACTATACCAGCAGATCCTTCTTTGTATGGTATTTCGCCTAATCCAGCAGGCGTTGCGGCTATTGGCAATAAGTGTTCTGTCATCCAATATGCGTCGGCTATATATACATCTTTTAATTGCTCTCTAAGCCACTTTCTAGCTCCTGTGTTTAAAGGTTCTCCAGTGTTTAAAATAATTCTTAAGCTGGAGACATCTCCAGAATTTATAGATTCTTCTCCAAGGCTTTTCAAAGTATAAAGCGTAGTTGTAGAACTCCATACTAAATTAACTCCGAATCGTTCTACTATTCTAGAAAAGAGATCGGGTTGGTAGCCTATATAACCTTCGAATAGAACTCCAGTTAACCCCATTATAGGTATAGTATAGAGATTTGCCATAGGCCATACTGGCCATCCTAATTCAGAAATAGTCCACCATACGTCCCCTTTTTTAGGTCCTAGTAATGAATCAAATGCCCAATTCAATGCTATTATATATCCTCCATTTGAATGATATAGACCTTTAGGTCTCCCTGTAGTTCCAGAAGTATAATATATAGTGGCTGGCTCATTAGACTCTACTGCTTCAGGTTCTATATATACTCTACCTTTAGGCCTTACATCATTGTAAATCAAGTCTCTATTAGTTGTTTCAACTTCGCCTCTTTTTATCACTAAAACTTTTTCTATTGGTACATTGAATTTTTCTAATACATTGTCAAACATTTTTTTTATGTTAATCTCTTTTCCATTCCTCAAAGAGGAAGAGGCTAATATCATTATTCTTGATTTGCTGTCTTTTAATCTGTAGGCTAAGGTATCTTCACTAAGACCTAGATAGTGTATTACCAAAACTGCTCCTAATCTATGTACTGCCAACGAGAAGTACAATGCCTCTGGTATACTTGGCATGAGTAAGGAAACGGAATCACCTCTTTTTATACCGAGCTCTTTCAGCACGTAAGCTGCCCTATTTACTTCACAATAAAGATCTCTATAGGATATTGTTCTTGTTTCTCCTTTTTCATTTATCCAATAAAATGCTACATTTTCTGGGTTTGTTTTATAGTGTCTATCTACTGCGTTATAAGATATATTCAATAATCCATCAACAAACCATCTATCATTAGGTGGTTTTCCCTCAAGTATTGTTCTTGGCTTTTTGAACCAGTCTATATATTTTGTTTTATGCGCCCAGAACCTTTCTGGATTATTTCTTGCTTCTTCTGAAAGTCTTTTTATTTTATCTAAAGAAAATATTTCGGTATTCATAAATACACTTTTGATTTTTGAGCTTAAATATCTATTTGTGAATATTTCTCAAATTTCATAAGAAAATTTTTTATAATATTTATGAATGTTATAACAAAGTTTGAAGACTACGTTTTAAAATATAAAATACTGAAATTGAGTTTATATACAATGAATTCTTAATTATAAACAGGGATTATGGTTCGAATAATAGTCTCAATTAAACAAGTTCCAGATGCCGACGATCTAAGAGTGGATCCAGTAACTAATACCTTGGTCAGGGAAGGTGTTCCGGCAGTAATAAACCCTCCAGATCTTCATGCTATTGAAGAAGCTGTTAGGCTCAAAGAAAGATATGGCGGAGAAGTCATTGTCATAACAATGGGTCCACCGCAAGCAGAAATATCCTTAAGAGAAGCTATAGCTATGGGAGCTGACGAAACTTATCTTATAACTGATAGAGCTATGGCAGGAGCAGATACTTGGGCTACTTCATATACAGTCTTTAAAGCAATAAAGAAAATAGGTGATGCCGATCTATATATTTTCGGAAGGAGGGCTGTGGATGGAGAAACAGAACAAGTTGGACCACAAACTGCAAAATGGCTCGGAATTCCAATTGTTGGATATGTAAGTAAAGTTGAAAGGGTGGATAAAGAAAATAATACTCTAAGTGTAATAAGATCAACTGAATTTGACGAAGAAACTGTAGAGGTTCCTCTTCCTGCTACCATAACTGTTAATGAAGATATTAATACTCCTAGACAACCAGACATATTAAGCATTATAAAGTCCAGATCTGCAAAGATTCATAAGTTAACTAAGGACGATATAGGGGCTGAGCCTAATAAAATAGGTTTAGCTGGTTCTCCTACTAAAGTTATAAAAGTCCATCCTCCGCCAAAGACTAGAAATCCAGAATTATATAAAGAAAAAGATCCTAAAGGTGCTGCAGAATGGCTAACAGAAAAAATAAAGATTTCACTTTCTCAAACACAAGAGAAAATTGAATATAAAAAACCAGAACCAGTAGCTAAAGTTAATGGAGAGCTTTGGGTCTATGTTGATCATATAAACGAAGAACCGAACGAAACGTCTTGGGAGATTATGAGTGAGGCAAGAAGGATTGCCGATTTACTTTCAACTACTTTATCAGCAGTAATTATAGGAGCGGATAATCTAGTTGAGGATGCTTTTGAATATGGCGCTGATAAAGTATATTTAGTCAAATCCAATGTTAAAAGATATGATAATGATATATATACAAGAGCTCTATCCATAGTGGCAAAGAAATATAAACCAGAGGCAATATTTTTCCCCGGTACAAAGAGTTCCAGAGAATTAGCATCTACTAGCGCTATTGAAATTAACACAGGTTTGATAGCCGATTGTACTAGTTTCGACGTGGATAGTAAGGGAATACTTTACGCAACTAGACCAGATTTCGGAGGAAAAGAAATGTCTACTATAATATGTCCTAATCATAGACCTGTTATGATGACAGTAAGATCTGGAGTATTCAAACCTATTCATAATCATAAAAAAGGAGAAATAGTAGAAGAAAAATTAGATGATGAGTTTTCTAGATACAAAATACTAGATTATAGGAGGAAGGAAAAAAGAAATGTTCTTACGGAATCTGATATAGTAATAGGTGTAGGTAGAGGAATAAAAAGTCCCGAGAATATAAAAATAGCAGAAGAATTGGCAGACGTGTTGGGAGGCGTAGTTGGTGTAAGTAAGCCACTTGCAGATATGGGTTGGTATCCAAAGGATAGGCAAGTTGGACAAACTGGTAATACTATAAGGCCAAAACTATACATAGCTTTAGGAATTTCTGGAGCAGTGCAACATTTAGTAGGAATCTCAGGAGCTAGAAAAATCATCGCTATAAATATTGATCCTGAAGCTCCTATATTTAATAACTGTGATTATGGAGTTATTGGAGATCTATTTGAGGTGGTTCCAGAACTCATAAAGAGGTTGGGAAAATGAAATTTGATGTAATTGTAGTAGGAGCAGGACCTTCTGGAAGCGCTGCATCATTAACTGCGGCAAAAGCAGGAATGAAAGTACTTACGCTGGAAAGAGGTCCAGAACCTGGTTCTAAAAACGTATCTGGAGCTATGGTTAGATTGTCAGAAGTAGCTAAGGTATTCGACGTAAACGGAGTTCCATTTGAAAGAGAGGTTAAGAGAGTGAGATTATTATTATCATCAGAAAAGGGTGATATAAGAATTGACACGTATCCAAAAACTAAACTACTTAACGTCAGTAGGCTAAAGTTTGATAAATACCTTTCACAACAAGCTGAAAACGCGGGAACTTTATTAATTACCAAAACTACTGCGCTTGGAATTAAAAAGGAAGGAGAATATTATAGGGTAATAACTGATAGAGGAGAGATAGAAGGAGATAAAGTAGTTCTAGCAGAAGGTGCCAATGCGCTAGTTTCAATGAATATAGGTATAAGACCAGAATTTTCCCCAACTAACACTGTGCAGGCTGTAAAAGAAGTTTATACATTAGGCAAAGACGAGGTAAATAAACGTTTTCAACTGCAAGGAGATACTGAAGGAGAATCCTGGAGAGTTATAGCTAGTGATCCAGTACCATATGCAGGTTTCCTTTATGTGTATAAAGATTCAGTTTCTATAGGAGTAGGTGTTCCTATGCAGACTCTAATAGACAAAAAAATGAGACCTTACGAGGTCTTGGATTCATTTGAAAAGAAGTTTGGGATTAACGAATTAGTTAAGGGAGGATCGCTTAGGGAATATTCGGCAAAAATAATTCCTGAGCAAGGATTTCCAGAATGGAAATCGTGTATGGATGGAATATATTCTTCCGGTGATGCTATAGGCCTTATAAATCCTTTAGTTTTTAATGGAATAGGCCCTGCGATAATCTCTGGAAGTCTTGCAGGTAAGGCATCGGTAGAAAACTGGGACTGCAGAAAATTTGCGCTTGAACTTATGAATGTTAAGGAGATAAGAGAAATATCTAAACTTAGACCTTTAGTTAAAGAACTTTTAGGTAAAGGTTATCTTTCGGTTTATGATGAATTCCTAACAAATATTGCAGAATCTTGGGCTTCAGGAGATCTTTCAGAACTTACTCAATATAAGGAAATTATACCTACACTTTTGAAACATGTTTTATTATTATGGGGTGGAATAGCTTGAAAGTAGAGGAAAAATTATACACATTAAGATATAAGAGGGACGATGTATCGCATTTAGAAATCAAAGATCAAAATAAATGCAAAGAATGTGAATTAAAATACGGAGTTCCTCAACCGTGTATTACTGTCTGTCCAGCCAACGTTTACTCTTGGGTTGAAGGAAAAATAGTGATTTCGTATGAGAATTGTGTAGAATGTGGAGCGTGTAAAATTGCTTGTCCATTTAACAATATAATATGGAAATATCCTAGATACGGATTAGGTATTGCCCTAAGATATGGATGATATAAGTAATATAAATTTTTTAATTATGCTGTCAGTATATTATATTAATGAATATAAAGCAAATTATGCCTAAAAGTTTAGTTACTATTAGTAAAGATTCTTCCATACGAGACGCTGCACTCAAAATGAAGGAAAATAATGTTAGTTCTGTTTTAATTATGGACGGAGATAAAATAATAGGTATAATTACTGAAAGAGATATAACCCGAGCTGTTGCGGATGGAAAAAGTTGTTCAGAGCCTGCAATTGATTTGGCTACAAAAAACATCATAAGAATTGACTCAAGTAAAGATATATATGAGGCATTGGATCTGATGTCTCTTAATAAAGTAAGGCATTTAGTGGTAAGAGAATGCAATAAGGATATAGGAGTAGTTTCAATGAGGGATGTTATGAATACTATAACTCTTCTTATGGCAGAAGAATCAAGTTATTAATTTTTTTATAATTATACAATATTAGAAAGTTATAAATTAATTTATAAGAGCTTATTTCCTATAACTTATATGCTTGAAGAAATTAGAAATGAGATAAAAGACATTAATGAAAAAATTTTGAATCATAAATTTATATCTCTTTCAGAAGAAGGTAAGATTCCTGTAGAAAAAATAGAACTCTTATATTCGCAACAATGGTATATAGTTAACCACGACGTTAGATCTATATCGATAATGTTTAGCAGGGCCATAAATCAAGATGAGTTAGATTTCTTTATGCAAGCCATGGAAGGAGATTATGAAGGTCTGAAAATTTTAAGAGAAGTAGCTAATAAAAATGTAGAGCCTATACCCTATGCTGTAGCGTATACTCATTATTTGGCTTGGTTAGCAAATTACGCAAATCCAGGAGAACAAGTTTTAGCATTAGTAGTAAATCTTCCAATATGGAGTAAAAATTGTAAAAAACTATCAGAAGTTTTTAAAGGAAGGATAGATACAAGGTTCCTTGAGTTATTTGCAGAATCTAAAGTGGATGAAACCTCAGCAGAAAAGATCATTTCAAGATATAAAGGAAGATATTTAGAAATTGCTAAGACTATTCAGGCCTATGAGCTTTCTTTCTGGAACAGTCTTCTAAGTTAATTTATTTCTTTTTTCTATAAATTTTCTCATTCTTTCCTTAGCTGGTGAAGTAAGACACATAAACGAAAGTTCTCTAACAGCTTTTTCAATCATTTTTCTATCTATTCTTGTCCAATTTTTTATTGATTTGATGGAATTTTTATCTAAATTATTAATTAATTTGACTATTTCTAAAATTTTAGAGTTAAGTTCTTCTTTAGGGACTATATAATCTACTATACCTATTTCCTTAGCTTCTTTAGCATCTATTTCCTCAGCGGTTAATAATAATCTCATTATCCTTCTACCTAGAGCTTTATATCCTATTGCAGAGGCCATTGGGGGGATTAAGCCTAATTTTCCCTCAGATATGGAAAACTTAGCATCGTTAACAGCTATTACTATATCAGAGAGTAGAAGAATTTCACAGCCTCCTCCATATGCTAAGCCGTTAACAGCAGAGATTAGTGGTTTAGATAAATTTAATATGGCATCTATAGCAGCAAATAAGTTTTCAAAAAATAGTTCAGATTCTTGTGGATTGCTTAAGTTGTACATTGAATATATATCGTCGCCTGCACTAAATGCTCTACCTTTACCAGTTAATACTATAACGTTAGTATCATCATTATCTGCTTTTATTAATGAATCTCTCAATTGTGACCACGTATCGAAATCTAAAGCATTAAGCTTATCTTCTCTGTTAAATATTATCCAGGATATATTATTCTCCTTCTCATATAATATCTTATTATTCAAAAAATCACCGATAATATTAAAAAATAGGATATTAAAAAATTATAGCTTCGTGTTTTTCATAGCTTCTCCGCATTTATTAAGATCTTTTTCTATTTTCCCCCATATATATTCTGGTAGCGAATATACGTATTTTGGTCTCCCTATTCTTGCTCCCTCTAATTTTTGTCTAGTCACTAGTCCCACGTCAGTTAATTTCCTTAATGCAGTTTCAACAGTAGTCTTACTAAATTTCATGAGCCCTGCTAATTCTATAGAAGTTACTGGTCTATTTAATTCTAGTAATTTTATAAAACAAGAAATCTCAGTTTCGCTGAGTCTATAACAGCATTTAATGTTATGCCATTTATCGTTATTTATCTGTTCTTTACTTATCTGTTCTTCCATAATTTACTATTAGTTATCCAAACATAAAAAGTTTTTTTAGTTTTTTATTGAATGTAATATTTGGGATTTAAATATAATCTATTTAAATTGTTTAGTAATACCCTCATCTTATTAAACAGATTTAACTTTTTATACTAAAAAACTATTAAGAGAAAAATATTTCATCACCTAATGTACTCTTACTTAAAATTAAGGAGTGAACTACCCTGCCCTAACGGACGGAGCTTCCTGCTTCAAAGCCGAGGCTTGCCAAAGGTAGAGGTCTCAGCTCCACAGGCACTAAGGGTCGTTCCGACCCCGATCTTCTTAGGATGTTGAGGGAAGCATTATAATCACGATCAGCGACCCAACCGCACTTGGGACAGACAAACACACGATCAGCCAACGTCAAATCTTTCTTAACATGTCCGCACCTAGCACAAGTCATTGAAGTAAAAGCAGGATCCACTAGAGTGAGTTTCTTACCATACTTCCCAAGTTGATACTCCATGATACTCCTAAGCTCATGAAAAGCAACATCGTGTAACCTCATCCTAAGCCTTCTGAGAGACTTACCAACAATTTGCTTAACGTGAATATCCTCCATTACGAGAACATCATAATGCTCAGCAAAATACTTACCGAGTTTCATGTACATGTCCATCCTAAGGTTCTTCAAGTGTTCGTGAGCCCTCGCTAGACGAATCTTTGCCTTAAACCAGTTGTGTGACAAGAACTTCTTCCGTGAGAGAGCTTTATGAAGCCTCTTCATCTTGTTGAGTGCCTTCTCATAAGGTCTCTGGTTGGGGACGTATTCCCCGTCAGAGGTAGTGAGAAGTTTCTCTACACCAACGTCCACAGCAACAACTTTGTTTGTCTTGGGGAGTTGAGGATACTCTTGATCCACAACGAAAGTAATGTACACTCTCCCTGATGATGTTAACTTGATTACTACCCTCTTTACTTTTTCCAGCGGGAAGTCCCTATGGACAACGACGTTGAAGATCCCTAGGTTTGACAGCTGAAGCGTTATTACCTTCTTCTTGTTCTTCTTGCTCTTCGTCCTTATTTCTCTCACCTTCAAGACTTTCCAACCTGATTGAGGGTAGACGAGGGAGTACCACTTATGTGCTTTCTTCTCCCTGGGGTAACGTGCTAACCCATCGAAGAACCTCTGTCTAGCGTCGTAGAATCTGTCTGCAATCTGCTGCAGTGTTTGGGAATATAGATGTTGATATTGTTCATCCTGTTTTCTCAGATCGAGAGCTAGTTGCCTCAACTCCGTCTTAGTGAGTCCTTTTCCATCTCTTTCATGAAAATAGATGTCTGCCCAACGTAGAGTGTTGTACACTTCTGACGCTAACCTCAACTGGGCTTTTAACGCCCTCAATGTTTGTTCGTCAGTGTATGCTCTGAAGCGTAACCCTACGTCGGACATAATAGAATATTTGAAAAAGAAGTATATAAGTTTTACAAAGGGGGCTACCCATCTCCACCCTTACGGATGGAGTCTTCCGCCCCCTTTGAACCCCTTGTTAAGATAAAAAATTATTCATGCTATAGTTATACTTAAAAATATTATTTAGAAAATTTTCTATTTATTATCAAATAATTCTGGAATTAGAATTGATAGGCTTAAAATTTTATCTAATTCATGATCACTTTCTCTAAAAGCATGAATATAAAAATTGTTCTCATTGCTTAGTATTTTATATATTTCCTTTACTTTCTCTTCAGATATACCTTCATATATAATTGTAATACCTCCTTGTGTAAACATTTTCTTTTCTTCTATTATTTTAATTCCTTTAGTAGTTATCAAGTAGCCTAAATCAGTCTTTGTAATATATCCATTTTTTTCTAGAGATTGAAGAGCCTTGTATAGTCCTCCATCAGTCAAACCCGTATCCTTTTTTAGTTCTGAAAATGATTTAGGCTTCTTTGTTAATTCCAATATTTTCCTCTGAGCCGGTGTCAATGTTAAACACCTTTGTATTGATTTTGATTTCGTTAAATAGGCTTTTCATATAATTTTCTCTTTCACTCATAGATTTTTCAATTATCTTATCTACGTTTTCTAATTTTTCTTCAATACTCTTAGGGACAGATTGGTTTTTAGGATTTTTAAATGTTGCTTCAGTATATGTAATCCTTCTTCCTTGAGTATCGATAATGAATGAAATTGCTTCTCTTTCAGTTATTTTGCCTTCCTGTTTAATATCCTTTATTATATTAAATACTGTAAGTTTCAAATTATTGTTTTCATCTCTTGAAACAGAAATCCCTATTCTAGAGTTATCAGTATTGAAGGTTAACGTATCAAGGATACTCATTAGTATTCCATCCTTGTAATTTGCTACCTCTGAAAATTCAGTGTTCTCGTTTATATTGAAATTTGACCTAATTTCATGTTTTAGCTCCATTTTTATCCATATCGTTTATCAACTTTACTTATATTAAGTTTTACTTTACTATACTATAAATAAGGCTATTATAAGATTCTATTATTTTTGCGAATTATCTAATAATTGAAATTTTTATATTTATTTTGGACGTATATTTAATTTATGCTTTTATCTTAGTTTAGATATTCTCTAAGTGATTTTATATTGATATTATTTATAATTATGTATAAATTAGTTTTAGAGTAATATATTTTAAAAGATAGCATTTACTTTCTTCTTTAACTCCTCATCATTACTCACTATTTCTAGTTTGTTTTCAGTAGCTATAGCTACATGTATTGCGTCTTCAAGATCTATTTTATACTTGTTCATAACTTCGATAATTCTATCCCAAGGAGGAAGATTCAAATATTCTATACCTATATATTCTAATACATTAAGTATATCCTTAACGAAATTATAATCTCGCAAATGTTTATTGTTTAACCTACCTAATATAACTGCTATCAAGAAAGGTGTTATACACGACGTGTATTTTTCATCAGTTTCGCGTAACCACTGTTTGGCTATAGGACCATAAGTTTTGTCTCCAGTTAAATAATATACTAAGACATTAACATCAAAATATCTAGCAGTCATTTTTTAACACTTCAGTAAGCGATTTTTCTAAAACTTCATCAATATCTACATTGCCTACGTTGTTTTTAAATATTCCATAATACTTTTCAATATCAGGATTTACAGGTTCCAAAATTATCTTATCCCCTTCAATTTTTAGTCTTAATTTTTTAGTCTTAATTTTTTCTCTAATTTCTTTAGGTATGGTAACTCTGCCTCTTTCATCCATAGTAATTATCAATTCTCTCTTCATATTTACCCATATTATTTCCCACATATATAAACATACCTCTAATTAATATTAGTTTTTGCTAAAATATTCTCAAATATTTTTTATAATTTTCTATATTTTTAATAATCTTATTATGCGATAATATATAAGGCAAATAATGCTAATCAATAGACTAATATAGCTTTTTATATCAGTTTTCTAAATAAAAATATAAATTTTTAAATTTCAACAACAAAAACAAGAATTATACCTAAATTCACTATAGTTTTTCCTTATATGAAAGCTTATCAGGGATTTATAAATTTCCATAATTTAATGAATATATAAAATGAATATTAACTATAACCCTTTTATATATAGGAAAAATATTACACCTAGATATATTAACGTTGCAACTGTAATCCATATCTTTTTATTATCCATTATAGATGTTTTCTTTCTAATTATTGAGTCTATAGAGAAATAATTTGAACCATAAATTATGAAATAAAGATCTATAGTCATCATAAGAAGATTTATACCATACTCTTCAGCTCCAGTCCATGCTGCAGAAAGGAAGTATATAAGATTAGTATAAAAGGCTGCAGTAGAAGCTAACCTAACTCCTAAGCCTAAAAAAAGAAGTATACCAAATGATATCTCTCCTATCATTACAAGGATTCCAGTTAATATTGGATGAGGAAAAGCTACTGCATATAAGAAACCTCTTATTGGCGATCCTTGAGAGAAATATAAAATAGTAAATCCCACATACGCGTTAGAGTTGGGATTTAAAAATCCAGAATTAAGAAGTTTTCCAAAAACTCCTGCGTTTATCCATATTGATGCTGTAATTAATCTAAGAACAACTGTCCAGAAATTGTTTTGATTAATTCTACTCACTTATCATCACCTTATTAATTCTCTTAGAAACTAAATAAATATAATAAATGGAAATTCCAGTAATTATACTTCCTAATATTATGGGAGATGCAAGACTTAATATCTGTAATACTCCTCCAGTCCATGCGCCTAATATGAATGTTCCATACTTCCATGCTATGCCTTTAGTTAGAGGAAGTGATCCTGACGCTAAGTAGAGGAGAGAATTTAGCGCAGTAGGTGTTAAACAACATATTCCCGCTATAGTTCCAAGAGAAGGCACAGAAGCTGTCAGAAATCCTCCTACTGTGCTCATTCCGTAAAGTCTAAAGCTTTTAGGAACTGAAAATGAGTATATGTTGTAAGATACGTAAATTAATGAAACTATATAATATGACAGGATAAGTGAAATAGTTAAGAGAGCATCTATCAATATGCCAAATAGAAGCATAAAGTAATTTGTAATAAAATAGAGACTTCCTAGTCTGAGTACTTGAATTCCACTTCCTTCATAGGTAATTATAGTCAATTTAACGAAATACGAATCTATATTTATTCCAGGAACAAGTAAGATCCCTGAAGTAATCATGTATGAGATTATATATAAAACTGAATATATTATAACTAATAATCTTCCTATTCTATCCTTAATTATAGCTTTTATTACACTTCTTATTCTCATAGGTCCTCTAACTAGTATGAATCTATTATTCTTCCTTTTATATAGAATATAACCTACTGATATTGAAAATAAGAAAATAAATACGATAAAAGTAAGAAATGGAGAGATAAACGAAATCTGACCAGTATCTGAAAGTGGGCTATACCATAGACTTACTATACGAAAACCATTCACTACTATAGGGACAATCACAGTAGCATAAAGAAAAATGAAAAAGTAAAAAAGAGGATTAATTACCTTCATTTTTTCACCTAACAATGTAGTCCAGTCACTGGTGGCAATAATACATTATCTACTAAATACGTTCCTGCGTTAGTCTGTAGTGGAACTACTACTGCAGGAGCGGTAGTAAGAGGAACCTCATAAGCTATGCTCATAGAACTTAAGGATATTAGAACTATCATTCCTCCTGTTTTAACATTACCATGAATAACAGTATATGCATAGCTTCCACCAGGGGTTAGTTGAATTTCGCTAAGTCCTGGCGCAGCAGTAGAAGGCAACGCTATAGTTTTTACTACACTGAAGTTAGACGTAGAGATAATTACTACGTCGTTAGCATTACCAGGAGCTTCTAAGTAATATTGTCCATTTGGAGTAAATACTCCCCTTTGCGGTACTAAGTTTGACGGCATTTTGACTATTCCTTGTAGGACTAAATTTGGAAGAGAATAGAAACCTACTGAATTATTTCCTGAGAATTCTACAGCTAACATATTTCCTTGAATATTAGGACTTAACATGTATGGTTCTGATCCAGGAGAAGAAGCTAATACTTTGATTACTTGTCCATTTGAAGAACTAATTTCGTCTATACTATTATTAAATCTCATAGGAACTAATAAAAACTGTCCATTGGGATCCCATCTTACGTCGCATGGGTAATATGTTCTCCCTGTAGGTGAAACGAAAGTATCCTTCCATACTACTTGTAATGTTTGTGTATTTATGACTTCTACTATGCCTGATGGACCATCAGCTATTGCTACGTACTGCATATTTGGCGAATACGCTACTCCTATAAATCCAGTGGAATTTCCGACTTCGAACGTTTTTACTATTTTCATTGTAGACGAATTTACAGCATATACTGTACCGTTATTTAAAGGCATAAACATATTTTGCCCTAATTTCACCATTGAATTATAAGGTAATTGTTCCCAGTAGAATACTTGAGATGGCACACTTAATGAGATATTGGCTACATGTTGGAACCCTAAGAAGCTAGCTGAAGTAGAGAAGGGATTTATGACCATTGATATTCCTTTTTGCGTAAATACTAGAAAATAAAAATCATTGTTAATCTTACTTGATGTTGAAGGTGGTACAGAGATGGGAGTAGTGGTACTGGTAGTTGTAGATGGCGTTCTTAACATAAGATATGATGCACCAAAACCTATTGCAAGAATTACTACAAATCCAGCCAAAAGGATTAATTTATAATTCATAAATTTGCTTACTTAAATTACGTATAAAAATCTAATCTCTTTTTAAACCCTTCTTTTCTTTTATGTAATACTTAATTTATATAGTTATAATAAAGTCAACTTCGTTAATTATTGCTTTATAAAAGTCTGGAAAACAGCCTATTTTTGCCTCGTCTATTAGGGCTCCTTCTAAATTTCTCATATACACACATTGGTCGCATGCCTGTAAATATATTCCTTTTTCTTTATTTAACTTGGCCAATCTTTCAGCTAAAGGATTTCCTTTCATTAGAAGATATACGTTATTATCTATAAAGAACATTCCCTTTACTTCAACACTATGTCTATCTTCTTCTATTTGAGGAACTATCATTTGTCCTAAAATGTAATTTCCTAATGATGACTCAACTATATATGCCACTCTTTTCAATTATTTTCACTACTTCTTCAGCTATATTTTTAGATATATTATTAATTGTTAACCCCTTAACTTTCTTTAATGCGGACAAAGCACTTTCAGTAGTTAATTCCCTTGAATTGTAAAATTCTTCGCAAAGTACTTCAAGCGTTATTATTGAAATTGGACATTCTGTACTTTTATATCTTAAAGGAAAATTGTCATTCTTATTGTAGAAGAGTTCAATCTTTCGGCCGTCTACAACGGTCTCTCCTATCTTGGAAAATCCTTTAGGAATTTTATTGATATTGAATATTCTTCTTGTAAGAAAATCAGAGGCATATTTTCTTTCTATTACGCAACCACATTGATCTTGCATAGTAATATTTTAAGAAAATGCTATTTATAAATTTTAATGCTTTAAATAATAAACATTCATTAGACCATTAAAATCAGTTATAACATTAACTGCATCATAATCATAAAGTTTCGTATTTCCTAAGTCTAATCTTGCAGAAATTAATTTTTCATTCTCAACTAGCGCTGTAAGTAGCCATCCTCTTCCTTCTGGTGATGCTACTATTAACGTTAAACCCTCACCATATAACATATCCGGAGAAAATTTTTCTATCTTTAATTCTTTTATTATTTTATCAAAATAAATATATAATTTGGCAATTTCTCTCTCATCTCTTATGATATTATTTATCTCATTTAAATTCAAATTCTCCTCATGCTCTTTTCTTCCTATTATAAATACGAAAGATGCATAGTCTCCTCTATTTATAATCTCATATCTGCAATTGAAAGATTTAGCAACTTCCGGCAATGTGTATAATATAGCTGCAGGATGATCTACTAAAACTTCTATAGCATCAAATGGTTTTGCCTGTAGAATAGCCTTTTTTGATTCTATCTCAGGAATAGGGCAAGTGACTCCTCTCAAGTCTAGTGTTACTGTAGGTTTTGTTCTAAATAATTCGAGAATAGATGAGTTCGAGTAAGTTGACGTTTTTAAAGAAATTTTTGAAATATATTCCGAATAACTCTCGAGATTTTTTACTATTTTCCATGCAAGGGGAGTAAATAGCATTTTATGAATAGAACTACATTTAAGTGTTACTTCTGCATTTCTATTCTCGAAACATATTAAAATTGAAAATTTTCCATTTTCGTCTATTATTTCCATCGTATTACTTTTAACTCTAATTAGAACTTCAAAATCATTCTTAACCCATCTCAATTTAGCCAAATAGCCATAATCAAGTTTTTTAACATCTTTCAATAAATAAATTCTTCCAAATTTTTCCAAATTAAGTAATGGTTCAAAGCTTTCTATCTTAAGTTTAGCTAGCATCTCACATAAGATATTTTATAATGATATATTTAATCTTTTTTATAATTAAGCAAAAGATTATAACTTAAAGTATTAAATGAAAAATATGCAGACAAAGTTAGATCTTACAGGACTTTGCTGCTCAGTTCCACAAATGCTTGTATATTCAAAATTGAAAAAAATGAATAGAGGCGATATTTTGGAAATAATAGTAGAAAAAGGTAGCTCGCAAGAAGCTGACGTGGTAAGAGTCTTAAATTACTTCGGATGCAGCTCAGAAAGAACAGAACGTGGCGAAGTCTCTATCTACATAATCAGGAGATAGAAAGTTAATATTTTACTTATATTATTTTATTTAGAATATTTATGAAAAATTTTATAAAGGGTTTATAAAGAGTTAAGTCTTAAATATAATAATTTTCGTTTATTAGAATAGGTGCGTAAAAAATGAGTGAGGAACTAAAAACAAGAAATCCAGACGAAACTCTTGATGTAAGAGGGGAATCTTGTCCAGTTCCAGAAATGATGGCTAGTAAAAAGCTCAAAAAAATGAAGACTGGTCAAATTTTAGAAGTGTTAACGGATCATCAACCAGCAGTAGATGTAACGTTACCATCATTATGTAAATCCCATGGGTATCCATTTGAGATATTAAAGGATGGGGAAGTATATAAGTTTCGAATAATGAAGGTGAGTTAATGCCAGCTATGGTATTACAGCCAGTTTTTTCCTATAGCTGGCCAATTGTTTTTTCCGTTTTTGGTCTTTCTGGATTTATATTAGGTTGGTCTGCCCAAAGAGGAAACTACTGTTTCGTCAATGCAATGACATCCATATTTACCGTTAGAAGTTTTGAAAGATTCGGTGCTCTATTGATACTCTTTGGGCTTTCAGCTCTAGGTGCTGGGCTATTGGTAGGTTTGGGTATAATACCTGCTAGCGATCAGTATTATTTTAATTACTTTGGCGGTTGGTATATTTTAGTTGGCTCATTTATTTTCGGTTTTGGAGCTGCGTTAGCTGGTGGATGTAATCTTTCAATGCTTTATAGAGCAGCTTCAGGCTACGTACAAAACTGGATAGAATTATTTGGTATGATGATAGGTACTTACATATTTGCAATTGGAATTTGGCCTTTCCAGCTTTATACAATGGAGAAAGGGATTTTGTCCACTACGTCAGGAGGTTACATTGAATATATACCTTATTTACTCTTTCATAACGTCTCAGATTCTTCAGTTCTTGTTACTACGTTGATCTATTCTCTTCCATTAATAGGTATAGGATTATATCTTCAGCATTATACTAAGAAAAAATGGAACAAAGCTTCTGGTTCATTTTTCTCATTAGCACCAAAAATATCTGCAGTAAAATCTTTTGGAGGAGGAAATTTACCTTCTCCAACTTCTGTTCCTAATAAAATTAAACTGAGTCAAGAAGCCAAAGACCTTATACTACTAAAGAAACCCTATGGAACTAACCTTACGACAGTAATCCTAGCTTTGGACATGTTATTAGTCTTCATTGTTGGTGCAGGTTATACTTTTAATTACTTAGTAATAACTTCTTCAGACGGTGGCAGGTTTTTTGAATACATAATGATGATGGCTGGACAAAATCTATTTATAACTACTCCTTGGTTTAACGATTCTTTACCCATTGTAGACACTAGTACGCTAATGGTAGTAATGCTATGTGTTGGAGCCTTCTTCTCATCTTACCTTAGTGGAGACTTTAAGATAAGGATCCCTAAGGAAAGAAAAAGACTCCTTATAGGATTTATAGGAGGAATTCTAGTTGGTATAGGCGTAAGAATGGCATTAGGCTGCAATGTAGGCTTAATGTGGACCAACTTTGCGCAAATAGGGTATGACGGAATAATATTCTTGTTTGGTATGCTAGGTGGAGTGTATCTTGCAGTAAAAGTACAAGAGAGGTTATAATGATGCAATCAGTATATATAAGAAAACTTTTAGCTCCAATAATCCTATCATTATTTGCAATAGGTTGGTATGAATTTAGTAAAATATACTTAGTAAATTCAGACAGTATAGCCTTATCACACGGTAATTATGCCGTCTATGTTGTACCTCAACAATTAGAAGGTTATTTAACTGCTACATTATGGATATGTTATTTCCTAGTATTTGCTGGATTATCAGTATTTTGGTATAATTTAGTTAAAATTGTTCAGCAATTGGAAAACGTTAAACCAACATATGGTATTGTAGACGTTGTTTCTCCAATAGTTATAGCTGTTGAGATAATAGTGCTATTTCTCCTAGGAAACACAATAATAGGCGGAAATATTCCTATTAGGTTAGCTGGTTACGCTTCAGTATGTTCATGCCTAATGTGGTTTTGGTATTCGTTAGTAAAATATGTAAGGGTGAAAAACGTTGTCTGACCAATATTCTTTCTTTATGATATCTGGAGATTTAGAAAAATTGTATATGGGTTTCATTACTGCAATAGGGTA
Source organism: Acidianus brierleyi (assembly GCF_003201835.2). Classification (NCBI taxonomy): domain Archaea; kingdom Thermoproteati; phylum Thermoproteota; class Thermoprotei; order Sulfolobales; family Sulfolobaceae; genus Acidianus; species Acidianus brierleyi. Next base: position 2,886,851 of record NZ_CP029289.2, on the reverse strand, counting down.
TGTGTCTGCTGGAAGTAAGGTATACATGTTCTTTACAATGGATGCATTGAAGGGAGTAACGAAGGAATCGGAAAAATTAGTACTTCAGAACGCTAAACCATTAAAATACTATATTGACAATTTGCTAGAATTAGGTGAAAGCGAAGTGGAATTAGCTGCTTGCGAATTCGGTATGAAGGTAAAGGGTATTTATGAAAGTGATCTTTTACCTAATGTAAAGATTAGTGGAGTCTCAGAGTTTGCTTTTAAAAGCTCTGATTCTAAGGCAGTTTTAGTTTTTTAAATAATATAATCTAATAAAAATGTTATGACAAACTTATAAAGTTTATATAAAATTATACTTTAGTTTAAATAGCTTCTCTTTCTTATTATATAATCATGGTAGAAATAGGCGAAAAAATACCTGATTTAGAATTAGTAGATACCGATTTGAAAAAAGTTAAAATATCAGATTTTAAGGGAAAAGTTGTAGTATTAGCTTTTTATCCTGCCGCATTTACTTCAGTATGTACAAAAGAAATGTGTACGTTTAGAGATTCCCTAGCAAAATTTAATGATATAAACGCGGTAGTCTTAGGAGTTAGTGTCGACCCTCCATTTAGCAATAAAGCTTTCAAAGACTATAATAAGATCAATTTCCCTATTTTAAGTGACTACAATAGAGAGGCAGTAAGAAAGCTAGGAATTGATTGGGAATTTCCTAATCTAAAAGGTTATATATTAGCTAAAAGATCGGTATTTATAATTGACAAAGATGGTAAAGTAGCTTATAAATGGGTATCAGACGATCCTGGAAAAGAACCACCATATAGTGAAATAGAAGAAAAAATAAAGGAATTATCCTGATTTTTTGATGTAAAAACTATAGCTGTAAATTTACCTAAGAATCATTAACTTAAGTTTTTTAACTAGTTTAATATTCTCTATTTAATCCCGTATATTTACCATAATTTTATGACTGAAAGTGAATTAAAAGCAGGAGAGATCATAGCAAGAATGGATAGAATTCCTACCTGGGCACTAAATTATATATTTTTAGGGATAATAGGAATAGGAGAATTATTTACTTTTTTCGATATTTTCAATATAAATGTAAGTTTTGTACAAACAGCTGTAACACTTTTCCATGTAACTCCATCTCAAGCAGCACCGCTATTGGGGCCAGTAGTTTTAGGGAACCTAATAGGTTATGTAATAGGTTCGTTATCCTTATCTCCATTATCCGATAAAATAGGAAGGCGAGACATGCTAGTGATAACAATGCTAATAACAGCCATAGGTTCAGCATTTAATGCAGTAGCATTCAATTACTTAAGTTTTCTCGCAGCTAGGGTAATAACCGGAATAGGAATAGGTGCAGATTTAGCTATAGTAAATACATACATTGGAGAAGTAGCTCCTACTAAATATAGAGCCCGATATGTTTCTTTAGTTTTTATTTTCTCGACCATAGGGGCATTCCTAGGGATATGGGTTGGGCTCCTTTTAACTACTCCTCCAGCTCCTTTTCCAAACGGTCTGCCAATAGCATTAGGAGCTTCTGGAATTTTCGCCTCAGCAGGATGGAGAATAATGTATGCTATAGGAGCATTATTGGCCTTTATTGGTATAATTCTAAGGATTAATTTACCAGAATCTCCAAGATGGTTAATTTCTAAAGGTAGATTATCTGATGCTGAAAATATTGTAAAGAAAATGGAAGAAAAAGTAACTAGCAAAGGCTTGAAATTACCTCCACTTCCTAATGTCTTACCACAAATTACTAAATCAGTATCTGTACCCTACTCTGAGATATTGACAAATAAATTGTATCTGAAAAGACTAGCTGTTCTACTTCCAATGTGGTTTTTAGCTTATACTACTGTATATAGTATTGCTTCAGGTCTTACTTCCCTTTTAACTGCAGAAGGTTATGGAGTATCAGAAGCAGGTATTATATCAGCTATGGGAGTAATTGGTTTTATCTTGGTTGGTCCCATCGCGTCAATTTTCGGCGATCATTTTTCTAGAAAGATATGGTTAGGAATCGGGGCATTACTTACTGTGTTTGGAGGAATGATAGTAGCATTAACTCCTAACATGTTTATAGATATTATAGGCGCTATAATTCTTTTCTTTGGTTTTAATGTATGGATTCCAATAGCCTATACATGGACTATGGAAAGTTTTCCAACAAGGGCTAGAACAAGTGGTTTTGCACTTAATGACGGTTTAGGACATTTAGGTGGAGGATTAGGTGTAGTAGGAGTAACTATACTTGCAACAATTCTGCCTGTTCTCGATCTTTTTGTAGTTATAGCTAGCTTTCTAGTTATTGCCGCTATAATAGCCTTAGCATTAGGATTTATGACTACAGGAAAGAGATTGGACGAGATTTCTCCATGAAATTTAGAATATAAAAATTTTTTTTATGTTTAATTAGAAATTTATACGAAAAATATTTTATAAATATTACAGTATATTATTATATGAATCTTTTAAACAGAGTTAAAGTTACGATTATTCATGAAGGTTGTTGGACAAATTTACCGAGTCTTAGGGATATATATACTATAAATTATAATGTATATCCAGAAAAGGGATATTTAAGATCAAGAATTATAGTTCCTAAAGGTTTAAGGAAAGAAGTTCTTAAAATGAAAAATTATGATAGTATAAAGAAAATAAATCATATACATTCTGTTGATTCTACAATACTTGTGGATTTTCTTAATACTTATAAAGATTCGATAGCTGGTTACCTTTATGATAATGAAGTTCTTTTCCTAGGGAATATGATAGGAAATGGTAAGGAGACCTGGGATTTTATTACAACTAAAAATAAGGTTAATGAGATAATAAATGGACTCAGTTCCATGGGTAAAATAGTTGACGTAAAAATAAAGGATTGTCCAAGACTTATTCCTCAATTATCTTCATCTCAATTGAAAGTATTAAGATATGCCCTAAGTAATGGGTATTTGGATTATCCTAGAATAATGGACGCTGAGGAATTGGCTAAAAAATTAAATATAAGTAAAATAACTTTTCTATATCATTTAAGAGCTGCAGAAAGAAAATTAATTGAATTTTATTTAGATTACTTAGATGACGAACTACAATAATCTGAATATATTTATATTTTTAATTTCTATTTTAGTGGAATTCATTCTTAATACAAAAAAATTAATATCACGTTTAAGAGCATATTAATAATTAGCAATTACTCATATTTTTATTCTCCAACTTTTTGAAAACGCATAAGAAATACTCACGGCGGTTATTGTCAATAATCCAATTATAGGTACTATAGTAAAATCTACAGTATAGAAATATCCCGCAATAGAATCGTAACCTAATCTGAATAAGTTAGTTACAAATTCATCTACGCCATAAACACTTCCGAGAAGTTTTTCAGAGGCGGTTCTGAAGATTTTAATCCATAATAATTCATGGATAGAGTCTCCTAAACCTACTGAAGCTACACTAAGTGCTATTAACCATGGATTAAATGGAATTAGAAGAATAAATACTAGAAAGTTAAGGAACATTGAAGTAATAATTATCTTAACTGGACTTTTGTATTTCATCATTATCCAACTACCTACTAACCATGAACCATAAAATCCTATTTGAACTATAGTATATTGAAAAGTAGTACCGTGCATTATCTGAATTAAAGCTGCTGGATATAGATAAACCATTGATAAAGCACCTTGAGTTATTGCAGTTACTATACTTATGAAGAATATGTTCTTCTTTTTTAAATATTCTATGAAACCGTCTCTAAAGTGAATTTCTTTTCCTCTACCGCCTAGATCTATTCTTATTTGAATTAATAGACCTAATTAATGAAACTACTACTCCTATTACGGCTACTAATCCGCCAATATTATAAAAAACGAAAGGCCATATTAATATTCCTATTATTGTTAAACTCTCTTTTACTAGTCTATTAAAAAACATTCCCCTTTGGACGTAATCTTTGGGTAATATTTGCAAAAACGCCGCAGAACCTGCCAATTGAGTATTAACTTGACCTATAGTTCTTATTAAGAAAAATACTATAGAAAGTATAGGTTGGTTGAAAATAATGGAAATTAATGTAGCTATTACAAATATTCTATTCAAAAGTCCAAATACCAATAATATAATTCTTCTATCAAGTTTATCTGAAATATAACCAGAAATTGAAGAAAATAAAATAATGGCTATAGGTCTAGCAGATGCAATTGGAATATAAAGTATAGGATTTTTCAATATTTCGTATAATAACCATAATAATGTCATATCCATTAATGGCATTCCAAAAGATCCGAAACCATTCCCTATAATATAAGTCCTTAAACGGTAATCCATAAAAAGAGAAATATATTAATAATATTAAAGTTTACACGTTAAATATTTAATTCTTAGACGCAATGAGTTTTAGTCTATAGAAGATTAGGAAGTGATTACTATGTATCATGTTATTGACTCTCATGTTCATTTAGGTATGGGAAATATGCCTTCGCACTGTTACGACTTTCTTAAAAGTATAGGATTAGAAAATGAACCAAAAGTAATAATTGCTGATGAGGAAATAGAGCTTGATTATATAGTATTAATTCCTTCTTTCCCTTGTGGGAATAAATCCTGCACCGATGGATTTTATTCTCAGCTTAAATTGAGGAAAACTAGTTCAGTATATTTACAGATGGGAACTATAAATCCAAATTGTAATATAGATGTTAAGAAAGAATTGGAAAATCAATATTCTAAGGGCATAATTGGAATAAAGCTTCATCCAGTTCATCATTATTTTAAGCCTAATGCCTATAGACAAGAAGAAGGGAATTTGAAAAATCTTGAAATTATATATTCTTTTGCAGAAGACATGAAATTACCCATTGTTTTTCATACGGGTACAAGCAATACATCGATGTCCAGAAATAAATACGGCGATCCCATATATATTGATGATGTTATTAAGGATTTTCCTAGATTAAAAATAGTTTTAGCCCATTCTGGAAGGCCTTTATGGACCTCTAACGCCTATTTCATGGCAAGAAATTATGCAAACGTATATCTTGAAATTTCATCGATACCTCCATTAAAAATACTTTCTTATTTACCTGGCATAAAGGAAATTAGGGATAGGGTTATTTATGGAAGTGATTTTCCCAATTATAAGGGTCAAACATTATTAGGTCATGCAAAAATGGTAATTTCCTCTTTAGGTTATGATAGTGGAATTATGAGAGATAATTTTATGAAGATATTTAAAGTTAATTTTAATTAATTTGATAAATTATTAAAAAAAGCTTATTTATATGATTAATCAATTTTATATTATGATACATCTTTTCGACGAGTTTAGGAAAGCGATGAATGAAAGAGATATAGGAAAGATATATTCCATACTTAGTGAGGCAAACAACTTTAATCCGAAGTACTTTAATTGGGTATCAGAAGTCTTCGAAAAGACTGAGGAAAAGACTGCGTTAATTTGGGTGGATATGGATAAGAACGAGGAAAAGAAATTAACTTATAGAGATTTGTCTCTTCAAACTAATAAATTATTGAATTTTCTTAGAAAAGAAGGTTTAAAAAAGGGAGATCCAGTATATATAATGACTCCTATAATTCCAGAGCAATGGATTTCATTATTGGCAGTAATTAAAGGAGGATTCATAGGTGTTCCTACAGCAATTAACTTAACAGAATACGAGCTTAATTATAGATTCAAAGACCTAAGACCGAAAGCAATAATTGCAGACGAAGTTAGTGCTACAAAGATTAATGTGGACACTTTAAAGATAGTAATAGGTAAAAAAGGAGGTTGGATAAGTTATGATTCCATTTTAGACGAAAGTGATAGTGCATATCCAGAACTTACTTATCCTGATGATGAAATTTTGAATTACTTTACCTCTGGAACTACAGGTTTACCTAAGAGGGTAATACATACAGCAGTTAGTTATCCAGTAGGATCTTTATCTACTGCGTCTTTTATAGGCATTAAGAGCAACGATATACATGCTAACCTAAGTGCACCTGGTTGGGCTAAATTTGCCTGGAGTTCGTTCTTTTCTCCGTTTATAATGGGAGCTACTGTTTTAGGTATAAATTATTCCGGTAAATTAGATCCTAAAAAATATTTAGATACTATTGAAAGTTTTGGAGTAAATACCTTTTGTGCTCCTCCAACTGCATGGAGACAATTTATAACATTAAAACTGGATTATAAATTTGATAAATTAAGAGAAGTTGTGTCTGCGGGAGAACCTTTGAATCCTGAAGTAATAAAAATATGGAAAGATAAATTTGGCAAGACTATAAGAGATTTCTACGGCCAAACTGAAACTACTGCAATGATAGGGAACTTTCCTTGGGATACTAGCGAACCAGGTTCTATGGGAAAACCTTCCCCCATGTATGATGTTAGATTATTGGATGACGAAGGTAAAGAAGTGAAGGAAGGGTTAGTAGGTCATATAGCAGTCAAATTAGATAGAAGGCCTATAGGACTTTTTAAGGGTTATTCGGACAATGAGAAAAATAAAGCTTCATTTAGAAACGGCTACTACTATACTGGAGACAAGGCATTTTATACTGAAAAAGGATGGTATTTTGTAGGAAGGGCTGACGATATAATAAAAACTTCAGATTATAGAGTAGGTCCATTCGAAGTTGAAAGCGCTCTCCTAGAGCATCCAGCTGTAGCTGAGGCAGCAGTTGTTGGATCTCCAGATCCTAATAGGTGGCAAATTGTAAAGGCTTTTGTAGTATTGAAAGAAGGATATAAACCATCGTACGAATTAGCCTTAGAACTCTCTAATCACGTCAAAAAACTCCTAATGGTGTATAAAGCGCCTAGAATAATAGAATTTGTTCCAGAGTTACCTAAAACTATTAGCGGTAAGATAAGGAGAAACGAATTAAGAAAAATGGAAGAAGAAAGACGGAAGAAGGGAGAAAAAAGTGAAAATGAGTATTTCATATCATAATATTTTCCTTAGCCTTAAAAGTCCTATAATAATAATTGCCACTGATAGAGGAATTAGAAATAATGAATAATTTGTCAAATCTGAAAATGTTTTAATATTAATGTTAATATTATTATAGATTAAATTATTAGTGAGACTATAGTTATTAGCTAATTGAAGATTCTTTTCGTTAACTAAAATAAGATTCGTTTTATAAACTCCTATAAGGTTAGTGTTAAATAAATTAATAGCGGTTAGATTAGACAGTTCAAGTAATATATTCGTGTTATTGTCGTGAAATATTATAAAATCTCCTACTCCTAAAAATACAGTATCTGTAAAATAAGTAACATTTGTAGTACTATTTTCATTCTGATTTATAATCTCTCCTTTATTGATTGTAATTGTATTCCATGTAGAAAAATTGTTTGCCTTCACATATACGTATTTTAAGATTTTGTCTCCGTTAAGTTCCATTACTTTGTATCCTCCTAATTCCTTCTCAATTAATATAGGCTTTCCAAAGAAATATAACATAGTATTATTTAATTGAATAGATCGATTATTATGTATAATTAGCGTATCTAAGTAATTACTTAAGTAAATATATCCATGATAGTAGATATAATTTGTTTCAGGATTATAAGACGAAAATATTTGCGATATTCTTGGTACAATATAAGGTACCATATAAGAAGGAGGCATATTTATAAAAATAGTGTTTATAGGTTGTGCTGGGATGAAGCTAGTTTTTCCTAAAAACGTAAAATTAGGTGTATATAAATATGTATTTTTATAAATGCTAAATGGGAAAAAGTAAATAATATTCTTTTTTACTACTATTAAATCATTACAATATATAATTTGTTCTAATATATTATATTTTGGAGACAAGTTAACTTTACCGTTATAAAGATTTACAACGTAAAATCTCTTATTTACAATACTGAAATTATTGTAGCATAACGTTTCTAAATCTAATATTTTTTCCTTATATATAAAATCTGAAAGAGATGTAGTTAATGTACAATTTAATGTTTCTCCATTAACAGACATTACTCCTTGAACAATAGCAGGAATTAGTTCTTGGCTAGTATATAAAAAAACTCCATTAGCAGTAATAGCAGAGATATTATGTACTAAGACAAGGGATGGATACTCGTAGATAGTAACATTTCTTAAGTATATATTATTTTCAATATTTCCATTTAACAAATTATACATATAGACAGTTATGTTTGATATTTCTGGGATAGTTGCTATTAGGGATGTAGTGTTTTTAGTTGTAAAAAATATTATTTGTGGTAAAAGTAATGAATTTAAGAAACTTCCTGTATTATTTCCCTCTATCGTAATATTCTTATAAGTTATTTTCCCTTTATAATATAGAAGATATTTTCCAGATATTCCTAGTATTCCCTCGTTTTTTATATTATTTTTTGTAAATAGTGTAAATTGATTTATCTCAATTAATTTAGAGTTAAATACATAGAACTTAAAATAACTAGAATATGGTGAAAATTCTACAATAATATAGTCTTTATATACAAATATTCCTATAGGAGGTAGGTTATATTCGAATAATTTAGTGTGAATATTAATAACCATAGATGATGCATTTGATACGTATTTAAATTGAGGAAACGTTATGTGTGTTATATTTCCAATACTTATATTTTCACAATATAAACTAATAGAATTTCCGTTTTCATATATTGTTATAATCGTTCCGTTATTTAGATACTTCTCAACTATTACGGCGTAAGTATTATTTAGTGGAACGTATGTTATTTGAGTGATAATAGAGTAATGGATAGTGGTTGTATCTTCAGCACCAGACGATTGAATTTCTGTTGATTGACCTTGAACGTAAGTTGTTATTGATAATATAAATATTACCATGATAAGTAGTGATAGCTTGTTCACTTGTGCCCCCACCATAGTTTAATGAAGCCTATCAACGGAAGTATTAAGGCTACTGTACTTAAAATTTCAGCATTATAAAATACCAAATTTAATAAATATGCAGCAATTATAACGGTGGTGTATACTAATTCCTTGCTTTTCATTAAAGGAGAAATACCGTAAACTGCCAAAGAGTACATGATCATAATAAACAAATATGGTGTTATTGAAGATAAAAATATCCCTTTAATCTCAGCGAAAATAGCTATTGAAGGTAACGATATCAAGAGTGTTAATATTAACATCGAAAACAGCTTACTCAAATAAATTTTGCTAACTCCAGCAACTCTAAATATTAAATCCAATTGCCTACGGGGAAATACTGATAAATAGAAGTATGCGATAATTGAAACAAGACCCATGTTAGTTCCAATAATAGATAAAATATAATATATATTTTTTCCAATTATCTGAGAATCTTTTAAGTTATCCATTTTTCCAAATGGAGGTTTAACGTTATCTGAACCTACAGTAAATATGTTTGAATTCACGTTCATTTTTTCTCCATTTACATAAACATATTTTATTGAAGGAGAAGCAGCAATAACAGTAATCCCTTTAACATAAACCATAGAAATATTATTATATTCGAGTTTTGAATAATCTATTGAAGTTTCCGCAAATGTCGTAAAGTTATTTGATAATATTTTAGATATAACGTAGGTTTCATTGTTTGAATGAATATGTATTGTAATATTAGATCCATTTGGGAAAAAAATTGGAATAAAAGTTAAAAAAGTACCATTATTGCTCACTACAGTTTTTTGTATACCGTCTATAGAAATATTTACTGTTAATGGAACTCCTTGTCCGTCAAAGTTAAATCCGTATCCAACTATTTCTACGCCATCAGAAGAGCATGCAATTACTCCAACTATATTAAATGATGGAGAATGTAACTGAGCAAGACTTACAGCAACTAATATAGAGATTGCTATAAGAAAAAATAGTGAAAACAGTCTTTTAATTTCAAGCGAAAAAACGGAGAAAAATCTCATCTGGAGAAGCCTCTATGGTATCGTAATTTATTCCTAAAGCCTTTAGTTTTTCTTCTACGCTATTATCACTAAATTCTTCCCATATTTCTACATACTCTCCTTCTTTCATATAGTATTTAGTAAAAAATCTTAGAACATCGGCTGAATTTCTTATCTTAATTATTTTGAATTTTATATCATCTTTTTTCCCTATAAATGATATAGATCCTTTAGAGAGTATTATAATCTTATCTATAACTTCCCATACGTCCTTCAAATTATGGTAAGAAACTGCTACTCCTCCGTGAAATTTTCTAATAAAATCTAGAAAAAATTCTTTTGACTCTTCGTCCATCGTGATATCATCGATTAAAAGATACTCTGGCGAAAACGATAAAGACAAAGCTAGTGACAATCGCTTCTTTTCTCCAAGGGACATGTTTTTTATCTTTTTTTCCTTATCTATATTTACTTTTTCCAAGTATTCCTCATCACCTACATACCTTATTATATCTTTAGCTTTAAGTATAGGATCAAAGAGAGGAATTTGAGGAATATATGCAATCTTTCTTTTATCTAGCTTATTTCCATCTATGAGGATCTTCCCAGAAGACGGTTTTTCATCACCTGCTAATAATTTCATAAGTACAGTCTTACCAGAATTGTGCAAACCAACTATACCAACTTTATCTCCTGAATTTAACGTTAAGTTAATATTTTTTAGCACGTAATCTTTATGATATCGTTTTGATACACTAATTGCTTGTAACACCCTAATCTCCTTATTATCTTGTGAGATAAAAATATTATCGTAATGGGTAACTCTAACTCCAATTCTTAAGAACTATATTATTGCTCATGCACAATAAATATTAACTATAATTCAAATAATAAACATTATCAGGTATAATATAATATTGACCATTAATGTAATACAAAGCACTATAATTTGAGTAATAAACATTGAGAGGTGTAATAAGGGAATTATCTGCACATACAGTAGCTTGGGTTAACGAAAGTTGACTATTTTCCCAAGTAACTCCTATATTGACCATGCCGAGAGTAGCGAGTAATTCTGGCGAAGCTTCTGGCATTGCAATAGAAAGTAAAGCACCAACGTTAACTCCAATCTGATAGTCGTTATTAACACCAATAATATTAAGAGTATCATACCTGAATGGTTGAAAATTACTTGAAGACCCAATGTTAGTTAAATTATTAAAGTAAACAGGAGCAATGAGCCCTAAGCCTCCACCACCTCCCTTAATGCGAACAGAAGATTTAGAATATGAATAAGAGTTTCTAGGCAAATCATTATACGAATTACAAATAGAATATACGCAATGGGAATCTATTTTTGGTGCAAAAGCGTCACCATTTTCCTCTGCTACTACTGACGTCATTATAACTTGAATGAAATGATTAACATGCTCTATACCGAACTTTGGATAATAACAAATTTCAGTCCAATTAACCCAAGCTACTTGACCGATAATGTATAATTGCCCAACGTCGTAAGGAGTACTGGAACCTATTGGAGTAGTATTATAAGACTTTACTAGGTCGTTAGTATCGTATAGCGTTAAAGAGGGACCTGGAAGAGTAACCCTTACTGGAAGTTGCTTTAATAGCGGTTGAGAAATGTAAAATCCAACGTTCTCTGAGGACGTTACTTTATTAATTATCTCCTCAAAAAGACTTGCACGATATTCGGTAATATTTGTCGGTCCTATTATTGTTCCTATTGATATTGGACCTACTGATGAATTGCTAGGATACCATCCTAGTATATGAGGATTAAGTGTTATAGTTTCGTATCCTGGTCTGATAGTTGATGTTATTGTAGTAGTTATTGTAGTAGTGTCAACGTCTATTTTTTGTTGTAAATCTTTAGTTTTGATATATTTTATTATTGGATGATTGAATATTACTTGTATATCTCTTCCTCCTATTCCTCTAATTATTTGTGAAATGTTTAATGATGTAGAAAATGATTGCGTTAATGTTTCTATTGTTGTTTCATTTTTTATACTATAAGATGCAAAAACTATTATTGAAGGATATATTAAAGTACGGTGTTGAGTATCATATGCTAACCAATTTTTTGCCCAATTTAATAAATCTTTTACAGGAAATTGATAGTATTCTTGTCGTGAGGAATTGAATATTCTTTTAAATACTGTACCTTGTTCTGTTGGGTAGAATACGAATACTGTTATACTTCCATTTGTTATTAGCTTTCCATTTGAGTATAGGAAGATTTTTATGAAGTTAGGTAGCGTAACGTTTTGTTGTACTATAATATTGATTTCTGGATAGTAAATTATTGTCAATATTACTATTATGGAAATTATGATAGCAAGGTATACTTGTTTGCCATGCATTTTATGCATAAAAATGATATAATATACCGTTATTTATATTTTGTCAAAGGATAACATCGTTATCTATATTATATTTAAGAAAATATATTTTTCTATTATTTTAAGCAGTTTAAATTCCGCAAATAGGTTTAAGTGAAATAAGTCAAGAGGTACAAGATATGAACTCTATTAAGCAAGATAATATGTTCAAAAATTTTTAATGATACTATCTTAGATTATAGCTTAGCAATGATTGTTATTGAGGCAAGGAATTTAACTAAACGGTTTGGAGATTTTGAGGCTTTAAACTAAGATATTTATTGAATATTTTAATCAGATATTTTATTAAAGGTATTACGTAAAGTATAATATAATAATATTTATTAATAAGATCTCTTTACTTATATTGATATGGCAAATAATGGTGGAAAAGATAAGAATACTGCATTAAAGGTTGCATTATCTGCCAATTTAGGATGGGGATTTGAGCTATTTGATTTAGTAGTTTATTTATATGTGGCTAATACAATAGCACCGCTATTTTTCCCTTCGTCGAGTAGAATAGCGAGTTTACTGCTTTTCCTATTAACCATAGTAATAGGCTATTTTGCTAGACCTATAGGTGGCCTATTTTTCGGACATTTTGGAGATAAAATAGGGAGGAAAAGGTTATGGTTTATTTCGTTATTAGGCATGGGCATAGGCACTATTATGATGGGATTTTTACCTACTTACTATCAAATAGGTGTATTGGCTACTGCGTTATTAGTATTGTTAAGAATGCTGCAAGGTTTCTTTTTAGCCGGAGAATGGGGTGGAGGAATGACTTTGGTTTCAGAATTTTCTCCAGACGGTCTTAGGGGACTATTTGGCGGAATTCAACAAGGAGGAGCCGCTTTAGGCCTAATATTCGCAGTAATAGCTAATGAAGTAGCGTTAAGCCTAGCTCCTGGTAATGCCTTCGGAACTTTAGGCTGGAGAATTATGTTCTGGTTTGGTGCGATACCTCTAATAATAGCTTTAACTGTGAGATGGAAAGTGGGTGAAAGTGTAGAATGGTTATCTAAAGTAGCCAATAAGCCAGAAAAAGTTCCTATAATTACTGTTTTTAAAAAATATTGGAAGCTAGTAATTATTGCAACAATAGTTCTTTTTGCTAGTGGATCAATTTATTACGGAATTATAGCCTACATGCCTACATTTTTGGAACTTCACACAGATTTAACAGCGTACGAAATAGATGATGTTGTACTAGCTACTAATTTAATTTGGTTATTTCTTTCTCCATTAACTGGATATCTAAGTGACGTTACTAAGGCTAGAAAAAAGTTAATAGCAATAACGGGCTTCATAATAGGTATTTTAGTTTATCCTATGGTATATTTATTATACAGTGGATCGTATGTTTTCGCAATATTTGCAGGGTTATTATTAGGTTTTCTATTTGCATTTCAATATTCGCTATTTCCTGCATGGCTATCAGAAAATATATCAACGAATGTTAGGTATTCGTATATAGCCTTTTCCATAAATTTAGGTGTAGCATTTTCGTCTTTTGCACCTTACATAGTAACTGCTCTAGGAATCTTGTTTAACAATCCAGTTATTGGTATATCTGCATTTGACGTTTTAGCTGCTATAATTGGAGGAATTATTGTACTGTTATCTCCTCCAGATAAGGTAGGAATAAAGCTAGACTAAGATCTTATTTCTTCTTTTTTTCTCAATTCAAATCTTTTTAATTTTCCTGTTTCAGTTCTAGGGAGCTCATTAACGAATTCTATCTCCCTAGGATAAGCATAAGATGCTAATTTATTCTTAACTAACTGTTGTATCTGGTTTTTCAATTCATTTGAAGGATGATAACCGGGTTTTAGAACTATGAAAGCTTTAATTATATTTCCTCTTACCTTATCTGGTTTTCCTATAACTGCGACGTCTTGCACAGAAGGATGTTGTAATATTATTTTCTCTATTTCTTCCGGTCCCAATCTATAGCCAGAGACTTTAATCACATCGTCTGCTCTACCTTTAAACCAGATATATCCATTTTCATCCATTATTCCAAGATCTCCCATTAAGAACCACTCTCCTCTAAATTTTCTCTCAGTAGCTTCTGGGTTTTTCCAGTAACCTAAAAATACTACTGGATCTTTAATCTTAACAGCTATTTCTCCAATCTTGCCAATTATTATCTTACCGTCTTCATCTATTACCGCTACCTTATGTCCTGCTGATGGTTTGCCTAAGGAACCTATTTTACGCCAGAGGGAATTATTTACAGTAACTAAATTGGCCTCAGTACATCCATAAAACTCATTTACGTTAGGACTCAATTCTTTCATAGCCCAATTAATTAAGTCTTCTCCTACTGCTTCCCCAGCAGCGCTAATAGCCCTTAAACTTAAATTGTATTCTTTTGCAGGATGTTCAATCTCCCTCCTTATTATCCTTAATGCAGTAGGCGGAATAAAACTACATGTTACCCTATACTTCTGCATAATTGAAAGGTTACTGCTAGGATCAAATTTTCCTTCTCTTCTATAAGCAACAATAGGCTTCTTGAAATATAAACTAGGAAGAATTACGTCACCTATAGCTCCTATCCAACCCCAATCTGCAGGAGTATAAAATACATCATTATCTTTTGGTGCCATTTCGAAATAAAGCTGATATGCTGGAATATGTCCTAAAAGAAATCTATGAGCATGCAGTACACCTTTAGGAGCCCCAGTGCTACCAGAGGTATAGAATAACTGAGCCGGATCATCACTTTTTGTCTTTACAGCACTATAATTTCCGGCTTCTCTTTTTATTTCGTCAAATTCTATTTCATTGTCCCGCTTAGCTTCATCATTAACTAGAATAATTTTAATATTATTTAATTTTTCTCTAATATCCTTTTTTGAACCTTCCATCACAATAGCCTTAGCCTCACTATGTTTAATCCTATATTCTACAGCTTCAGTTCCCATCAATGGAGAAATAGATAATGTAATTCCTCCAAGCCTATATATTGAAAGAATTGTTAATATTGTCTCGACTCTTGGTTGTAGGAAAACTCCTAATACATCTCCTTTTTTTATCCCTATTTTTTCTGTAAGTAATTTAATTAATGAATCAGAGAAGGACTTTAATTCCTTAAAGGTATAAGAGGCTTTATTTCCTTCTTCGTCTTCATAATATATTGCGGTACTATCTTCGTTGTTCCTGTCCAGTATAGCTTCTCCTATGTTAAAGTTTTGCGGTATATTCCAATTGAATTTGTTTATCAGTTCCTCATATGTTGAAAATTGAAGCTCTCTTAAATCTATTTCCATAAAAATATCATGGTCTAATGTTTTAATAAACTTTGTTTCTTTTGAAATTTAACTGATTAAACTTTTAATAGTTATTAATAACTATTAATACAATGTATCGAGCAATTGAAATAGGACATATAATTTCTGCACCCTATGCTGGAGAAATTTTAGCTCATTTAGGTTTAGACGTTATAAAGATAGAGCCTATACAAGGAGATCCTACTAGAATAGATGACATTATGGGGGATTCCATGTTTCTATTTAATAATAGAGGAAAAAAATCAATCGCAATAGATCTGAAGAAAAATAAGGGGAAGGAAATACTTTTAAGACTTATAAGAGAATCTAATGTTCTTATTGAGAACTTATCGCCCAATACTATGGATAAATTAGGATTTAGCGATAATGTAATATTTTCCGTAAATCCGTCATTGGTATACTGCTCAATAAAAGGATATCCTAAAGGTAAGTATGAAAATTCACCTGCTTTTGGAACAATAATTGAGGCAGTAAGTGGAATTATGGAAGCTAACGGTAAAGCCAGATTGCCAGCCTCAATAACTGACATGAACGCATCGACTTACTGTGTAATTACAATACTATGGGCATTGCTAACTAAAAAACCTGGACATTACAGAATAAATATAGTTCAAGCTGATCTGGCTTGGTTAGGATACTATTTAATTGCTTATCAGAAGTACGGTAAAATATTTGAAGGAGGAAAGGATGAATTACCTTTTTGGTCCCCTTACGAACTATTTGTTAGTTCTGAGGGGAAAGAGTTCTACTTAGCGGTAAATGATAACAATAAATGGATTAGATTATGCAAGGCAATAGGAATGGAGAACCTCTTAAATGATAATATGTTTAAAAATAATGCTGATAGAGTTGGGAATAGGGATATTTTACATAAAATATTGCAAGATAAATTTAGCAAGATGAAGATAAATGATATAGTCAAATTACTTAGAGAGAATGATATACCTGTTTCAGAAGTAAATAGTATACCAAATTTAATTAATTCTGAATTAGTAGAATGGGAGAAACTCAATAACATTTTAATCCCTAAGTTACCATTAATAGGTTCTTTGGAAGGAAAGAGAGAGCCTAAAGTTGGAGAGAATACTAGAGAAATACTAAGTAACTTAGGTTATAGTGATGAAGAAATAGAAAATATGTCAAAAGAATATGTAATATATTTTCCAAGTTAATGCTTCTCTAGAGAAAAATTGCCATATAATATCGATTCTCGGAGAAAAATCATTTTACTTGTAACTGCTAAGAAGGTTAAATATACAAGAATTAACGATGAGGTCATGATTATTGACGAAAACGAGGAAATGATTAAACAAGAGTCTTAGATCACTAATATATGTTCAATATGTTCAAAAATTTTTAATGATACTATCTTAGATTATAGCTTAGCAATGATTGTTATTGAGGCAAGGAATTTAACTAAACGGTTTGGAGATTTTGAGGCTTTACATGGTTTAAGTTTTTCAATAGAGGAAGGTAGTATAACGGCTATTGTTGGTCCAAACGGTGCAGGAAAATCCACATTGCTAAGAATAATTTCTGGATTGATAAATAGGACTTCAGGGAAAATTCTTGTGATGGGTGAAGATCCTTGGAAAAGCGAATATTTACCAAGAAAATTATCTGTTATTTTAGATAAGCCTTTCTTACCTCCTTTTCTTACAATAGAAGATATAATAAAAGAAACTGTCTTAGAGTTTAACTCTAGCTTCTCCGATGCCATATCGCTTATGGATGAACTCAATTTATCATATTTTATTAAGAATAAAGTTAAAGATTTGTCAACTGGAACTAGGCAAAAGGTTCAAATAATATTTTCTCTCATAAAGAATCCAGAAATTATTGTAGCAGACGAACCCACCGCAAATCTTGATATAGTTTCTAGATTTGAGGTATATAATATATTTTTAAAGTTAAGAAAAAAAATGAATACTACGATTTTAATATCTTCGCATATAGCCCCTGAATTAATAGCAATATCTACGCATCTTCTTGGGATAAACAATGGTATATTAAGATATAACGGCGAAGTATCAAAAATGATAAGAAAAGATCTCTTAGAAGAATTCTATATTGTCGTAGATAATGTAGAAAGAGCTGTTTCGGTTTTACGATCTTTCACTATAGAAGTCTCTGGGAACCAATTGAAAGTAAGAGGTAACTTGATGGAAATAGTTTCAGAGTTAATCAAGGAAGGAATCAGAATATTCTACATTAGAAATTCTTTGCTGGATAAAAGCGTGCAAGGGGAAATAGGTTGGGGTTAGTTGGCTTATTAATAAAACACAGATATGGAGTATATGGTCTTTTAACTTATTTAGATTTGGAATTCGCTCTAAGTATAGGAATAGTACTATCTTATAACATATTTTTTCCAGCAACGAGGAACGTTATTCTTCCTAGGCAACAATTTGTATTCAACTTAACAATAACTTTAGTATCAATAATCTTAGTAGTATTGGTATTAAGAAATATACCTTTTGGTATTGGACAAGATTTTTATGACGGTACAATAATTACTTTCCTACAAATGAAAGGTAGGAAAAAGGTTTTCTTTTACTCATATGTTGTGGACGTAATTTTGCCTGGAATTTTCTTTATATTCTCCTCTCTTATAATATTTTATCTGGCATCTTTTAATACAAATTTAGTTTGGATTCTGGAATTTTTATCATCATACTTATTTTTATGCAATATTTCCTATATTATTACAATTCTAACAAAGAGACCATTTAGAGCCTTCTTCCTTTCAGTAGTTATCATCTTACTATTTTTGGGTCTAGAATTTATGGGCATATTTAATTATCCTGTTTTATTATTATCTGATATCATTCTTCTAGCCATAAGTTATTATTCATTCAAAGGTGCTTCAGTATGAGACTCGGTCTAATTTTACTATCAATAGGAATTTTGATTCTAGTATTAGGTGAAATAACTTTCCCCTTCACTACTACTATTACTGTAAAATCAAATTTTACTTCTCCGCCATGGTTTACTTTAGGTAAAATTTATGTAAACAAAGGAAACTTCTCTGTCTATTCCAATATTTCTGATTTATTTGTAGATTTGCAAAACTTAACAAAAGGTCAGAGTATTTCTCTTAATAATTTTACTTTAGTAGGAAAGGGAAATGCTACCGTAACTTTTACTGGTTTAAAAATATTTTATAACAAAACCTATATTAATTTCTCAATAATTATTATATTTATTGGAATTATTCTGGAAATATTAAGATTTATAAAAATAAGATTAAGTAAATCATAGTATAATAACAATAATTTTTAGATATATCGAGTTCATAGAATGAACGGATTCTTTATCTTATTACTTAGGATAGACTATTGATTAAACATGAGTTATGCAATTAAAGATCCTTTAATTCGGGTTATCTTAATACTTCTCTCTATACTAATTTCTGTATTCATAGCGATTATTATTCTTGGACTATACTTCTCCATCATCGAGGGTAAACTAGTATTTGAAGGTGTTATGAATATCACCGATATCTATGGCGAAATAATAGGAGGAATACTAGTGTTAGGCTGGGGACTTATTATTCCAGTCTATTTCGCAACTAGACGTAGATCAAGTAAGTATTTACCGGACGATATTATAAATGCTATAGAAATGTACTATAATGGAAGTATAACTAAGGACGAATTAATTCAAATTATCGATAGAGAGAATTATCGATAGAGAAAAGATGAACTGCCACGCCCTAACAGACGTGGCTTCCTGCTTCATAGCCGAGGCTTGCCAAAGGTAGAGGTCTCAGCTCCACAGTGAGGGTCGTTCCGACCCCGATCTCTTCAGGATGTTGAGAGAAGCATTATAGTCACGATCTACAGTCCAACCACAATTAGGACAAATACACGATCAGCCAAAGTTAAGTCCTTCTTAACATGCCCGCACCTAGCACAAGTCATTGAAGTAAAAGCAGGATTAACAAAACGAATCTCCTTACCATATTTCCCAAGTTGATACTCCATGACACTTCTAAGCTCATGAAAAGCAACATCATGAAGCCTCATCCTCAGCCTTCGAAGAGACTTACCAACAATTTGCTTAACGCGAATGTCCTCCATGACCAAGACGTCATAATGCTCAGCAAAATACTTCCCCAGTTTCATATACATGTCCATCCTAAGGTTCTTCAAGTGCTCATAAGCCCTTGCAAGCTTAATCTTTGCCTTAAACCAGTTGTGTGACAAGAACTTCTTCCTTGAAAGAGCTTTATGAAGTCTCCTTGTCTTATTGAGCGCCTTCTCATAAGGCCTCTGGTTGGGGACATATTCCCCGTCAGAGGTAGTGAGAAGTTTCTCTACACCAACGTCCACAGCAACTACTTTGTTTGTCTTTGGGAGTTGAGGGTACTCTTGATCCACGACGAAAGTAATGTACACTCTCCCTGATGGTGTTAACTTGATTACTACCCTCTTTACTTTTTCCAGCGGGAAATCCCTATGAACAATAACGTTGAAGATCCCTAGGTTTGACAGTTTTAACGTCATTACCTTCTTCTTGTTCTTCTTGCTTTTCGTCCTGATCTCCTTCACTTTCATGATTTTCCAACCTGACTGGGGATACACTAGGGAGTACCACTTGTGTGCTTTCTTTTGGGTAACGTGCTAACCCATCGAAGAACCTCTGTCTAGCGTCGTAGAATCTGTCTGCGATCTGTTGCAATGTTTGGGAATATATTTGTTGATACTGTTCATCCTGTTTTCTCAAGTCAAGGGATAGTTGCCTCAACTCCGTCTTAGTGAGTCCTTTTCCGTCTCTTTCATGAAAATACGCATCTGCTCAACGTAGGGTATTATATGCTTCACATGATAACCTCAACTGGGCTTTTAACGCCCTCAATGTTTGTTCGTCAGCGTAAGCTCTGAAGCGTAACCCTACGTCGGGCATAATAGAATATTTGAAAAAGAAGTATATAAGCCTTACAAAGGGGGGCTATCCATCTCCATGGAGTCTTCCGCCCCCTTTGAACCCCTGATCATGATAAAACGGTATTAAGTATATTGTTTAATATATAGTTTTGTAGTTTAAGTCATTCATTATTAAATCTTTAAATGTTATCATATTAGCTTGTATATTTACCTAATTCTCGTTATTAACTGCGTTTATTAGAAATTATCATTTAAATCTATATATTTTATAATTTAATAGTGAAGTTAGCTATAAAATTACAACTAATCATGTATTAGGCAAAAATAGTTAGCATAGGAGGAGATAAGTAAAACGTTATTCAGTCCTTAACCTAAAGATAATTTTAGATATATTTTTAACAAAACGGTGCTACATTATATGATATTGCAATCATTTTGCTATGCTTCCCTAGACTCTAAAGGTCAAGAGACGATATCTAATATAGCCCATTGTAGATGGTTATCACATTGAACGTCCTTGCACTTTAATGTCTAAGAAAATATAAGATATTTCTTCTCAATGAAAATACTAATAGTAGTTAAGTTACCGTAGGAATAGAAGGTTAGATAGCATTTTGTTATTTTTAAATAATTTCATCAGATAATTTAAGGATATCGTAGATCATTAGGGTAATGAAGTATCTATAACTTGTTTAATTTATTGTTTTTCTATATAGTTGCAAACATTTATATATGGATGTATTAAGACTTTCACATGTATGTGTAAGAGTTACTGATATAGAGAAGGCTTCTTATTTTTATGAAGACCTCCTAGGATTTAAAGAAAGTGATAAAAAAGGAGACTATCTTTATTTGAGAGGTAATGAAGAGCTACAACATCATAGTCTAATACTGAAAAAAGCTGGTTCTCCTGGGCTAGCTTATATAGCTTATAGAGTAAAAGATCTAGATAAGGCAAAGGAAGAATTAGAATCCTTGGGAATACACGCATTAAAATTTAAAGAAGAGGGAGTTGAGGACGCAGTAATATTTAATGATCCTGAGGGTATTCCTACATTATACTATACTAATATGGAATATGTAGACGATATTAGGATGAAGTTCTACATGCATAAGGGAGTGTCTCCAGTTAGATTAGCTCATGTAAATTTAATGGTTAAAAATCTAGAAAATGAAATAGAATTCTATAAACGCTTAGGATTTTATGAAACAGAACAGTTCTTGGATAAGGATGGTAAACTTTCAGTTATATGGATGACTAGAATAGGCCAGTCACACGATATTGCGATAGCCAGATCTAGTTCTAAAGTTCCAGGTTTCCATCATGAAACTTATTACGTTCACGATGTCAGAGATATAATACGTGCTGCTGACATATTAGCTTCAGCCGAACTTTGGGATTCAATTGAGAGAGGCCCAGGTAGACACGGTGTAACTCAGGGACTCTATATATATCTCAGAGACTTAGATAAAAACAGAATCGAATTTTTCACTGCAGATTATATAGTTCTTGATCAAGATAAATGGAATGTTAAGACCTGGACTTATGATCAGCTTAGGTTTAGAAGCGACTTCTGGGGAAGACCTATACCAGAATCTTGGTTAAAGGAATGGGTTCCCGTGGAGGATGTAGCCACGGGTAAATTAAGGGGGTGGAGTTAAATGATAAGAAAAGGATCAGACTATATTAAAAGTCTAAAAGAAGGAAATCATGGAGAAGTGTATTATAATGGAGAGAAAGTTGAAGACTTAGTTGATCATCCAGCGTTTAAAGTACCAATAAGAACTGTAGCTAATTATTATGATCTTCATTGGAAAGAAGACACATTAAGAGTTTATAACACAGATGTTGGTCAAGAGACTAGTATTAGCTTTTTTAGACCAAAAAGTAAGGAAGATCTTAGAAAATTAAGAGAAGGACTAGTAAAGATTTATGACTATTATCATGGATATTTTGGAAGGAGTCCAGACTATCTTAATTTATGGACAACAGTATTTTATGCGCATTCTGAAGACTATTTTGGAAAAGCTTTTGGAAACAAAATTATGGAGAATGTAATAAACATATATAAGGAATCTACTTCAAAAGATCATTTCTATACCCATGCAATAGTAGCGCCCATGTATGATAGATCAAGGCCACCGTCTCAATGGGAAGATCCGTATATTCAGGTAGGTGTAGTTAAGGAAACTCCTGAAGGCGTTATAGTTAAGGGAGCCGCCATGATATGTACGGCAGGTCCGTATGCGGAAATGCTTTGGTATATGCCAAATATTAGGAGAGATACTGATCCTAGGTATGCCATCTATTTCTCAATACCTACTAATACTAAAGGTGTTAAGTTTATAGCTAGAAGAGGATTTTATCCCAAGGAATATAGTGAGTTTGAATATCCCATAAGTTCAAAATTTGAAGAATCTGACTCTATACTTATATTTGATGATGTTCTAATACCTTGGGATAGGATAATATTTTACAAGAAACCTGAAGAAATAGAAGACTTTATGTGGCATAAAGTCCAATTAAGAACATGGTTTAATTGGCATTTTGTAATTCAACATTATTGTAGGATGAAGTTTTATGCAGGATTAGCCATGGCTATGGCAGAAGCTGTAGGAATTAATAACTTCATAAATGTTCAGGAAAAGCTTGGCGAAATTTTATTGTATCTATCTATGAACGAAGGCGCGCTTATAGGAGCAGAAGAAGCTGGCGAAAGTTTGCCTAATATATATAGACCTAATCCTTTCATATCTATAGCTGCTAGTAACTTTAACATGCATGCACTACCTAGAATTCATGAATTATTGCGACTTATACCTGGAGGATCATCAATTCCTATTCCTGCTGGTATAAAAGACTTTGAAAATCCAGAGGAAAGGAAAATGTTAGATAAATATATGGCATCTAAAGGATTGTCTGCCTTAGATAGAGTTAAACTATTTAATTTACTGTGGGATGTAATAGGTTCAGAAAGTGGAATAAGATATGAACAGTATGATAGGTTTAGTAGAGGAGATCCTACATTAAGATGGGCTCAAATGTATTCTGAGGTATTCAAGGAAAAGAAAGAACAATATATAAAGTTAGTAAAAGATATTTTAGATCAAATGCCAGATCCGAGAAAGTGATTTTCTTGTATTCACATCCTTTTTCCAAATCTGGGAATTCGCAAATAGTTCCACCACCTCCCTATTACTATGGCGTAGAATACTTAGGAGCACATGTATATTTTGATAATGAGAAATTGAAAGGTATATTGCCAAGTTTTCTTAATACTGATGGAGAAGGATGGATATACCTAGCGGATTTTGTGACAGTTAGCAATGACAAGTGGAATTTGATGTATGAAGATCCTAGCTTTACTCAGTATAAAGAAGCCGCAATTGCGCTTAAAGTAAATTTCGAAGGTCAGAATTTTCTATATTTTCCATTTATGTGGGTAGATAAGGATTGGGCTTTAGTCAGGGGTTGGATAAATGGATATCCTAAGAAACTAGCCACCATTTATTTAACTAAGCTTAATAAACTTCTTCCAGAATATAACACTAGAAAAGAAAATTTAACATTAGGTGGATATTTACTTAGAGATAGTAAATTAATTGAGTTAAGAGTAACATTAAAGAAAAAAGTGAGTAGTATTCCATTAAGTAATTTCGGAAAGACACTCACAATTAGATATTTCCCGAAAACTGGAGAAAAAGAGGGAGAGATAAATGAATTGGTTACTATAGAGAAAGTAGATTCAAGGATAGATGATATTTGGGAAGGCGATGCTGAAGTAAATATTAGGGAAGGTATAAATGATGAATTAGAATTCTTCATTCCAAAAAAGGTAGTAGCTGGATACTCATATGATTATTATTTCAAAACTATTGGAACTAAATTGGTGAAAAAGATTGAAAATTATTCATTTTGAAGTAAATGGAAAGAGAAAAATAGGCGAGGTCATAGGTGACTATGTAACAGAGATGGAGAATTATTTCTCTGAACCAAAAGGGGAAAGCTATCAGATAAATGAGATAAAGCAAGTACCATTTCTTCCCTCAGCTATTATATGTACGCTTACAAATTCTTACATTATGACTGGGGCAGAAAGTAAAGAGGAAGCTAGAGAAATGTTAGGTTCACCAAAGTTCTTCTTAAAGTTACCATCAATAGTAATAGGAAATAAAGATACGATATATGCTCCTAAAAGCGGTATTAGGCCAGAAGTAGAAATAGGTGTCGTAATAAAAGAAAATACCAAGAATATAGATAAAAATCAAGTTAAAGACTATATTTTAGGTTATGTAGTGTTTAACGACGTTACAGCTCCAGGCGAATTTAAGAAGGATTGGTATTATGCTAAGAGAAGAGATCCAAATGACGGTGAAATCAAGAAGATGTTAATAAGAGGAAATCACTTTAGAAATAAGAACAGGGATACCTTCGCTCCATTGGGATCTATTATAGTTACTCCGGAAGACGTGAAAATAGAAGGGTTAAAAATGAGAAGTTACTATGCAGGTAATGTTATTCAAGAAGGTACTACTGACGAATTTGTGTTTTCTATCGAAGAGATAATTTCTGAGCTTTCTAAAATAGTTACAATTCCTAAATTTTCAATAGTAAGTACCGGTACTGTAGGTTATAGGGAAGCTTCTGAGGCATCAGAATATAAGATTGATGCTATAAACGGATTAATGGAAGTCGAAGTTGAAAAAATCGGAAAATTGAGTAATCCTGTAGAAATAGAAAAAAATCTTTAATTTAAACACTTTAATATACATTTAAATAAATCAAACGAAAGATAAGTATCTTGATAAAGATTTATAAAGTTTAAAAATAAATAATATAATGATGACAATGGATAAGTATTCTAACTTAAATTTTAACGAATCTCCTCAATTTCCAGAAGTAAACGTTTATCCTCCAAAATGGAATTTTGATAACGATAAAGCGTGGCAGATCTATAGAAGAGCTAAAAGAGAGCAATGGGACGAAGATCAGATATCGTGGGATAAAGTAAAAGAATGGGCATCTGGTTTAGATAGAAAGGAAAGAATGGCTATAGCTTATTGGTTTAGCTTACTTTCTTGTTTTGATAATGCAACGCCTGTTTTTGCTTATGCAGTAATAAAATCTTTTGAATTTCACTTAGATACTGCAGTGAGAGGAATTCTTACAACAATAACGTATGATGAAAATAGACATAATATGGTATGCGGATTATCAATACAAAACACTCTTCCTGGTTTTCCGTTAGATCTGAAGCCACAAGACGATTTAGAGAGAAAAGCAATGTTAAATGCTCAGTGGGTGTGGTGGAATGGTTCAAGATATTGGAATGCATATCTAGAAGCATACAAAAAGTATACGTTTGATGTATTATTTACTTCCTTTATGATGGGAGAAGCCGCAGCTACTACTGTATTTACCACTATGAGCAAAGGAGCAAAGAATGAAGAATTTTCCAAAGTATTTAAAAATACAGCGGTTGATGAGACAAGACATTACGCGTTTACTCATCTGATTATGATTGACAGTGCGAAAAACATGAATGAGGAAAAAAGAAAGTTAGTTACCAAACAAATACGAGCAGGATTTGTATTTCTCTCATTAATAACTTATAAACCTCCTAAAGATTTTTGGAAATTGCCCCCATGGTTCACGGAAGTGCATGAAAAAATGGAAGATATTGCAAGAAATGCAGGATTTTATATACCTAATGAGAAAGAAAAAGAAGAAGCTTGGAGACAAGCCGTACTAAGAGTTGGAGCATCGTTAAAAAGATATGGAATTTCAATGCCAGCTATGCCAGAATTAGGAATAACTGGAGAGGAAATAAAAGATATAAATGAGGACGATTTTGTGCCGATATTTTAAAATCAGTTTTTAACAACTAAAATGGATCTATTGGAATTTTGAACAACTTTTGAAGAAACACTTTCAATAAATAATTTTTTGAATCCCTTTATTCCTCTATTTCCGACAACAATCAAATCGAAGTTTTCTGTTTCTGCAAGTTTTGAAATAACAGTAGCTGGATCTCCTCTCATAGCTTGGTACTCAATATCAACTCCTCTCTCTTGGGATAATATTCCTATCATTTCCTTATGTTTTATTATTCTTTCTCTATCCCTTATATCGTCTTTTACATAAACCTCTACTGCAGGTGGAGGATGGTCTATAGCCTCTATTACCTTAATCTTAGCGTCATGTATTTTGGCTAAAAGAATTGCAGTTTCTAATGCCTTTTTTGAGTGTTCTGAGCCATCAAAACCAACTAATATCTTCTTAAATATTTTTATCACCAATAATCCTTTAGATTTTGGAAATTTAAATATTTCTATTATTTTCACAATTTATCTAATTAGAAACGATATGTAATAATTAAGGCGCAATAATTTTTGCAACAATAGATAAAAAACACATGAAAAATATTCACTCAATTTTTAAGTAAGCTAAAAGTATTAGTTAATAGTATTTATTGGAATTAGAAAGTTTCTTATCTATACTTAAAACTCACAGAAAATAAAATGAAAAGAATATATTGTAAATCTTTTAATTATATTAAATTTTTAAGAACTCTAAAATACAATTATGTTATAGAAATCTCTTATTAAATGTATTAATTAATCTAGTATAACAGTTTTACGTAAATTTCATCGTCTGAAATATAGCTAATTTTTTATACATTAAACTAGAGATTTTCTATTCAATATTGGTGATCTTTAGGCTCTTCTATAATTTTTTAACTTACCTTCTAAAACATTAAAGTATTTTTAACGCTAGGAGAAAATGTAAGGATTTTCCTAATAAAGTCTACTCATAAATTAATGTTAACTACAAGATATTGCATACCTAAGATATATTTTTCGTAATTTGTATAAAAAGAGAAAAACGGCTGAGTGTTACTTTTACTCCAGCTTAATAACTCTTTTACTCTTACCTTCAAATCTAGGTAACGTTCCTATCTTAACAAACTCTATTTCTGGAGTCACGAAAGACACTGTCCTTATTTCCTCTATCAATTTTTTCTTTATGGTATCAGACGGTTGATCAACTTCTATTCTTAAAAGTAGCCTATGGTTTCTTTCTCTCCTATCTATCACTATTTGAAACTCATATATTTCTGGATGCCCCATTATGACTGAGCTTATTGCATTAGGATAAAGCTTCACACCTTTATAGAAAATAACATCATCTACCCTCCCTTTTATTATTTTTATTTTAGGGTAAGGAATTTCATCATCACTTTCTATCATTGAAGTTATATCCCTAGTCCTATACCGTATTAAAGGCATTCCCTCTTTTGTAAGCGTCGTAATAACCATTTCTCCTTCTTCTCCATTATCAAGGACTTCTCCAGTATCTGGATCAATTATTTCTACTAGATAATGATCAGTCCAAATATGCATCCAATAATGATTATCATAAGGACATTCTTGAGCTACACCTGGTCCTAAAGCTTCTGTTAGACCGTAAATTTCTCTAGCTCCTCCCCCTTTATTTTTAAGCATAAATTCTTCTTCTATTCTTTCAAGCGTTTCATTGTTCATGGCTTCTGCTCCCGGAATAGCTAGTCTTAATTTTAAACTATCTGGATCTACATTAAGTTTCTTCATAGTTTCAGCTATTAATAACTCATAAGAGGGAGTTCCGGTAATAACAGTTGCCTCGAAATCTTTTAATGCCTTTACTAAAGCTTCGGTTCTTCCAACACTCCATGGAATAACCTTAGCTCCAAGTCTCTGTATACCTTGATGAAGTCCTATTCCTCCAGTAAAAAGTCCATATCCGTAAATATTCATAACTATGTCGTTTTTATTTACCCCAGCTGCCCTTAAACATCTTGCAACTAACTGTGACCACGTTTCTATATCTTTTCTTGTATACGCATTTACTGTAGGAATTCCAGTTGTTCCAGAAGTCATATGCCAACCTACAATTTCATCGAAAGGTACTGCTAGAAAATCACCACCATGAGGATAAGCGTTCTCTCTTAAACTATCTTTAGTAGTAAAAGGCAATCTTGTTAGATCTTGTGGAGATCTTATATCTTCTGGTGTTATCCCTTTTTCTTTGAAAATTTTTCTATAATAACGCGAATTTTCATATGCTCTCTTTACTACTTGTCTTAATCTATATACTTGAACTTCCTTTATTTCATCTAAATTCAAAGATTTAGGATCAGTTTCATCATAGGCTATCATTCTATCACCTTACCAATTACTCTAATACCGTCGGTAGTTATCTTGACTTTTTTACCTACTTTAGGTTCTCCTACTATCCAAGCCATCAAATTAACGTCTCCGACTTTTATTATTCCAATAACATAATCAGGATATTTCTCAAATCCTTGGGGCTTCTGAACAACTTTACTAAACGTCATTATTTCCCCTTCTTTCGGCAATATGATACTGCTCATCTCACTTTTACCGCAATTATAACAATCTTTTTGAGGAGGAAAATATATCGCTCCACAATTATTACACTTACTAGCTACTATTTCCCCTTCTTTCAATTTATTTAAAAACTCATCAGGATAATTTATTTTATAATTCAGATTTAAAGGTATGGCGTCTATTTTCATTTTTCTCATCTCCTCATAACCATTACATATGCATAGTGTCCGGTTCCACCTACATTATGCACTAAACCTATGTAATTCTTTAACGGATGCTGTAAATTTCCTGACTCATCTCTTAATTCTTTAGTTATTTCGTAAATCATTGAAAGACCAGTTGCTCCCAGAGGATGCCCTTTAGCTTTTAAACCTCCATAAAGATTTACTCCTATTTTGCCTCCTTTCTTGCTTTGACCTTCTTCTACAAATTTTCCTCCTTGACCTTTTTCTACGAATCCTAAATCTTCATATCCCATAATTTCAGCTATTGTGAATGCGTCGTGTACAGTAGCAACTTCGACATCTTTTGGGGATATTTTAGCCATTTTGTACGCTTGTCTAGAAGCGTCTACTGTAGCCTTAAATCCTGTCCATTCTCCTCTTTTAGCTACGTAGGCATAGTCGTTAGCATAGCCTATTCCAGTAACCCAAATTGGTGTCTCTATTTTTAACTCCTTAACTTTAGATTCTGATGCAAATATTGCTGTAGCAGAGCCATCTGTTATTGGGGACGAATCCAGAAGCTTTATAGGCCAGGAAATTACTCTAGATTTTAGAACTTCTTCTATACTGACCTTCTTTTGAAAATGAGCCTTAGGATTCAACGAAGCATTTTCATGAGCTTTAACTGCAACCATCGCCATTTGTTCTTCAGTAGTACCATAAACAGCCATGTGACGAGTAGCGTAGAGAGCATAGTATGTAGGGAAAGTTGTGCCGTAAAAATTATATTCCCATTGATAATTTCCTCCTCTTCCTCCTATTGCCAATGAAGTTGCAGTATCTACTTCAGTCATTTTGTCTACTCCCACTGCCATAGCTATATCTGCTAATCCCGACGCTACAGCAGTATATGCAGAGAGAGCCGCAGCTAATCCAGTAGCACACATAGCCTCTACTCTCATAGGAACATTGGTAATCCCTGAATATTCCGCAACTAGTGGAGCAGGATAAAGTTCAACCCCTCTGTAAGCGGTGCTTCCAACAACAGTATAGTCTATGTCTTTTTGAGTTATTCCCGCATCGTTAAAAGCTTCTCTTATAGATTCCCAGGCTAACTCTTGAACGCTTACATCGTCTCTTTTACCAAATTTTGAATTCCCTACTCCTATTATTGCAACTTTCATTATGATTAATATTGTACCAAATAATATAAACTTTCATTATATTCCTATATTTGAAGGTGAATGAAAAATGTACGAAACTATCCAGTTTGAAGATAAGGGAAAAATAGGGATATTAAGGCTTAATAGACCAGATAAGCTTAATGCAATTAATTTTAAGATGGTGAACGAACTTGTCGATGCTTTCAATAAAATAGAAGATAGCAAAAATAAGGTAGTAATAATAACTGGCAATGGGAGAGCATTTTCAGCAGGCGCTGACGTCAAAGAAATGTATGAAACGCCATTAAATGACATAATAATGAAAGGACATATGCCATTATGGGATAGAATGAGAAGTTTCAAAAAACCTATAATTGCAGCATTAAACGGAATAACTGCGGGAGGAGGGCTAGAATTAGCTATGGCATGCGATATCATAATAGCTTCAGAAAGTGCAAAACTTGGGCAGCCAGAAATAAATCTAGGCATAATACCTGGAGCAGGAGGTACTCAAAGATTAACTAGAACTATAGGAAAATACAAGGCTATGGAAATGGTATTAACAGGAAAATTAATTTCTGCTTGGGAAGCAGAAAAAATGGGTTTGGTAGCTAAAGTAGTTCCAGACGCATCTTTAATGGACGAAGCGTTTAGGATAGCTGAGGATATAGCATCTAAGCCTCTTTTATCTATAGTTCTTGCAAAAGACGCAGTAACTAGAGCCTTAGAAACTACATTACAGCAAGGGTTAGACGTAGAAAGAAGAGATTTTTATGTTAGTTTATCTTCAGAAAGTGCTAAAGAAGGAATGAAGGCTTTTATTGAAAGAAGAAAACCAAAGTGGGAAAATGATAGTTGAAAATCATCAAGGATATTCAATAATTAAACTAAATAGGCCAGAAAAACTTAACGCATTAAATCTTGAGGCTAGGGTAGATTTTATTTCAACTCTTAAGAAAATTAACTCGGACCCTAAAGTTAGGGCTGTTATAATTACTGGAGAGGGTAAGGGATTTTGTGTTGGAGCTGACGTCAATGAAATTCCTCAAGATATAACAAAAGATCTAAGAGAGACTTTCTATCCAATTATTACAGAAATCAGATTCTCTGACAAGATATACATTGCAGCAATAAACGGAGTTACTGCAGGAGCTTGTATAGGAATAACATTAGCCTCAGACTTTAGATTTGCCAAAAAAGAAGTAAGATTTGTTACCGCTTTTCAGAGAATCGGTTTAACTTCAGATACTGGTGTAGCTTATTTCCTGAGTAAATTTTTAGGCCCTAAAGCAGTTCCACTTTTAATATTAGGCGGAGAATTTACTGCGGTAGATGCTGAAAATTGGGGTTTACTCAAAGTTGTAGATGATCCTATTCAAGATTCTATAAAACTAGCAGAAAACATAGTTAATGGACCTTACCAATCTTATGTAGCAGGAAAGAAACTTGTTAATAAGGTGCTTTTCTCAGACCTTAACGAGTTCTTAGAATACGAATCTTTAATTCAAGGCTATTTAGGGAAGACTAAGGATCATAAAGAAGGAATATCTTCATTTAAGGAAAAGAGAGAGCCAAAATTTAGTGGAGAATAGTATAAATACAAATCAAGAGAAAATCTTCATATGAATATAAACTTCTTAAAATACTCTGGTATTATAGCTGCCATATTAGCATGGCTAGTCATATTTCTTAGTATATTTATTAATCCATGGTTTGTTTTTACTCGAAACGCATTTAGTGATCTAGGAGGACCTATAGCTAAAGATCCGTGGTTATACAACTATGGACTTATAATAGTTGCGATATTTACTTTCCTATATGGTATATATTTAGTGATTGTTAATGAAGGAAAAGTGGAAATTGTAGGCTCATCATTCGTTATGGTCGCAGCAATTTTTCTTTCCTTAATAGGAATATATCATGAGGGAACATATCCTCATGTTTTTGTTTCCACATGGTTTTTCATTCAATTTGACATAGCAATTTTAACGTATGGAATAGGACTATTAATGAAGATAAAGAAACTAGGTATTTCTATGATACTCTTATTCATAATTGCTACTTTAGTAGCAATAGTAGTTCCATGGCCTTCTGCTGCAACTATTGAGGCGTGGGGAATTTCAGCTATAGACGTATGGGTTATATTATCATATTTAAGTATTATAAATAAAAACTAAATTATATAAATAAATTTTAAAATTTTGAAATATTTTCTAAATGAAATTTTGAAGATTATATCCTTAAGAGATTCCATTCGGCATTAATCAAAATAAAATCAAAATAGGACTAGATACCTGTTTTAATATATTCAAAATGGTCTTTATAAATACGGATTGCTAGTAATTTATCGTATCTTAAATTATAATTAATTTTATAGTCTTCATTAAAATAAGATAGAAATTATAAAAATGTTTAATCTAACTTAATCAATAATAATGTTACTAATGAAAAACGTTTATGGTAATCAGTAGTTAAAAAAAAACACGTTTAACGAAAACTGTAATAAGGGAGAAAAAATGAGTATAAACATATTAGAATCAAAAAGAGAAAAAAGATTAAATGAACTAAGGGCTATATTGCCTCAAGAGAATATAGAATCGTTAATCAAATGCAGTATTGGACTATGCGGATGGGGGTAAGGATAACTATAATTTAGGTGCATAGAGTAATGCCTAAGTTTAGGACTAAAGAAGCTACTAAGCTTTTTTATTATCTAACAAAAGATATTAAATTAGATTTTTTGAATACTTCTATCGTATATATTACAGAAATAACACTTAATGTATCCAGTGATTGCAATCTAGCATGTAGATATTGCTTCGCGTCAGCAGGTCATTATAGTTATAGTAAATTAGAAAATATGAATTTCGAAGATACTAAGAAAGCAATAGACGAAATTATTAATAAATACAATTATAATGATTCTAGATTATTAGTAAAATTTTTTGGAGGAGAACCTATACTCAATTTTAAGTTGATTGAAAAAGTCGTAAATTACTTTAAAGAGTTAAAAGAAAATAATAAAATTAAGTACTTACCTAAATATATTATAATAACTAATTTAACCTTAGTTAATGATAAGATAATAAAATTTTTAAATAAAAATAAGTTTGATATTGTAGTTAGTTTAGACGGTCCTGAAAATATAAATGATAAAGCTAGAATATTTCGAAATAATTTAGGAACTTTTAAAATAATTGATAAGAATCTACAGAAATTAATAAAGGATATAGATATAGATCATATTACTATTGAGGCCGTTTATTCACCTATACATCTTGAACAAAATATAAGTATGCTTTTTATTTATAAATTTTTCTACAATAAATATGGTATATACAATGTGGCCATTAGTCCACTTACCAAAGTGGGTCAAGGAAATGAATTTCTAAAAATGTTTTCAGATGACTTGCTACGTTTATATGAAGAGAAAATATACGACATGGCTTTCGAATTAGGAAGATATATGGCATATCTGTTTGCAGAAGGAGCAAAAATTATGGAGATATATAATTTTATAAAAAAAATTATTATCAATAAACGATCCTTAAATTCTCATTGCACTGCAGGGTTTAATAATGTAACTATCATGCCTAATGGCGATATATATCCTTGCTATATGTTATCATACGATAACAGATTCTACATGGGTAATATAAAGGAAGGATTAATTAATACAAAAACAATTGGGGTAAGGAATTTCCTCAAGGATATTAATATAAAGACTAAAATAGATCAATGCAAGATGTGCGATATAATGAAAATCTGTAATGCGTGTCTTGGCCACATAGATTTTGCTAAAAACGGAAAGATTACAGTAGATAATTACACTTGTAATTATAATCTAGGACTATATGAAGGTATTTTAGCTGCATTAAATGATATTATAGCTGATGATATACTATGGGAAAAATTTAAACATCAACTAAGAAAAATGAAAGATATAGAGGATATGAAAGATGAAGAAAACCATTTGGTGGGCGACATATAATTTACTTCCAACTTATCTGATAATAGTTGATGAGGGTTTCTTCATACTCTTAGCAGGATGGGTCATATCAAAGCTTACCGACTCCAGCTTACTCACGGGAATATTACTAAGCCTTCCTTCGATACCGTACTTCTTCAGTTACTTCACTGGAACGGTCATAGATTTATCGAGAAAGAAGAAGTTAATACTTTTAATGTTATCACTAATAGTTTTCATGATCTTACTCTTATCTCAAATCGCATTATTAGCTGATAACCTCTTCTTCATGATTTTACTGTTCTATTTGTCAGCAATAGTATTTGGTTTCACTGCCAATATAACTGATACTATATTTAGTATATGGACTAAACAAAATGTAGATGAGAAAGAATACAAAAAGATTATATCTATAGGTAGAATTATTCTTAGAGGATTAGGGTTCTTA
This sequence comes from Acidianus brierleyi, assembly GCF_003201835.2. Taxonomy (NCBI): domain Archaea; kingdom Thermoproteati; phylum Thermoproteota; class Thermoprotei; order Sulfolobales; family Sulfolobaceae; genus Acidianus; species Acidianus brierleyi. The sequence continues at coordinate 2,852,236 of NZ_CP029289.2, read as the reverse complement.
GCTAATGCTTTAGTAGGTATAATTCTTACCTTCATTTTTAGATTCTCAATAATCCCTACTCTGGTTATTTTGGCCATGGCAATTTTCCTATCCTTACCAGTAAATATAAAGGATAGATTTAATGAAGGAGAAAAAGGAATTACTTTCAAGGAAAGTCTTATAGACGGGTTTAATTATGTAAGGAAGAATAAAGTACTTACACAGATAAGTATTCTTACGTTAGAGAATCTATTCTTTGGAATTTTAGAATTACTTATGATATTTTACGTGCAAGACTTTTTACATTTAGGGCCGATTTACTATAGTATCTTGATAATTACTGCACAAGTGGGATTGTTAGTTGGTTCAATCTTTGCCTTAAGGATAAATAAAGGTAAATTAGGCTTTTATCAATTTACACTTATAGCGATAATGTCGATATGTATAGCATCTTATGACTTAATTCATTATGTATTCATTGCTATAATTCCAACCTTTCTTATTTCATTTTTATCAGGAATAACCTCAACCTTAGGTTCTGTCACTCAGTTAAGATATATAAATAAAGAGTATTGGGGAAGGGCGTCGGGATTCATACAAGTAATATCTAAGGGAATCTTTGCACTTTCTGGTCCAGTAGGTGGTATTTTAATAGAAATTCTAGGAATAGGAGGAACTTACCTATTAATCGGCTCGATTATATTTATGTTCAATTTTGTTAGATTGAAATTTAAGGAATATTATAATATAGAAATAAAATAACTAGAAAATGTATAGTTTTTGTGCTTTAGCACGTCTAATCAATATGATTAGTGGAAAAAGTTTTCAAATTATTATATAAGGAGTGTTTTTGCTCGCCTTGGAGTATGAGTTGAATAATTACTAAAATGATAGATATTTTATTATTGCTTATAGTTCTATTTATTTTTATATTAAATTATTATATAGACTATGAATTTTGAACTATAATTATTGATAGAGCTTCTACTATTTATCTTTCCAGATTTTACTGCAGACATAGTAGCTTCAGCTTCTTTCTCCCAGATTTCCATTAATCTTTTTTGAGATAAACTTTCTGGCTGTTTTACTTTAAACCAAAGTAGAAATAACATAATTAATTATAGTTATTCAAGAATATAAATTTAAAAGAGAGATTTGATAAACATTTCTGCATCTTTAACACTTATCTTTCTAGGATTTTCACTATTATTAGTTAAATTTGCTAATAAAGTAGAAAATTTTAAAGCGTTTTCTAGAGAAGCATATTTAGATAATTTTTCCATAAGATTAACCTTCTTCATTAAGCCTATTATGCGTTCTTTAACGTCATTGTCTAATAATGATAGTTTTCCTTTAGCTTGTTCTATGTTAAATTCTATAGCTTTTGGAAGCGAAATACATGACGTGATTCCATGTGGAATGTTAAAAGCTGGGCCAAAAATATATCCAAATACATGACTTAGTCCACGTCCTGCGTACATAAAAGCCAAAGACGATAACCAAACTCCAATTTGACATTGAAGTAAATCCTTTTTTTCTAAACAATTAATCATATATTTATATCCTTCAATTGATAGCGCATCGGTGAAAGGCGAGGCCCTAGTTGAGTATATTGCTTCTATAGCATGATCCAGAGCTCTAAAAGCAGTACTGTTAAGGAGCCATTCAGGAGTGTATTTTATAACTTCTGGGTCTAAAATTATTATATCTGGAGGTTTTACTTTACTAGACACTTTTATTCCTTCTTTCGTAAATCCAGCTATGGCAGTGTGTTCGGCTCCTGAAAGAGTAGTAGGAATAGCTATATGAAGATATGGATTTGCCAATTTTACAGCGTCTATAACACTTCCTCCGCCTATACTTATTACCGATTTTGACGTAATCAAAGTTTCAAGTTCCTCGAGTTCGTTTTCTGGAGTATGTTGAGAAGGCCCTTGAATAATTTTATCAGCTTTAATATATTCATTTATTTTTAATATCAACTCCGAATTTATGAGAGATTTTGTAGTTACTATGATAGGATGTTTGATTTCTAATTCTTTTAATTTTTCTATAGATTTGTTACCGAAGAGTACTTTTTCATTGTAAAACTGTATTTCCCACATAACTATTGTATAGTCTCAGCGAATATTAAATAGTATTCGACAAATTATGAATATGGAAATATTTGAATTATATTTGATTTTTTTATATTACTTAAAAGTAAGGTTAATAAGTTTCTTTTCGGTAAAGATTTTATGAAATCCACTATTATGGATTTTGATCTTAATGTAAACAATATCTTCTGGAGAATAGAAAGATTATATAAAGAGAAAACAATAGTCTCCAGAAATAAGAATGATATTGAGAAAATTACTTACGGAGACTTCGCTAAAAGGGTTAGGAAATTATCTAGATTTTTGTTAGAACAGGGAGTAACTAGAGAAAGTGTTGTTGGATCAATAGCATGGAACACTAGAAGACATTTAGAACTTTACTTTGCCGTACCACTAATAGGCTCAGTACTTCACACAATAAATGTAAGATTTATGCCAAACGAGATAGAGTATGTAATAAACTTTGCAAACGATAAAATAGTATTCATCGATGAAGATCTTAAAGGAATTACTGAAGAGTTAAAAAATGGAGTAAATTCCAGGTTTTTTATAATGTCTAATGATCTTGACACACTCATTGATAGTTTTGATCCTATATATTCTTTCGATAACGTAGATGAGAAAAGCGGAGCAGTAATGTGTTTCACTTCCGGTACCACTGGTCATCCTAAAGGAGTTGTTTATAGTCATAGAAGTATTTTTATTCATTCCGTAGAGCTTTTAGCAAAAGATGTTATAGGAATATCCTCAGACGATGTTGTAATGCCTGTAGTTCCCATGTTCCATATATCAGCTTGGGATCTACCTTATGCTGTATTAATGACTGGGGCCAAACTTGTATTACCAGGTCCTAAGCCCGGTCCAGAAGATTTAGCAGAGCTTATTTCTAAGGAAAAGGTTACAGTTGCGTCAGCAGCTCCGACAGTGTGGATATCTTTCTTAGATTATATAAAAAGAGAAAAAATAGACATATCGTCTCTTAAGATAGCTATAACTGGAGGAGCTGAACCACCAAAAGGTCTAATAAAGTCCTTTAAAGAGATGGGAATAAGGACTTATCATGCATGGGGAATGACTGAAACTGAAGCAATAACTACAGTAAATATTAAAGACGACGTAGAAAAGCTAAGTAAGCAAGGCATTCCTATGCCTGGTATAGAAATAGGATTAATATCCCCAGATTTAACCGAGTTACCTTGGGATGGTAAAAGTATAGGAGAACTCATAATAAGAGGAGCTTGGGTAACTCAAGAGTACTTTAATTCGCCAGAAAAAACGTTTGAGAGCATAGTTAATGTAAATGGTAAAAAGTGGTTTAAGACTGGAGATATTGCAGTTATCTACCCTGACGGTAATATAAAGATAGTCGATAGGGCAAAAGACCTTATAAAGAGTGGGGGAGAATGGATATCTTCAGTAGATCTAGAAAACGCTATAATGTCATTTGAACCAGTATTGGAGGCAGTAGTAGTAGGTATTCCTGATGAAAAATGGGGAGAAAGACCAGTGGCCTTGGTAGTCCCAAAATCAGGATATAAGGTTAAAGAGGAAGATATCAGGAATTATCTAATGTCACTGAATAAATTTCCTAGATGGTGGTTGCCAGACAAAATAATCTTTGTAAATTCAATTCCAAAGACAAGCACTGGAAAACTAGACAAAAAAACTGTAAGGAAGAACATTAAGGAAAAATTTAACCTAAAGTCTTGATTAATTTTCTTGGATTATTTTTAGTTATATTCTCCATAGCAAGTAAAGACAATGGAATATTGAGGAATTCTCTAAGGTTATCTCCTAAACCTTTTGTTCCGGGACCGCCAAAATCACTACCGTAAAGAGCTTTTTCATTTATTTCTTCTAATCTAGGTAAATATTCTAGAACTCTCTTTGGAGGTATACTTGACAGATCTGTGTATATATTCTTCCTTATTCTTATTAACTGGAAAGCAGTATTTACCCAGTTAGGTCTACCAGCATGTGCCATTATTATTCTTAATCTTGGAAAATCAACTGCTACGTCATCAACGAAGATCGGGTCAGCGTATTTATTTCTTGCAGTTAGGAAAAAACTAGTTCCAGTATGTATTACTACAGGTAATTTATTATCTTGAGAAAATTCGTATAGTATTTCAAGTTGTTTCATTCCTTTTTCTTCTTCTCTATAATCGTTTGGCTTAATCCACATATGCGGAGGATGTAGTTTAAAACCTGAAATTCCTGCCTCATATTGTTTTTCTAACCATATTTTAGTTTCCTGAACACTTAATTTATTTACTTCAACACCTCCAATAACTGCGAATCTATCTGGATACTTCTTACAAACATCTATTATCTTTAAAGGAAAATCCTCTTTTATGCCCCAAAGTTCTCTAGAAGGATAGGCTATTATTGTAATATAATCCAATTGTGCATTATCCATTTCCTTAATTATATAATCTAGAGAAAACTCTGGTATTCTGTAACCTACTATTTCACTTCTTTTTCTCATTTCTTCTGTTATAGCTTCCCTAAACCATACGTGTGTATGAGAATCTACGTACCCCATAATTACATAACTGACGAAAGATAATTATATTTTACTTTTCATTTTGAATACTTGTAAGATCAGAATAGCTAAAATATATTTATTTTTAATTTATTTATAATTAGTGCTATAAAATGTTTGTTAAAATTACCGATATTTCCTTCTTTTGTTAAGATTAATGTAATTTATGTAGGTCTATGTTTCCATCTCCTAATCATTTTATGTTCATCTTGTTATACAACCTTTCCATCTACAAATCTTTTTTAAATCATATTAAAGAATTGTTAGAATTTCCTTCTATAAATTAATGGAATTCATAGACTACGATAATGTACTAATAATGATATATGATGATTATTAATTTTTGTAAAAATAATAAGAATTAGATTATCTGTTAAACAAACTAATATTAATTTACATTATGTATGTTGTGTAAAAGTGGGAAAAATGATTAAAAGGAATTTCATATGTGCAAGCCTAGAAAACGCGCATAAAATTATTTCTCGAGAGAGTGTCCCAAGTGCAAATAATTGAATAAATCTATGTAAAGGTTTATAGATAATAATTCAAAAGATATCGTGAATTACTGAGAAATTTTGAATTTTCGCTTGAAGCAAAAAGTCGCGTAATACTTAAAGGGAAACGGGACGATGTAGTACCGATTCACATGAAGCATTGGATAGAATACTACAACGGCCCGGTCCCCTATGAACATTTATCAGCAAGGCATAAAACACTTGTGAAAATGAACTACATGCTGATCACGTCTGAAGTGCTGTCGCGTCTCTCTGACCTCTTCATATTGAGAGCGTTAATAGTTATGATTGTGTGGACGTGCTCCTACAGGGACGTGCGGAGCTACTACGAGTCAGACGTGGTGGTAAGGTGGTTCCTAGGCGAGTACAAGTCTAAGTCGGAGATCCATAGGAGGGCAAAGAAATTTAGGGGAGAGGTAAAGACTCTGTTCAAGGAGTACGCCAAGGAGTTGGAGGGGAAGATGAGTAGACTTGCTGACTACTTACCTAGCAGTGCGTTATACGGAAAGGTTGGAAAGCTGTGGATCGTGGATTCCTTCCTAATCGAGGTACCCTTCGGGAAGAGGAACAAGGAAACATTGAAGAAGAAGTTTGAGCTAGAGCTAAGGCAGAGGAAGTACAGGGAGGCGGCTAACACGCTCTTCTTTTACATTAAGTGCAAAGTGAGGAGGAGGTTCAAGGGAGAGTTTACAAAGAAGAGGAACAGGAGTTCGGCTTCAAGGTCTTCAACCTCATGTCGCCTACAATGATAGTTCACGAGATTCAAGTGGAACTGGCCAATTTTCCGGACAATAAGGTTGGCTTCTCTCGCAGCGGTTATAAGGTAGTGGATAGGGGCTTCGTGGGGGAAGTCCTCGACCTGGTTGATAGGTTTCTCTAGTTTCAGGAGTGGAGTTCTTTGGGATCTTCTTGAGGAGGTATTGGAGGCCTTACGCTACTGAAAAGGGTATGGTCGAGCTCTTTGTCTACGTTATCGCGTTGATTTACAACTCCTACATCTACACTTCTGTGTTATCGCGTGTTCCGGAGAGTCAACTCGCCCACTAACTTGTACCGCGAGAGTTGATCAAGGTAGTGTGGACTATGTTGGAAATTCTGTTTTTCTCTATACTTGATTATTTTCCATTACAATATAAGCTTAATCTCTCGTTATACTGAAAGATATAATTATATTTTATTCTTAATTAATTATAAAATTGTTTTTCTATCATACTATATTTATTCAATTATTTGCGCTTGGGACACTCTCTCGAGGAGATCTATTAATTACTGAAAAATTAAGAGTTATAACGAACATTACATACATAATAAGTTATAATTCAATATCTATAAAAATTCCAAAAAAGATGGTAAATTATGAGATATATTACACAAATTAAATCATATCTTCTTAAAACTCACGAAGACATTTCTCAGATACCGTTAGACAAATACCCTGAAACATTTTTGAAAATTGAATATCCTAACGAATATATGAATCTTAACAGAAGAAAAATTCATAATAATCCATATTTTCTTTTAAAATAATAAAATTCTTAAATAAAGAAAATTCATATGTAAAATAAAAATCTATAATTTAACTAGAAACTCTTTTACCTTAGTTATGTTTAGCAATGATAATTATGTTAAAGTCTCCAGTTAGAGAATCTTTCATAATATGTAGTTCTTTAGCTATGTTATAAATTCCTATTTTTAATTAATTTTGAGTTAAATTTATTTTCTAGCATTTTCAAACACTCTAATTCTAGATATGTTATATCTTCAACAAAAACTTCTTCGCTAATGTAGTTTATAATAAACCTTTGATGATTTATTTACTACGAAATCTTTTTCCATAATTTCTTTCAGATCAAGTTTCATATTTCTCAAAACGTAGAGAGTTGAATTTATTATATATCCTAAATCTCCAAAATAATTAACAAATTTTATGTTCATGTTTTTTCTATCTAATGGCTTCTTGGTTTTCCATAACTAAAAACAAAGTCTAGAATGGAGATTAGTTTTTATTTTCTTATATCTCTGATTATATACTACGGTATGATTACAAGAAATCGAATACTTAGTCATTCTTCTTAAAATATAAATAAATAAAAATATTTTTTAATTAATCTTCAAGAATATAGTACTTCAAAGAAAATTTTTAAATTCAAGAATATAGCGTAGTTTTATGGTTGCAATAGTTGACGTAGGAATCACGAGGTTCGGAAAAAGAGTGGAAAGCATATTTGAACTTGTAGGAGAAGCTACCAGAAATCTTTTGAAATATCCTATAGACTTTATTGTACTTTCAAACTCATATTCTGGAGAATTTAACGAAATATCTGGATTGAATAATCTCATTTCGACGTATCTCTCATTAGATAATGTACCGTCAATTAGGGTGGATAATACGAGTGGAAGTGGTGGTTCAGCAATACTTGTAGCTAAGTCGTTATTAGAATCTAAGGAAGCTAACGCAGTTCTAGTGCTAGGTGCAGAAAAAATGTCAGAAAAGAAAACTAGACAAGTTACTAAAATAATATCATCCTTACTTCCTGAGAGTGAAAGAGTATCTTCATTACCTTCTTTAGCTTCATTAGCTACTATTGAGTACATGAAAAAATACGACGCTACTAGGGAAAGTATAGCTCAAGTAGCTGTCAAAAATCACTATAATGGATCACTTAATCCTTATGCACATATACAGAAGAGAGTTACGTTAGATGAGGTTCTTAATTCACCAATAATTTCAGAACCTCTAAGACTTTTTGAATTTACTCCAATAAGCGACGGTGCCGCAGCTTTACTTATGGTAAGAAATGAAGACGCATTAAGTTACACTAATAAACCAGTTTTCATTAAAGGAGTAGGATTTTCTAGTTATACTTCCTTCATTGCTGACAGAGAAAACTTTACTGAACTTCCATCTGTCAGAAAAGCTGGAGAAATCGCTATAAAAAAATCTCATGTAGAAAGGATAGATTTTGCTGAATTACATGATATGGCAACTATCTTAGAAATAATCCAATCAGAGGAACTAGGATTTTTCAAGAAGGGCGAAGGTTGGAAGGCAGTAATCAATGGAACTACTGAAATAAATGGAGATATACCGTTGAATACTAGTGGAGGTTTAAATTCAAAAGGGCATCCAATAGGTGTTAGTGGAATAGCTCAAGCAATAGAAGCTTTTTACCAAATTAGAAACGAAGCTGGAAATAGACAAGTTAAAAACGCTAAGACTGGTCTAAGTCTAAGCATGGCAGGGTTTGGTAATTCTTCCACAGTAATTATTTATGGTGATGAATATTGATGAAATGTGCAAAATGTGGTTTTCTAACTTCTTGGAAAAGAATACGATGTCCAGTCTGTGGATCATGCATGGCAGAATTTCATGTAAATAAAGGTACAGTACTAGAAAGTTGGAAATTGAATGTTACGCCGGAGGGACTTGAAGAGAGCTATTATATCAATTTAGTTAAAGTCGAAAACGGTAAAATATTGTGTAAATCAAAGGAACATTTAACAGAAGGATCATCAACTATCATAGAAGATAATGTATGCAGATCCTTATAAGAAAAATCTCTTATTATTAAATACTATAGAGTAAAATGATATTGTTTAATAAAAATCTAGTTTTATAATAAATGTTGAAGCATGGAATATTGAATACAATAATGATAAAACGAACGACAAACCTCGCCTTTTTACGGTAGACCCAAAATCTGATTAGTAAAAATAATTTTTATTTATTATTAGTGATTCATGTGAATTTAATGTAATTTAGATAATTGATTTTGCAATATTTTTAGGAAATTTTTAAGTGTTATATTAGATCTTTTATATTTCTGAAAGTAAACTGAGGAATATTATTATAATATTAGAAAATGATAAAGACATGAATAATGAAATCTGCTTTATTTGTATCAATTATTTAATGCATTATTCTTACTGTTCCTGATTATGAGTATAATAAACTATATTCTTTTTCTTATAAAGAAAAAATAGAACGCTTCTCAATACTACTTTGTATTATAATTAACCCATTTTTTATAAATAATAAATACCCTATGCTTTAAAATCTAAAGATCTGATCTTATTTATATCTATTAGTTTATAGTGCATAATTTGTTATGACTCTTGCAATTCCACCTTTCTCTTTAAAGTATTAGGAAGTATAATAAAGTACTTATGGATATAAGAAAATATGTCATTGGGGCAAATATAGAGAATATATTAAAATTTTTAATAAAATTAAGATATAATAATTTAGGAGTTAATTACAGTAATCAGTAAATTTTTGTCTTATTGCTTCCTATTTTATGCTATCTAAATGAATAAGAAACTTTTGGGATAAGTAGCAAAATGTAAAGCTAATAAGGGTTAATTGTATAACACTAAGAATTAGCTTATATGTTATTCTGGATATAAGATTTCAATTCCCATGTCCTTTGCCATAGCCTTTACTCTATCTGGATACTTATCATGAATGAATGGAGTTATGACAATAACTCTATCAACTTTTATTTTCTTTTCTTTCTCATAAAATTCCCTTTTCCTCAATATTATAGGTAAATCGCCTCTTTTTATTGCAGAAGTTATTTCAATAATAATCGTTTGACCGTCTCTTACTGTAACATCAATTTCTACATCAGACGGTTCTCCATAGATGTATCCCGTTTTATCATACAAGACTTCTTCTGAGACTTTCCAACCTAAATCCTTAAGAATGTCGTTAATACCTATTCTGAAGGTATTTTCGTTTAAAAGTCCCCATCTAGCACCTAGTGCCGTTATAGTAGTTTCAATTTTTCTAATTGCCTTATTGAGGTCATCTTTTGTTGCGAAGTTTTTTGCTTCGTCCTTAGTAACCATCTTAGCTTCTAGTACCTTTAGGTCATCTTTTGTTGCGAAGTTTTTTGCTTCGTCCTTAGTAACCATCTTAGCTTCTAGTACCTTTAGGTCATCTTTTGTTGCGAAGTTTTTTGCTTCGTCCTTAGTAACCATCTTAGCTTCTAGTACCTTTAGGTCATCTTTTGTTGCGAAGTTTTTTGCTTCGTCCTTAGTAACCATCTTGTCCTCAATTCTCCTTATATCATCCTTGGTAGGTAAATTTTGCCAAGGAGTTAACCTTGCTAGTGCTTCATAAATGATTTCTGGTTTTGCAGTCAATACATCTATTAGTATCGATGGATTTTGCATTAGGACTTTCTTTATCTCTTCCTCTGCCATAATTAATAATTGGCTGTCAGAATTTAAAAATTTAGGCTTTTTTATGAATATTCTCAAATATACTATAGAAATCTTACTTCTTACATGAATGTTTATAAGTATTTCATGATTAGAGTAGTAGATAGTACAATCATATTATTCAAAAAGTACAAAAATATATGAAAATTAACACAAAAATTTTAAATGTAATATACATTGAAAATGATTTATATTTATAAATACTTTATAAAACTTTACGCTATTATATAAGAACTTTTTAAATTTAGATAAGAATTAGACTTAGTTTAATAAAAAAGATTTATAATAGGTTTTGATAATATATTCTTAAATCATATACCATATTGTAGGCATTATAACTTCCTGGACCAGTAACAAAATTCCATCCATAGTGAGCAGGCGTAGGATTAGCTCCTGTAGTAATTGGAATCCATGCTGGAAGACCTTGTATAATTCCTTTAGAAGTTAATATATTTCCATTATAAGATATGTGATATAGCTCATAATTTAGTGCTCCTAATCTAACACCGGTTAAAGCTACCATTGCAGCAGTCATCGGTGATGCTCCACTAGTTCCATACCATACGAATAGTTGTGCTTGGAATATAAGAGGTAATCCGAAGCCGAATTCAGGAATATTATATCCGCCCGCAGATATAAATGCGATATCAGGATATGTTCTGGGAGTTGGCGGAGTTAAAGGAATAAGCGATGTTAACTCATATTCTTGGCCAGGAAATACTACACTTAGTCCACCAGTACTATAATCCCAACCGCTTATCGAAATTACTGTATCGTTTTGGTTTACTCTAATGAATATTCCTCCTACGGCAGTAACGAAGGGATCACTTTCTGGATACCATATGGTATTATATGTTCCTATTATAAAATTAGGAGGAGGGTGATTGCTTTCAAATCCCCAATCTCCTGAAGCCGCTAATACCGAAATTCCTTCATCAGCTGCTTGAATCATTATGTTATGAATCATATAAAGCATAGCTGGGTAATACGCTGCAAGGTATGATTCTGGAATAGTTACTGATATTGATATTACATTTGGATTAATATAGTTTATCATGTAGTAAAGTTCGTAATAGTAATTTAATAGATTGTTAACTAAGGCAGTACCTCCTACATAACCGTCAGAAAACACTATATCAACTTGAGATGCAGGAGCAAATACCCCAGACCATTCGGCATCTAGTTCATTCTCACCAGATTGACCTGAAGAAGTGTCAGTACCGAAAGCAATAACTTGAAGACCTCCAGTTCTGGGAACTATTGCGAATTTATTCCAGAAGGAATAAATATCGCTGGAATTAACGAAAGACTCTGGAACACCTTCTATTCCTATTGTTTCTCCATGTCCAAGATACCCTAGGTTGTATAGTTTTGTGAAATTAAAGTAGTTAGCTATTACTGTTGGCGTTACAAGAACTTTAGATACTAAAGAAGAATCTGAAGTCGAATTCATCTTAACTTTCCATGTCTGTTGTATAGCTGGATATACATGTGGATCAATACTGTCTATTCCTACAATACCTAAGACATGCTTTCCTACATTATAAGGCAATGACGGAGTTACATTATTTGTAAAATAATAGAAAGGACCTACATTTGTTATTCCAACTAATCCGAACCAATAAATATTCCTTAGTGGATAATAGTAAATATTAATGTATGTGTGAAATGCTTGCTCTATTTCTCCTACTGTACCATTAAAGGTTAGGATTAAACCATAATTTCCTGTAAACTTTATTCCATAAGTCTTGAGATACTTAACTAATGAATTAATATAAGAATTAGACGGATAATATTTTTCTCTAAAGCTACTAGGAGAAATATATTGTGATGACTTACCTACAATGGAATAAGTATATTTCATTAAACTTCCATAATTAGTGAAATTAAGTAGGACTGCAAATGGTAAAGTATAATTAGAAGGTAAACTTTGTACGAATATTGAATCTGGTAGAATAGAGTATTGAGGAGAATTAGTCTGTACATAATAATATCCGGATCCTGCTAGTGTTGAATACTGTGCATACATTGATAAGATCAGAACTATTATTGAAATATATACTATTTCACGTTTCATATTATTATGAAAATACTTTACTTTTTAAATTTTTGTTATGAAGATTTGAGATCTATCTCTAAAAAACTAAAATATTGAGTTATAAAATAGCTAAATGGGCCATAATGAAAACTAGGATTAATTGAAGTATCCCTTGTATTCCAGAAAGTCTAAAGTTTATCATCATTAACTTAGAAATTTTCCCATAATTAGGTTTATCTTTATTTAATTCTATTAATACTCTAACGTTATTCGGTAAGAATATTCCAAAACCTTGTATAGTTAATATAACTATAATTATTCCAGAAGATATTATTAGTGGAGAAGTTAAGCTAAACAATCCTAGTTCACTAGATAGAAAATATCCGCTTGTTACAGCTACAGATGCTATACTTGGCATAAGGAAGAGCATAGTCGGAGTTAGACCTCTAGCCACGTCAGCTCTCTCCTTGAAATCTAACGACCTCAATACAAAGGTTAATACGAATCCCATAAAAATATCTATACCAGTCCACAATAAACCAGACATAACATGAACGTAATCTAATAAGACAAGATTATTTAATAGATATGCAGTTATAAATCCAGAAATGGGAATTACAAGAGCTAATAATCCCCTTAAAGTAATCCATTTTACTTTTCTCTCTTGATTTTCTTTATTAATTTCTTTTTCCATGTGCTCTAGTATACTTTATCTTCTATTTAAATTATTTTTAGATAAAAATAAAGATTATTCATTATCAGAATCAATAAGACTCATTATTTTTCTACTTCTTAGGATTCTTTTTTTAGCAATATTTTCGAACTCTTCCTTACTCATCTTAATTCTAGCTAATCCTAATTCTACTGCCTTTGTTGCAACAGAAGAAGCCACCTTGTAATATACTTCCCATTCGTCCATTCTAGGTATTATATAATCTTTCCTTAATCCTTTACTTCTAGCGTATTCCGCTAATGTTTCTGAAGCAGCTATGGTCATTTCATCAGTTACCTTCCTAGCTCTGCTATCTAAAACTCCTCTAAACACTCCAGGAAACACTAATGAATTATTTACTTGGTTTGGAAAGTCACTTCTCCCAGTTGCCACAATTCCAGCTCCAGCCTCTATAGCGTCTTGAGGTAAGATTTCTGGTACAGGATTAGCCAAAGCAAAAACTATTGGATTACTCTTCATTAAACTTATCCATTTTTTCTTAATAACATCTGGTCCAGGCGAAGAAGCTGCAATCACTATATCAGCGTCTTTAAACGCCTCTTCAATTTCCTTAGCATTAAATTTATTGGTCTTTACAGCAAGATCGTATTTCCATCTATGATGATACATGAAATGATCAACGTCCTCCCTTTCAGAGTAAATTGGACCTTTAGAATCTATTATTATCATATTTCCAAGTTTAAATCCATAACTTGATAATATCCTTGCAGTAGCAATGTTTGCAGCTCCGGCGCCAAATAATACTACTTTAGACTCTTCTGGAGTTCTATTTGTTAATATCATAGAGTTTATTAATCCAGCCAATATTGCTGCTGCAGTACCCTGCTGATCATCATGCCATACTGGTATATCTAATGATTGCTGAAGAGTCTCCAGAATATAAAAACATTTAGGACTTTCTATATCCTCTAAGTTTATTCCTCCAAAAGACGGTTCCATGGATTTCACTACCTTTACAAAATCATCCGCGGATCTAACATTTATAGGCAATGGAAACGCATCAACTCCACCCAAATACTTGAATAAAACTGCCTTCCCTTCCATAACAGGCATAGCTGCTTCAGGTCCTATATTTCCTAGACCTAGGACTCTCGTTCCATCTGTAACTATTGCTACTGAATTCCATCTACTAGTTAACTCAAAACTTTTATCCTTATTTTTTGCTATCTCTCTCGAAACTTCTGCCACTCCAGGAGTATAAATCAGGGAAAAATCTGTATAAGAACGTACCGGAATCTTAGGGTATATTTCAATCTTACCTTCATACTTTTTAACTAACTCTATGCTCATAAGTATAAAATTCCTTAGTGTCTAATAAGCATTTACTAGGGAGAAGCATTCACCACAACACTTCAGTAATGATATTTCATTACTATTTTAAATATTCTATAGCATTTTTACTGATATATATTTATTAAGAAAAGCTATTATCAAGTTGAGAACTTTCTTAATCTCTTTTGTGTCAAATATTCATATGGAAATAAACCAAGTCGAAAATATCCTTAAAGATAACGAATATTTATTTTCGTTTTTAGATATTAAAATTCTCAAAATAGAAAACGGCTATTGCGAAATTATGATACCATTTAAAAAGGAATTTACTAGGCTCGGAAATATACTTCACGGTGGAATAATAATGACTCTCCTAGACTATGCTGGCGCTATGGCAGTGCTAAGCATAAACAAGAGAAGAAATCAAGTTACTCAAGAGTTGAAAATTAATTTTTTAGAACCAATGAAGGACGGTCCATTTTACTCTAAGGGTGAAGTAATTAAAAGCAATGACGACGTAGCTATAGTATCAATAGAATTTTATGATTCAAAAGGTAAATTAGGAGCTAAAGCATTAGGTACGTGGTACATGAAATGAAACGTTACTTCTAATCTTAAAACGTTATTATCTGGCCTACTCCTGCGTCAAGGAACTTATCTTTTCCTTCAGCTATTATGCTTTTAATAGTATTTCCACTACAATGGGCTGGGCCTATTTTCTCTAATTTAAGTAACTCTTTAGATACATTCTCAACTTCATTTCTAGGAGAAAATAGAAGATGAAAACCACCAAGCGCAGCATACACATTTTCACCTAAAGATTCTTTAGCGTAGTTAAGTATGTTAAGAATTCCAGAATGTCCACAACCAGTTAATACAACCAATCCATTTTCAGTGCTCAAAAACAATGCAGTATCGTCAATCATGTGATCATCAACCAAAGAAAAATCTCTTGCCGTATATAGACCTTTAGTATATTCATTAAAACCATATCGCTTAATTTCACCGCTAAAAACTATTCCTTCAGTTATTTGTAGAGGTTTAGAAGTTAATATTAAATGGAAATGTTTTTCCATCTCATCCATACTCATTGGAATTCCAATGTATTCTAACTTATTAGACCATTTCATCAACTTCTTCTCAAATATTGAAGGATGAGCTACTACAATTTTTCCCTCAAGTTTTTTAACCAATTCCGAATTTCCTAATCCGCCGGTGTGATCTATATGTCCATGGCTTAACACTACGTAATCTACTTTTGTTAAATCTATTCCCATTTTTTCGGAATTGTATAGCACAGGATATCCTGAATTACCTACATCGTAAAGTATTTTTACATCATCTGCCTCAATTAGAGCAGAAAATCCCCATTCTCCAAGTAGAGGAGGAACAACTGTTGAAACAAAATTATCGCTTAATATCTTGATTTTTAAGTTAGAAATTTTCTTCATAACATTAAGGGTTGTATATAAAATAAAAAATTTCTTAAGATGATAGTTGTTCTGAGATTCTACAATTGGATGGCCTAAAATAAAATAACTTTTTAAAAGTAGTAAATTCAAAAATTAGTTATAGGTCCTAATAAAGAACATCTATTAATATTTTTGGCAACTAAGCAAATGTTAAACAATATAGGAAGAGAACATTTTATAATGCTAAATAAATAACTTACTTATAAGATTTTTCCTATTATTCGTTACTTAGATATTTTTATTAATTATTAATATTCACACTATAAAGAATTGATAAAAGAAGTTTACTTGAATTAACTTATAATCTGAAAAGTAGATATTTATCATCATAAAATAAACTTCAAATCTAAGACAGCTTTTTAGACTTTATTACAGTTAAAAAAAAAAGCTGTTTAAAAGTATTATTTATTTAGATAGCAATGTGGGTCGAATTAGATCTAAATCCTGTATTAGATAAGGATCCAGATTTAAAAAGATATGTCAAAGAAGAGGTACAGAAGGAAAAGATATCTACGAGTATAACTATAAATCTTATACACTCACTCAATAAAGACATACTTGCTATAAATGCTCTTAGCCTAGCAGATAGAGATTACAATTTATATATATGGTCTCTTATAGACTCATATTTTGTTACTGGAAATAATGAATCATATGAAGTAGTTAATGAGTTATTATCAAAGAGGGCAACTATACATTCCTCTCTCTTTCAGTTAAAACTGTATGATATTACTAAAGATAAATTAATCCTCACAAGAGTATCTGATAAAATATTTAAATTAGACGAATACTGGGGAGAAGACTTACTAGCATTAGCTAAATTATCATATATAACACAAAATCCCGAAATTGTCAAAAAGTCAACGGAAATAATGCTAAATAAACTAGAGAATATAGAAAGACAAAACGGAATAAAAAGTGAAACTGATGTAGAAATAGGTATGGGATCACTAAAAGGACTCTCTCTAATAAATATCAATTATAGGGAAGATCCAGGTTTAATAGAGAAAATTAAATACTATGATGACAAATATTTCGTTCCTCTATTTGAGTTCATAGGCAATAAACCAAACATTCCAGAGTACATGGATTCGCTTCAAATTATTCCAATGTTAGCTTCATCTAAGGAATTCACTGTATTTGCTGCTACAAAAAATATAAAATATTTGAATGGTACTATAAAATTATATAAATACTACCAAGAATATCTAAACACTATAGGGATTAATAAACTAACATTAAGGCAAAAATTATGGGGATTAATTTCTCTTAGCAGAATAATATATTTCATAGAGAAAGGAAAGATTTTAGATTAAAGCAAATATAATCTATTTAATGGTATAAAAGGATGAAGATAACTGAAAGTAAAATTTATTTTTTATTAATTTTAGTTTCAACTGCTTCATCACAACAATTTTACTTGCCAGTATATTTCGAAAAAATATATAATGATACTGAACTGGCTTTCGTGCTTGTCACTATTGCGGTCATATTAAGAGCATTTTTAGCACCTTTCATAGCTCAAATATTAAAAAATTTTGTTAAACTGAATATAATTATGGCCTTCTCCTTTCAGAGTATATTCTATCTCATTCTATATCTAAAGGTACCTCTCAATTTAAAACTAGTGCTTATTTTAGGTATACTTTATGGAATAGCATCTTCCTTAATCCTATTTCTTAACGCAGTTTACTTCTCATATTCTGAGCCTACTTTCAGCTCTAGATATAGAAGCGCAAATTTTTTCATATCTTCCAAGTTTATCGGTTATACAATAGGGAGTATAATATCTGCTATCGTACTTTTCCTTTTTAACATAGCTGATTTATTTATAATAGCTTCAATATTTTGGTTATCCTCAATCCCGTTAGTTTTCTCTCTAAGCATAGAGAAAACAGAAGTAAAAAAGTCCGGTTTAAGGAAAGTCAAGGAGTCTCTCTTCTTAGTCTCTCCACTCCTCCTTATATCATTCATACTTAGTATGTCCTTAGCTTCTGTAGGAGGACTAATTGAACCTTTAATTTTCAACAAGATTAATGCTGGTTGGTTTAGTATATCCTTTATCTTAGCCAATATTGTAGGTTCTTTAGTTCCTATTTATTTTCCGAAAAACAAAATACTCCTATCCTTGGCGTTAGGTACATTTCTAGCTGTTATTACGGAGTTCCTATTTCCTTTAACTCCTTTCCTCTACCTTTTGATAATTTACGGAATATTATCGCAAGTAGGTAATTCGTTAGTATGGCCGGTATTAATAGGTAAAATAGTTTCTAAGTCGAAATTCCCAGTAGTAGAGAGTGGTATTTTAATTACCTTAACAGATTTATCATCTTTAATTGCGGATGGCTATGTTTCCTTATTCTTCCCTCTAATTAGTATATTGTCTCTCAGTCTATTCTCTATGATAGATTTATTAGTATGGTTACCGTTGCTGTCAAGAAAGGTAGATATCCAATAGAGAAGTTAAGTTAAAAAACTTATAAACTCACTACGTAGCTTTTAAGTTACAAATTTAGAGACCCATACAAGAATATCAAATCACTAGTACTTTAAAAAGTTCTTGTATTATATCTTCCCAGTCTACTCTCTACTAACAGATTATGCTTCCTTAGACTCTAAAAGTCAAGGAAACTGTTTAATGTAGTTGAATGCAGATTATCCTAATGTAATCTTATACTTTCAGGTCTAAGAAAGCATAAGAATTTATAGGAAATATTAGCATCTTCTCTTTAATGTCATACACGTAGAATCCGTGCCTAATAGTTACGTAAACTCATTTTTCAGCCAACGATATAGAAGAAATCAAATCTGAACTCTCAGCAACTGAATCTTCTTCTCTTTAAAAATTCTTTCTGATGGTCTTCTTTCTATCGATCTTGATCAAAACAGTTTTCCCATTAAGTTAAACTAGTCCGTCAGAATAGCCTTATATTTACTGATAATCTCCATTTCTCTATTTCTCTAAAAGCCAAAATCATAAGGCTAGGTGCTCCTAATCTCTTTTGGTAAAATGTCATATTGGGAATAATTGGATTCGTCTCCAAATTTAGTATATATTGATAAATATAGCATAACATTATTTGCCATTAACTGTCACTTATCTTTATAGAATTTCACGAATAATTACAATATTATTTTTCTTACAACTATCACTACTATATCAATATAGTAAACTTTTAAAATTTACATAACTAGATTTTTAAAGTTTAAAACATAATGACAAATTATGTCAAAAAGAATAGTTCTAGGAAATGAGGCAATAGCTTTTGGTGCATTATCTTCTGGAGTAGCAGTAGCTGCTGGATATCCTGGGACTCCTTCTTCAGAAATAATAGAGACTATAATGAAATATGGGGATAAAGTTTATGCAGAGTGGAGTTCCAACGAGAAAGTAGCTTTCGAAACAGCTTATGGAGCAGCAATGATGGGCGCAAGAGCTCTAGCTACAATGAAGCATGTAGGGGTTAACGTAGCAGCAGATGCGTTAATGAGTTCATCCTACACTGGAGTAGAAGGCTCTCTAGTTCTAGTATCTGCAGACGATCCGTCAATGTGGTCTTCTCAAAATGAGCAAGATAACAGATATTATGGAATGATGGCCTTAATTCCAGTAATTGAGCCTTATGATCCTCAAAGCGCCTACGACTTAATTATGAGCGCATTTGAGTTTAGTTCAGAAGTTAAGCATCCAGTTATTTTTAGGAGTAATACAAGAATAAATCATGTAAGATCCCAGGTTGATATGAAGGATATTAAACCTCCAGTCATGGGTAGACTATCGAAAAATCCTTCTAGATATGCATTAGTCCCTGAAAATGCTAGAAGGAATAGAAAAGAACAGTTGAGAAGATGGGAGATAATACAGAAGAAAGTAGAAGAGCTGAATTCAATAGAAGGAGATGGCAAAAAACTAGTAATTGCGTCTGGGATAGCATACGCGTTTGTTAAAGAAGTAGTTGAAAATTCAAAAGTGAAGATTCTAAAACTTTCAACTCCTTTTCCTATTCCTAAGGAACTTACTTTAAAGGCTCTTGAAGATTCAGAAGAAGTTCTAGTTGTAGAAGAGTTAGAACCAATAGTCGAGATGCAAGTTAAGGATCTAATGATGTCCGAAGGCATTATGTTAAAAATACATGGCAAAGATCTTGTAGATAGAACTGGAGAACTAACGTTAGAAAAAGTTAATTACGCAGTAGGTAAATTCCTTGGTAAGGAAGTTGATAAAATAGATGATATAGCATTTGATGTTGTTCCAAGACCTCCGGCTTTATGTCCAGGTTGTCCTCATAGGTCATCTTTTATAGATCTTAAAAAAGGTTTAGCCTTAGCGGGAATAAAAGATACATTTTTCTCCGGTGATATAGGATGTTATTCTCTTGGAGTTCTTCCACCTTTTAATGAACAGGACAGTTTAATAGAAATGGGAGGTAGTTTAGGGATAGCAAACGGGGTCTATAGAAGTACTGGAGTTATTCCTATAGCAATAATAGGAGATTCAACTTTCTTTCATACCGGATTACCAGGTTTAGCTAATGCAGTATATAATAAGACTCCTATGATTCTACTGGTCCTAGACAACAGATCTACTGCAATGACTGGACAACAACCAAGTCCTTCCAAATATATAGATATAGCCAATGTTGCAAAAGGAATGGGAATAGAGTATGTTAAGGCGTTTGATCCCTTTGATTATAATACTTCGACAAGAATAATTAAAGAAACTGCTGAATGGGTAAAGAAAAACTTGAAACCGGCAGTACTTATATCTAAGAGAGCGTGCGCACTAGACGCTTTAGATAAAATAGAGGATAGGTTGCCAGTAGCAGAAGTAGATATGAATAAATGTACCGGATGCACAATCTGCTATGATTATTTTACTTGTCCAGCCATCATTCCTTTACCTAATAAGAAAGCATCTATAGATCTCTCTCAATGTATAGGCTGTGGGGCTTGTGTTCCCATATGCCCATTTAAGGCAATATCAATGAAAGGAGACAAACCAAAAGGTTGGGATGACGCATGGCTAAGTTAAATATTCTAATAGCGGGTGTAGGAGGACAGGGAATAATAACAATGGGGAAAATGATAGCCAACGCTTGTGAAAAAGAAGGTATAAAAGTTCTTGTAGCTGAGACTCACGGATTAGCGCAAAGGGGAGGAGCTGTTAATATTCACGTTAGAATAGGCGACGTCTATTCTCCTACTATAGCTAAACATGGAGCAGATTGTTTGATAGGACTAGAAGCCAACGAAATTCTCAGGAATTTAGACTATGCAAACAGAAACTCAATCATCGTTTTTAACGAATATACTCTTAAACCCGTTCTTCCTAAAGTTAGGGAAAATAGCGTTGAAGAAATAATAAAGAGACTTTCCAACTTTAGAATTTTCAAAATTAATGCCAATAATATAGCATCTTTGGTAGGGGATAAGAGAGTAGTAAATTCTGCAATTTTAGGTTTCGCTTATGGTTTAGGAATATTTAAAATGATAAAGGAAGAAAGCTTTCTAACTACTCTTAGAGGCGAAAATAATGTAAAAGCTTTTAAGCTAGGTTTAAGCGAGGGATTGAAAGTTAGTGATAAAGTTATAATATAGTTGGGAAAATTAGCATCATCTGAAAAACTAAAGATTAGGATAAGAAAGTTTCTATTCGGAACTCCATCTTCTCCAATCTCCGAATTTCTTATCATATTCTGGGCATCCTCTCCTATAATTGAATCCCTCTATCCACTCCACATTAACAAAATTATTAAAGAAGAATTTTTCCCTATTGTTAGGTTCTTTAACAAATTTCTTAAGATCTTCTATAGATTTCAACATATCTTCTCTATTTGTAAAATATAGTATTATAACTCCTTTTGATACTAAATTTACTGGAAAAGGAAAGAATCCGTATTTAGCCACATAATCTCTCTTTTTTATTTCTTCTATAAAAGTACTGACTGGAACGTTGAGAGATGATATGGGAATACCAACCTTATAACATGAAAGAGAATTAGGATGCTGTATTCCTCTTTCATACGCAAGCCAGCAGTCATCACATCTATTCCATCCCTTTAAATGATTCCACATAAATATTGATATCATTTTGTAAAATAATAAGGTTATTTATCTTTCAAACAAGTTATTCTATATTATGATAATTTTATAGTAATAAGGAATATTACCTAGTAAACTTAAGTATAAAATAGAATGTCTCTATTTATAGTACTTTCAAGACTAACCGATGAAGGAGCAAAAACCGTCTGGGAAAAACCAGAGAGGATCTTAGAGGTTAATAAGGAGCTGGAGAATTACGGTGCAAAAGTACTTTATCAATATGCGATGTTTGGAGAGTACGATTTCGTAAACGTAGTAGAAGTTAATGATCCAGAAAAATTTCTAAAAGGATTAATAAATTTAAATAGCAGAGGAACTGTAAGGACAAATACGTTCTTAGCAATGAGCGTAGAAGATTTTATAAAGACAATGAAAAGCAAATAAGATATCTTTCCTTTTTTATAATCATAAGAAACGTTATTATGTTCGGAAATAAATGTTAATTTATGTACCTAGTCGGAACAAGTAAAGGATTATATAAAATAGATAAGGAAGCTGACTTACTATGTGATAAGGAAGATGTTTACGATTTTACTTTAAAGAATAATGATTTTTACATATGTTCTACAGAAAGTGGGGTTATATTAAATGGTAAAACTATACTTAATGAGAGTTGCTGGAAATTTTATGAACTTGACGGTCAACTTATTGCATCAGTAGAAGGTCCTAAACTTTACCTTATTAATAAGGAGCGAATAAAGGAATTAATAGATCTAAGAGATGAGGGAAAGAAAAGAGGCTGGAGTTTTCCTCATTCAGAATACGCACATATAACAGATTTTGCTCAATATAATGGAAAAATAATAGCGAGTGTAGAAGAAGGTAATTTACTTTTTGGCGATATAACTTCTCTAAAACCTTTAGATTTCTTTAATGATTCTCATAATCTTCTTGTTAAAGATCACCTTTACATAGCTACAGCTTACGGACTTTATTTGACTGACGATCTAATAAATTATACTCTAATTGAAAAAGGATATTTTCATGGCATAGAGGATTTAGGAAATGCAATTATTGCCCAAGAGATGAGTGAATTCCCATTAATGATGTATGAGGACGGAAAGTTGACAAGAATGGGAATAAAATTACCTAGACCAACTTTTGGAACTAATGCTATAGCTAAAGTAGATGATGAAAATATAGTATATTCAACTACATCGTTTTATGAAATAAATATAAAGAATCTAAATTTTAGAAAAATAGTAGATATACCAATGACACGCAGAGTTAAGGTATTATAATTTTCTACGTATATAAAGCCTCACCTTTAGATAGTTTTATAGCTACGTCTACAGTTATCTTACTCCTCCTATTAGTAGGACTATGTGCTGATAAATATCTTACTGTAGCTATTAGGGGAACGTAATTCTCATCGTATCCTTTTAGGGCATTAAATAACGATATTCCAGCATCCACTGTCTGAGCAGTATGAAAACTAACATCTTCTATAAATAAAGACCTAATAATGGTTTTTATTAGCGTATCTTCTGGGAATTCTCTAACTAAATAATCATAAACATCTAGAGATGCCTCTTCGATTCTTTTAGAACCTATAGCTTCACTCAGCGATTTTATTATTTCTTCTTCATTTCTTGACGTCCTTTCCTTAGGGAGTCTTGCTGGAGGAATATTGAGAAACCTTGTTAAGTAAAGATTTCCTACACCATGATAAATTCCTCTAATCAGGTAAAAACTCTCTTTTCTCTCAAAGAGTCTATATAAAGCGTTAGAATATACGAATTGATGATGTACTGTTTCCCAATCTGAGAAATCATTTTGAGTATGAAATCTAGCTTCTCTATATGCGGAAGCTAAACCCAAGGCTAAGGATAAATATTTAGGGGAAACGTTAGAGGCGATAGCTTGAGTTACACATTCAAAGGGTTTCTTTGGATCGTCTTGCAATAAACAATTTACAAGATTATCCATCTCCTTTTGATCGAGCCTTTCTTTCCCTATTTTCATGTCCTGTGCTTTACTTATTTCACTGTTTATTATACTCACAAGATCGTCCGGTATCCTCCATTTTGGATCTTCTTCATGTCTCATAGCATTAGCCAATTGACTAATTAAAGATGCAAAAATTAACCTGGAATTATCCCATCCTATCTTATCTAACAATTCAGTTTCCTTATTTAAATGATCTAATATATGTCCTTCGTCTAAGAAAAAGTGATCAGTAACTGACGCTACCATGGCGTCAAGTCCATCTTCGCTTCTCATGCTAATTATTGCTCTTCTAGCAGGATTAACTTCCCTTCCTTCTATAAAATCTCTAAACCAGTTTTTTAAATTATCAGCATTTTCTAATGGTTCTGGATAGATTACTTTTGGCCTTTCGAAAATTTGTGAAGAGACGTTTTTAATACCATGTAAAAGGCCCAAGATCTTCCATTCTAATTCAAGGTCATAATTAAGCAAATTAAGTATTATTGTAAAAATATTTAGACCGCTATTCCATTCATGATCTCTAAGTACGTGAATAGAAACTTCTTTAGCTAAGTCATTTAAAGAAATTCCATTATTTAATAAGTCTATAATAGATTTTGCTATAACAAGATCTATATCATGATCTATTCCTTTTCTTAATCTTTTAACTGCATGAGCTTTAACGTCTCTTTCCTTAAAATTTACTATTACTTTATCGTTAACTATCTTAGTTTCATAAGTCGTGAGATCGTCTGCCCATAAATCGAATGTTCCACCGTCCTCTAAATTAAATCTAGCATGATGCCAATGGCAAATAAGTATCCCATCTCTTATTGTTCCTTTAGATAATGGATATCCCATATGTGGACATCTTATATCGCATGCGTATACATTTCCCTTATCGTAAATTATTAGGACATTAATTCCGTTTTTATTTACCACTACCGTTCCTTTATCTTTTACCTCTTTCAGAGGTACAGTTATGATTCTTAAATCTTCCATCTCTTATCACAAGTTACTTAAGTTAACAGTATAAATAAATAAGACCGTTTATAAAGTTTATAAATCATGTAGTTATAACTCTTAAATCTTCCATTTATAGATTTATTATTAAATTGCTTTGTGGAGTTGTTGAATTTTTATAGACCTTGATCTTCTTAGAATTTGATAAATTCAGAATTAAATGTCTAATTGAAATTAGTTCATTTTTGTGATAAAAACTGAGCAGTTCCGCAAGTATTATTGAATTGAAAGTATTTCTATTTAATATTTAATAACGCTCATTCAATTTCCTTAAAGGTCTCTATTTCAGCATCATCACCAAATTTTACGTAGAACTTGTATTCTCTTCCCTCTGTCTTAGCTACACAATTTCTTCCCTTATAGTAATTACCTTCTATTGATAACTCGTCGATCTTTTTCCATCCTGTTCTTCTCTTTATTTCCTCAATCATATTCTTGAATTCTGTAGCGCATACATCACAACAAAAGAATAATTTCTCTCCATCGATCTCCTCATAATAATCTCCCCAAGTTGCTCCGCATAAAGCACAACCATTTTCCTTATCTCCTGCCTTACTCCCGTTTACCTGGATTTTCATAGAACCACCTTTATCAAATTTTTATCGAATTCCATACCTCTTTCTAATCTTGCAGTTAAATATTTTGCAAAAGCATCAAAAGACCTTAACACAGTAACTTGAATTTTTTCAGGATCCTCAGCATATTTATCTACAAGCTTTAGCGCTTCTCCCGCATGAGTCTGGTCTGCTTCATAACCTTCTCTTAAGAAATCCTTAACTTCTTTAGGAAAATCATTACTACTTAATATAGTCTCGTTGAAATAATGCATCTTAGCTCCATATTTCCTTAATGTCTTATCTGCAACTAGTTCTAAACTATGCATAGCTGCCATTATTTCAACCCAATTGCTTTCAAACGCAATCTTTCTCCAAGTATTTATTGCAGACTGAGTAGAAGGTAAAGGCTTATAACTTAAGATTTTTTCTCTAGGCATTCCTAAGCTTTCTCCCATTCTTATTAATAACTCGTAATGAGAAGGTCTTCCATTATATCCAAAATATTCAACATTTATATTCTCTAATTCATATTTTATTACCTCTTCCACGTCCGTTTTAAAGATTATCTCGGACAGTACTTTTACCCAATTTTTGAGAAAATGTTGGTGTTCTATGACATATCCTAATAAGACTCCTCTAGTAGGATTTTGCATAGCCAAAATAAATGGATGAGGAGATTCGCCGTAGAATTTCTGAATAAACTTCTCCCTTATCCAGAAACTTAAGTTATCCTTAATTGAAAAGAAATTTTCTAACATTATCGAAAGATTGTCTACGTCAACTTCTTTCATAGTCAAATTCCTATTCATCCACATAACGTGCGAAGGATCACTATTCCTAGCCATAAGATACATATGCGAGGCTATATTCTTCCATTCTGACGCTCTATATTCACATGATGGACATATGGGCATAAGTTAAATTTTATTACGAATAAATATAAACTTTTGATTCTAAATTTTCTAATATTAGCCGTTAATATAATTTATAATAAATTTATTTTCAGTTATTCAGTCTATCTACATTCCCTATAATATGAACATCTATAGCTATTTTTATCATAGACTTTATTGATAATTGAGTCTTTCTTAGAACGAAAATCCTACACCTATAAACTTATGTAACAAAAACTCTATATCATATTAGATCTACTTAGCGGATAAAATGGATATACAGTTATTATGACTTTCTTATAAATTTATTAAGCATGAGGAAGAACATTGCCATGAATAATAAAGAACTCTACGTTTTCATAATTATAACTTATTCCAAGTTTGAGGTTAAATATAAGAGAGTAGTTATTAAGAACAGATTAATGTTTTCTTCTGCTAGTATGTACCACTAACGTTAGAAAAAGAGAAGTGGAATAAAGAATAGATTCTTAAATGACACTTTTATGAATCAGGATTATGGCTTGGGCTTTACTAGAATCGTTGCTCAATTAGTACACTTTATATCTTTACTAATAACCATATTACTTGTTCTTAAGAGATAGTGAAACGGCCTATCTTTACTACTAACCCTAGTATTTCCTATATAGGTTTTATATTATCCTTATTTTTACACCTTGTTAAAGAATATGAATTTCATGGAACTACTACGGTAACTTCTCGGTATATACTAAATTCCATAAAAGTTCTTGTTCATTAAAAGATCTGGAAATAAAAAATCAATACAAAAAGCTCATTGGAACACATTTGCATGCAGATTATCAAAATTAACATTTAAATTATATAGTTTATGATTTATCTGAAACTGCTAAGCTATAACTTCAGTTTTCTAAAGTTAGATTCTTAATATCATAAGTCAATTCCATATTTATATAAATTTAAAATTAATATTACATAACATTAATAATTCCATAAAATTTTTAGCTAATTCTTCTGTAGAATTATAGTGCTAGCAAGTTATTAACTTACTGGATTTGCTAATGACCCAATTCACAAAATACTTAAATTAATTAAATTAATATAAAGAATAGTTAAAAGTGTCGACAAAATTTTATGACATGATGATTTGAAATCCCATATCAACTAGGTCAGTAAAAGCATAATGGTGTTCCTCATCTCCAATTAGCTTTATACTTTTAGGCAATTTATCCTTAATGTTAAGATGAGGGGGAGATGCACAATACCCGCAGGCTCCTAGTATTAAACCCTTATTTGTAGCTTTCTCATAGGTCAGCTTTAAACCCTTGTACGGACTATCGGTTATAGGTATTTTAGTTCCTAATCCGTCAAAATAAACGTAAACTTCGTGACCTTTCTCTTTTAATTCTACTGCATAATGAAGAGCGTGGGCTGCTTTAATTGATTCAGCTAGATTAGTTGGATCATTTAAGATTACAAATAAGAATTTGCTCATACTATTGCCTTATTCAAAAATAGACTATTAATAGTTTTCTTATACTCATGTGCCGGATAATTTTTAAAATATTCATTATACGCTATACATTCCTAAATTTATTTAGTAGCAAACTTAATAGCAATTTTACATTGCATTTTCTGGGACGTTCTATAACAAAAAATAATTGCCATGGTTTTTAAGATAAAACTTTATATCTTAATATTCATTAACGAGCTGCTTATAAGTTTAGATAAAAAGAATTAACTCATTAAGATAGATCAGCAGTTTCAGAAAATTTTTATCGTTTAATAGAGTGCAAAATAAGAAATGATAAGACAAAAACTTAATAAAAGCACTAACGTTCTTTTAGATGTGTGAGATAAATTCAGAATTACTACGTTATCTCGAGTTTTTCTTGCTATGTTTGTTAAATTTTATTCAAACATGACGAATTTCACTATATTTCTTAATTTAGTCCATATCTTTCTCTCATTGAAAGATATAAGATTATATCTCCACGCGAGATAATTTGACGAAACAGCTGAAATAATGTTTCCATATGTCTTCTAAACAATAACGAAATTTGTAGCTTAATAATGACACTTTCCAATTCATAAACTGCATTATTCTTATACTTACCGTTTGTCCCTACACCTTAATTTCAGTCATTTTATATTCAATCTTGATCTAGTGTAAGGACTTAACCCTCAACTGTCTTGTACGTAGATAATGAGACTCAGTCTAGCCCAATGGTACAGGGATTCACATTCTTACTATCACTTTCATCCTTTTGGGCATAGCCTATATCACTGTGAGGGTCATCTTTTATTAATAAAAATTGAGCATAGATAAATATAAAACGTTTCTGTTAACATGTAAAGGGATTCAGTTCTCTCGCTAAATATTCTCACTAAGTTTAAATATAATATAATAGAACTATTTTATAATGACAGATAGCAAAGTTAGATATACTTATTTTGTTCATGTTTCCGATTTTATAGATAGAGTCAAAGAACTATTAGAAAATGAAGAAGACTTTGCTATAGTAGAGGTAATTAAAACTGAGGGACCCACTGCCCTAAAAACTGGTAATAAGTTGATTGTTAAAAAAGATGGTTCGTTTGAAGGTTGGATAGGAGGATTCTGTACTAAAGATGAGATAATAAATAATTCTTTAGAGGTTATAAGAGACGGAGTACCGAGATTTTTGTATTTAAAAACCTGTCATGGTGGTTTGCTTTACCTATATATTGATCCTATGTTACCAAGGAAGAAGCTAATTTTAATTGGAGATAATCCGATAATATACTATCTTGAAAATTTAGGACAGAATATAGGATTTAATATAATAGTTATTAATAAGATAATAGATATAGATAAAATAAAAATAAATAGAAATACATTCGCTGTTGTAGCTACCATGGGAGAGCAAGATCACGAGTATATTGAGGCACTGTTAAACACTAACATAAGATATATAGGAGTTATTGCTGGAAAGAAGAGAGGAGAAGATCTAATATCGTTTTTACATAATAAGGGCTACAAAGACGATATATTAGACAGAATAAAAGTTCCAGCTGGATTAGATATAAATGCCAAATCTCCAGAGGAGATTGCATTAAGTATTTTATCAGAGATTACTAAAATTTCAAAAGAAAATAAGATCGAGAAAGTAGAGGAAGGGGAGATTGATGTAGTATGTGGAATGACAGTTTCTAAATCTGTTCCTTATTATTCTACTGTTGGTGAAAAAACTTATTACTTCTGTAGTAAATTCTGTAAAGATAAATTTGAAGCTAATCCACAAATATATATCAAATAATGAAATATGTATAATAAAACATAATTATCTTTTTTACCTTAATTAG
Source organism: Acidianus brierleyi (assembly GCF_003201835.2). Lineage (NCBI taxonomy): Archaea > Thermoproteati > Thermoproteota > Thermoprotei > Sulfolobales > Sulfolobaceae > Acidianus > Acidianus brierleyi. The sequence continues at coordinate 2,822,535 of NZ_CP029289.2, read as the reverse complement.
TAAATTATAAATGACTATTATGTATCCTGCATCTTTTGAATATTTTTCTCCATTAAATATGGATGAAGTATTAGAGCTCTTATCTAAATATTATAAGGACGGAGCTAAGATTCTGGCTGGAGGACAGAGTTTAATAATTGCAATGAAATTAAGAATTATATCACCAAAATATGTTATAGATATAAATAATATTCCGAGTTTATCATTTATTAATGAATCAGACGGATATCTAAAAATTGGCGCGTTAACTAGATACGTAGATTTGGAAGACTCAGATCTAATTAAAACTAAGTATCCACTACTTTATGAAGCAGTTAAAAATATAGCAGATCCCATAGTTAGAAATTGGGGCACTATTGGAGGAAACATATGCTATAATTTTCCTGGTAATAACTTACCTGCAGTAATGTTAGCCTATAATGCTAGATTTATAGTTAGAAATTTATCTGGAAGTAGAACTATTAGCGCTAAAGACTTCTTCTTGGGTCCCCTTCAAACATCTCTAAAAGAAGATGAAATACTAACTGAAATTCAGATACCTATTCCGCAACCAAAAAATAGTGGATATTTCATTAAACTAGCTAAGAGAACAGGTGATTTTGCAATAGTCTCAACTGCAGTTAATCTATCTTTAAATTATGATGGTACAGTTAAGGAAGCAGGAATTGCCATAGGAGGAGCAACTAATAACCCAGTAAAGATAGTTAAGGCAGAAGAAGCATTAGTAGGAAGCAAGATAAACGATGAGTTGATTAGAGAAGTTGGAAAAATAGTAAGTGACGTTATTGAGCCAGTGGAAGAACCTTTTGGTCCACCAGTAGATTATAAAAAAGCAATGGCAGGAGTGTTAACCATTAGGGCAATTAAACAAAGTTTAAAAAATATAATTGGATGAGATAAATGCAAAAAGTACATGTAAAAATAAATATTAACGAAAAGCCATACGAAGCCGAAATAGAACCTAGATTATTGTTAGTGCACTTTATAAGAGATATAGCAGGTTTAACTGGTACTCATATAGGCTGTGATACTACAAACTGTGGTGCTTGTACGGTAATACTAAATGGTAAAGCAGTCAAATCGTGTACTATGTTTGCAGTACAAGCAAATGGAAAAGATGTTATTACTATAGAAGGTTTAGCTAAAGATGGCAAGCTACATCCAATACAAGAAGGTTTCTGGGTAAAGCATGGGCTACAATGCGGTTATTGTACTCCTGGAATGATAATGGCTGCTTATCAATTACTTAAAAAGAATCCTAATCCTTCAGAAGAGGAGATAAGGATAGGAATTTCTGGAAATCTTTGCAGGTGTACAGGATATCAGAATATAGTAGAGGCAATAAAATACGCTTCAGAAAAAATGAAGGGTGAAATTTAAATGGCTATTGAAGAAACCCTAATTCCTGAAGGAATACATGGGATGGGACATAAGATTAGACGCAAGGAAGATACTAGATTTTTGCAAGGCAAGGGAATGTATGTAGATGATATAAAATTACCTGGAATGGCATATTTAGTTTTCGTTAGAAGTCCATATGCTCATGCAAAAATAAAGAAAATAAACTTGGAGAAAGCTAAATCGATACCAGGAGTTATTGATATAATAACTGGTGAAGAATTAGATAAGGCAGGACTCTCATGGATACCTACATTAATGGGAGATAAGATGATGGTATTACCTATTGATAAAGTAGTATTTCAAGGTCAAGAAGTAGTAGCTGTAATAGCAGAAGATAAATACATTGCTACAGATGCAGCAAATCAAGTAGAAATAGAGTATGAGCCTTTAGAACCAGTAGTAGATCCAAGGAAAGCTTTAGAGGCAAATTCTCCGTTAGTAAGGCCAGATAAAAATTCCAACTTAGTATTCAAATGGGAAGCTGGAGATCGCGATCTTACAGACAAGATATTTAAAGAAGCTGAAGTTACGGTAAGTCAAGATTTCTATTATCAGCGCTTACATGTGGCATATATGGAACCAGTAGGTTCTGTAGCTCAATATGAACCCGTTTCTGGAAAGTTAACATTATGGATGACTACTCAAGCTCCACATGTAGTTAGAACCGTATTCTCATTGGTAACTAAAATACCCGAAAACAAAATAAGAATAGTTTCGCCAGATATAGGGGGAGGATTCGGAGGTAAGGTTTACGTTTATCCGGGGTATGTAGTATCTACATATGCTGCAATAAAGTTAGGTAGACCCATTAAATGGATAAATACTAGGTCAGAAGATATGAAAAGTACAGCTTTTGCTCGAGATTTTCATATTCATGGTGAATTAGCTGCAAAGAAAGATGGGACTATCTTAGGATTGCGAATTAATGTTATAAGTGATCATGGAGCATTCTATGGGGATGCGAATCCCAGTAAGTTTCCTGCAGGATTATTTAGCATTTGCACTGGAGCTTATGATATAAAAGCTGCATATGTAGAAGTAACTGGTGCATATACAAACAAGCCTGCAGGTGGAATAGCGTATAGATGTTCGTTCAGGGTTACCGAAGCTGTATATACGATAGAAAGATTAGTAGATATATTAGCTCATGAGTTACATATGGATCCAGCAGAATTAAGACTAAAGAATTTTATCCCTCCTGAAAAATTCCCATATAAGTCTGTCTTAGGTTGGACCTATGATAGTGGAAATTACGCTGCCGCCCTGAAAAAGGCTATGGAAAAGATAGGATATTATGAGCTAAGAAAGGAGCAAGAAGAAAAAAGGAAAAAGGGAGAACTTATGGGAATAGGTATAAGCACTTTCGTTGAGATTGTGGGAGCTGGGCCTGCAGATTTATTTGATATAGTAGGAATTAAAATGTTTGATAGTGCAGAAATTAGAATACATCCCACTGGTAAGGTAATAGCAAGATTCGGAACTAGAGCACAAGGACAAGGTCATGAAACTACTTATGCTCAGATAATATCAGAGATTTTAGGAATCCCTGTAGAAGACATAATAGTCGAAGAAGGCGACACTGATACATGTCCATATGGCTTAGGTACATATGCCAGTCGTAGTACTCCAACTGCAGGTGCAGCGGCTGCAGTATCCTCTAGAAAGATCTTGGATAAAGCTAAAAAAATTGCGGCACATTTGCTTGAAGCGAGAGAAGAAGATATAGAATTCGATAAAGGAAGATTTTATGTTAGAGGATATCCAGATAAATTTAAGTCAATTCAAGAAGTTGCATTCGCTGCATATACTAATCCTCCTCCAAATATGGAGGCAGGATTGGAAGCTATAACATATTATAATCCTCCAAATATGACATTTCCATTCGGGGCATACATATGTGTAGTAGATATAGATAAGGGTACTGGACAAGTTAAGGTAAGAAGATTTGTAGCTGTAGATGATTGTGGAAACATTATAAATCCAGTTATAGTAGATGGTCAAATCATGGGTGCATTAACTATGGGATTTGGTACTTCTTTTATGGAAGAAATACGATACGATGAAAACGGAAATATTTACGGTGGAAGTTTTGCTGAATATTTAATACCTACTGCAGTAGAAACTCCGAGATGGGAATTGGATAAAACTGTAACTCCGTCACCTCATCATCCATTAGGCGCTAAAGGCGTTGGAGAATCTGCTACTGTAGGATCTCCTGCAGCTTTTGTAAACGCTACTGTTGACGCATTATCACATTTAGGCGTTAAACATGTGGAAATGCCTATACTACCATGGAAGGTCTGGGAAATTCTTAAAGATAAAGGGGTATCATCAAACGAATAATCTTAAATATTTTTTATGTGAATAAAATGATAGATAATATAGATACATTAATTAAGTTATTAGCAGAAAAAGATTACATAATAGATAAAAAGTCAGCCATAGCTGTTTTTCTTTCACTAAAATTAGAAAAACCATTATTAATTGAGGGTCCTCCAGGATGTGGTAAGACTGAATTAGCCAAAGCCGTTGCCAACGCACTAAATCTAGATTTAATAAGATTACAATGCTACGAAGGGTTAGATTACTCTCATGCCGTCTATGAGTGGGATTATCCTAGGCAATTATTGGAAATTAGAATTTTACAGCAAACTAATGAAAAAGAAATAAGAGAAAGGATATATAGTGATGAGTTTTTAATAGAAAGACCATTACTAAAGGCTATAAAGTCTGACACAAAAGCAGTACTTCTAATAGATGAAATAGATAGAGCTGATCCAGAATTTGAAGGATTTCTATTAGAATTTCTAGGGGAGTTTCAAGTTACAATTCCAGAGCTAGGTACAATAAGGGCTAAGAATAGGCCATTTGTATTTATAACATCTAATAAAACTAGAGATCTTTCTGACGCCATTAAAAGACGATGTTTATATTTAAACTTATCCTACCCTAACGAGGAAAAGGAATTAGAAATAGTAAAAAGAAAGGTAAAGGATGTTAATGACGAAGTCGCAAAGAAAGCCATTAAAATAGTAAATGAATTAAGACAAGATGAGGAAATAGTACACAAGCCTGGTACAGCAGAGACTATAGATTTTATTTCCGCATTAAATGTTTTGAATGTCAATTCATTAGACGATCTAGAAAGCCTTATAATAACGCTTCTAAAGGATGAGGAGGATATAAAACATTTTTTAGGTAATAAAAATGGAAGAAGAGATAATAATTAAGTTCGTAAATATTTTAAGGAGATTAGGTAAAAATGTAGGCATTAATGAGACCATAGATGCTATAAATTCAATAAAAATTATAAAGGAAAGAGACTTTAATACTATAAAAGCTATACTTGAGACTACATTAATAAAAGATTTTTCTTATGATAATTCTCTACATAGAACTATTAGCAAAAATGAGAATAAATACAGTGTTACAGGTAAAATAACCCAGAACCAATATATATCGTCCAATCTTCTTATTTACAGTCCAGAAGAGTCTAGAATTAAAATGGATAACTTGAAGATTAGTATGAGAGATCAGATTAGATGGAAGAAAATAGCTAATAGAATAAAATTAATTGCACTTAGCGCCGCAGGCCATAGAAGTAAACCTAAAAATAATGGTAATTTAGACATTAAGAGAATAATTAAAAATGAGCCACGTTATGCATGCGAATCGCCATATCTTATAAAATCAATTAAAAAAATTAATAAATCAAATATAGTCTTACTGTGTGACGTATCTGGTTCCATGAAAGATTTTTTTAAAGATAGCTTATTACTGTCTTTCTTTACTAAGAGGATAATCCCAAAAACCGAGATTTTTTACTTTAGCACAGACTTAAGGAGAGTAACTAACTTATTTCAAGTAACTAGTATTAATAGTATAAACCTAAGAAAATTAGTTTCCATTACGTCATACGGTAGCGGAACTAAAATAGGGGAGACATTATATACGTTTAGAAGAAAACATGGTGATTTTATTAATAGGAAAGTTAATCTCATCGTCTTCAGTGATGGATGGGATTTAGGTGATTTGCGACTTTTAGAGAGAGAAATGAAAATTATAAGAAGAAAGAGCAACCTGTTAATATGGATAGACCCTTTACTTGATAATCTATTATATTCTCCTCTACAAAGCAGTATTAAAATTATTCAAAATAATGCAGACTTGTTAATATCTCCTAGTTTACTATATAAAACTAAAATAGATTTTTAACGTAATTTAAATTATATGAGTATATCTTAGTAATCTTTCTGCAGAATTTTCACTTAAACCATTACCTAGTATAGTATACCAATTTCTCATCTTATGTGCAGTAGTAAGTGCTTTAATTAGTTGTGATTTAGTAAGATCTAGTTGGTTAGCGGTAGTAGGTGCGTTAACTTTTTCTAACAATTTAGTTATTTTTTTACTATAATTATAACCACGCTGTAAATAGCTTATTAATATAGTACCTATTCCGCAATATTCTCCATGAAGACCATTATCTGACATATTTTCTAATACAAAACTAATCAAATGTTCCGCACCTGCAGCTACTCTAGTTGTACCAGAAATTTCCATAAGATATCCATCTAGTACCTCAGCATGAAATAAAGTCTTTATTCCAATGTAATTAGCCTTTGCTATATCATCTATCCTTCTTATAAGTAATTTAGTTTCTGCCATAGCTATTTTAGCTGCAAAATCATTATACTGTTCTTCAGCAAACCAAAATGCTAATCTCCAATCTGGTATTGCTGTTAGCTTAGAAAGCATGTCACCTATGCCAGCACCTAAAAATCTTTTAGGTTGATTCTTAAGTATATCATAATCTCCTACTATCAAATTTGGAGATTTTGTTTTTATAGCTTGTTTTTCATTATTATTCCAAAATATACTATAACTAGTAGAAAATGCATCACTTGATAATGTAGTAGGTATTATTACTAATAACGAGTTTATCTCGTTTGATACATATTTTGCAATATCTGCTATACTTCCTCCTCCAACTGCAACTAAGACCGACTTAGAAAAATTCCTAAGATCTAAGGCTAATTGCTTTACTTGCGATAAATATCCCTTCATATCTAGTATTTTTATATTCACATCATATCCGTTTGAATTTAAATTATCATAGACTATCTTTCCTGCTATTTTATATGTATTTTCGCCTGTTAGAATTAATATAGACCTAGGGTATTTAAGATCGTCCAGATATTGTGCTATTTTATGTAATGAACCTATTCCTGCTACTAAATTAGAAGAAATTTTTATTAACTCACTCATTTTAATTCTCCCTCAGCGTCATAATTACCTGCTTTTGCTAAAATATCTGGTTTTTTCCTAATATAATAAAATGAAATTATAAACCCTACCAGGCACCACAATACACCTCCTAATGTAGCTCCAAAGTATGCAAAATTTAGAGGCGTAGGTTGAGATATTACTTGTGCTATAGTTGATTGTAAACTAAAGTATATAATTGTTATTCCAAGAATACTTGCCATAGAAGGAGCTAAAAAATACTTAGCTATCTCGATAATGGAATAATGATGAGATGATCTCCTCTTATATATCGATAACGCCGAATTAGTAACTATATGGACTGAAAGTATTGCTACACCAGCCATGTCTAATAAAACTAGACCACCGTTAACTGGTCCAAACAATATTCCGAAAATTAAACTAACTATTACGGACAAACCTAACCAGAATATTATAGCGTGAGACGGAGTTTTATATTTAGGATGAACATAAGCTATCCATTTAGGTAGTATTATTCCATCTCTAGCTGCAGAAAACCATATTCTACTATCTGCATTAGTCTTTGCTACACTGTATGATAAGTAACTATTAATAGTGAAAGCAGCTAAGAGTGCGAATCCTACTATTCCTAGAAATTGTTTGAAAACTATTAATCCAGGGTCTGGAGATATAGCGTAACTAGAAATTTTACTAAGGCCCCAGCCTACTGTCAGAGCATATGCAGGCAATATTAATGAAATACCCGAGAGCACATATGCATATATTAGGGCTTTTTTAACGACTTTTTTAGATTCTTTTATCTCTTCAGAAATAGTTGTAACAGTACCTAAACCGGTAAAATCTAAGATTGAAAATATGGCACCAAAAAATATTGCTGGAATATATGGTATAGAAATAGTAAAAGGTATTATAGTATTGGAAGATCCTAGTTTTATAATAATTATAATAGACGATAACATTAAAAATAATGCTTCAGCAAATCCTGTATACATAACATAATTTAATGAAGGTTTTATTCCTAGATAAGGCAATAATCCCATATATATGCCTACTATTATCAAGAATACTATCCATAGAAATGGTATTGAACTCAATGTCGAAGATAGTAGGAAAATGAAACCAGATAATCCCAACAGACTAAATGCGGGTCCAGTCAAATTTTCTCCCATCCATGAAAATAATGCTATGGGAGCCAACCACTTAGCTCCCTCTGCAGAATATGCATAATAACTCCCAGCATTAGCTTTTATCTTTGAGAATTCATAAGGTGTTATCATGAAAAGACCATAGATTAGCCATGCTAATAATACAGAAATAGCAGTATATTCACCAGCAAATGCTACTGTTCCTACTAATAGTATAGCTACGTCACCAGCAGGTGCTACAAACGAAAATGATTGAAAGACTCCATGCCATAATCCTACTTCTCCCTTTTTTAGAGTATGTTCTTCCATTTTCTTATTTTCCTCACTCATATAAGTCGATATCTTATTTATATGACATAAAAATTTTTACTACGTACTAATGATCAATGTACAAATACTATAGACATATAATACTATAAGAGGATAAAAAGAGACTTTTATTCGCAATAAATATTACTTGAACAACATACAAATATATCTATATAATACTTTTATTCCATGCAAATAAATAGATAGTCCATGGAAGAGATACTAGATAATAGCATTTTAGATGCCCCTAAAATAGTAGTTACTCCCCCAGGACCCAGATCAGCAGAAATATTAAAACAACAAGAGGAACTGGAAACATCTGCTTTAAATTATCCCAAGTATTTCAGTATAGCGGTAAAGGAGGCTAAAGGATCTACAATAGTCGATGTAGATAATAATGTCTATATTGATTGGTTTGCTGGAATAGCAGTAGTTAATTTAGGCCATAATAATCCCATAATAAGACAAGCAGTAGATTCGCAATTAGATAAAATATGGCATTACATGGAAATTCCTACTGAAATAAGGATAGAATTTATGAAAACATTAAGGAGAACGCTAAATTTCGACGCTAAATTCTTATTCACTACTACAGGGGCAGACGCTGTAGAAGCTGCAGTAAAGATAGCAAGATGGAATAGTGGTAAAAGATATATCATAGCATTTAATGAAGCATACCATGGAGTTTCAGCAGCAACTATAGGACTAAGTAATATGCTCAATCATAGAAAGTTTCAACCATATTACGATAATAACGTAATAAGACTTCCATATCCCTATGAATACAGATGTCCATTTAAAGACTGTTTAAATGAAGTTCTCTCATTAGTAGATTATGAAATGAAGAATAACGATGTGGCAGGAATTATAGTTGAACCAGTAGCAGGAGAAGGTGGCTACATAGTCCCTCCAAAGGGGTTCTTAAAGGGATTAAGAGAGATAACTACTGAATATAATGTCCCACTAATAATCGACGAAATACAGACTGGAGTAGGAAGAACTGGTAAAATTTGGGCATATGAATGGGAAGGAATAAAGCCAGATATAGTTACAATTTCCAAGGGTATCGGAGAAGGAATCCCAATTTCGTTAGTTGCATTTAATAAGGACCTTGATAAACTACCACAAGCCTTTCATTTAGGTACTTACAGAGGAAACCCGATAGGAATGGCAGTAGGAAATGCTACATTAAATTACATAATGAATTCTAATCTTTTAGAGAGAGTAATAACGTTAGGTGATTTTACTAAGAAAAGATTTGATGAAATCATGGAAGACAACTATAAGCAAGGAAAGTATGATGTGAGAGGATTAGGTTTTATGATAGGAATAGAATTCTCAAATGAACGCAAAGATCCAATAAGTGTTAAACCCTTTATAGATATTCTTTTGAAAAAAGGAATAATTATGTACAAATCTGGGATATATGATAATGTGCTAAGATATATGGCGCCATTAACAATCCCTAAGCTATTAATAGATAGAGGATTGGAAAAATTTGAAGAGACTATAAAACTTTCTAATCAAATAAAAATTTAATTTTTTTAAAATATTTCATAAAAATTATCTTTTGCAATATCGAGAATTATATGAGTATTAGAACTCTGAATACCTTTAATTGTTGTTATTTTATTTAAATAATTTGTCATAAAATCTTCTCTATTCTTAAATCTGGCCATAACTATAAAATCAATGTTACCAAGAACAAAGTACACTCCCCAAACTCCAGGTAGCTTAGATAGCTCTTTTGCTACGTTATCATAATGTTCTTTCCCATATTTGGATTTAATAAGTGTTATTACCAAATAATCATATCCTAATTTTCTTACATTTATTCCAGTATAATAACCAGTTATTATACCATCTTTTTCCATTCTCCTTATTCTATATAGTATGGTAGATTTAGGAATCCTAAATTCATTACTGAGATCTTGTAAATTATATCTTCCATCTTTCTGAATCCGCTTTAATATTTTAAGATCCAACTCATCTATAGATAACATTTTATCATCATATTCAACAATAGTTTAAAAATCTTATATTAAAATGATAATTTTATATTAATTTGAGATATTTTTTACTTACAGATATCTATTACACAGTAGATGAAACTATTACATTAATTTAAACTAACAGATGTTATCGTACGAGTGTCCTATTTTATACATATTAGTAAAATTATATCAGATTATCTCTAATATACTGTATTCTTCTTAAGTAAATCTCATTTATTGGAGTTTTCCATTTAAAAGATTTAAGGGTGCATATAGTTCGACAAGACTATAATCAACCATTCTCCAGTTTCTATTAACCTAATGTCCTTAACTAGTCTTATATAAACCTAGAAGTTCGTCAAGTGTTACATATAGTAGAAATTATAACTCTCTATCGTATATGTACTTCTAGCTTACAACGTTAGCATTTCTAATAATCTTTTATTGTTCATATCTAATTTTTAGATCTCTTTAATGAATAAGAACTTTTGTGGGATTACTAGAAATAGACAAAGGTTAGTAATACCTTACCTATAATATTCTATTGCTACTTTAACGTGGTTTCGAGTCTTTTTGTAGTGCATATATAGTTCGATTTAATATATTAAATTAAAACTTTATATATTATAAAAATTATCTTAAAAAATTACTAAAAAAATAATTATTAATATAATTAAATATATTATTCTATTTAGAATATTTTATGAAATAATATTTAAATAACGAGCATAGCGTTCTAAGTAATAAATCTTATATTCTGTTTTAACATTTTTCTATTTATGATAAAAGTTATTGATGCTCATGTTCATTATCATATATTTGTCAAGAAGATTCCAGAAAAATGTAAAAATTTTTTAAGCAATGTAGAAAATACTAGAATGAGTCTTAAGAATGTGCTTTGTGGGTTAGTTCAATATATTTCAATAGGATGATACAGTAAAAATATGTTTTCTATAGAAAATAATATCTCTCCTAAATAATTTACTATACTACTCCTTGACCTCAAAGCCCTTAGCTCGACCAACAACAAGGTTGGCCATGTACATCATCCAAGCATAAGCCAAACTAGCTTAGCCTCAACAACTTGACCAGCAAAACTCGTAGCCCTAACAGACTCACCAAAAGTACGCTTAACCGCTGAGAACAAGGATTCAACCAACCACCTTAACTAACCCTTCTCATCCCGCCAACGTTCATAACCCAATCTCAAGAACTCACGAACATTCCTTCTCCTAGCAGGAATGACCACGCCTAGTAGAAGCGTTCTTCCTAGGAGGAACAACAACATCAACACCAAGATTATAAATCTCGTTAGTATCGTAAGCCTTATCACCATAGAACCTCTTAAGAGAGTGTCCCAAGCGCAAATAATTGAATAAATATAGTATGATAGAAAAACAATTTTATAATTAATTAAGAATAAAATATAATTATATCTTTCAGTATAACGAGAGATTAAGCTTATATTGTAATGGAAAATAATCAAGTATAGAGAAAAACAGAATTTCCAACATAGTCCACACTACCTTGATCAACTCTCGCGGTACAAGTTAGTGGGCGAGTTGACTCTCCGGAACACGCGATAACACAGAAGTGTAGATGTAGGAGTTGTAAATCAACGCGATAACGTAGACAAAGAACTCGACCATACCCTTTTCAGTAGCGTAAGGCCTCCAATACCTCCTCAAGAAGATCCCAAAGAACTCCACTCCTGAAACTAGAGAAACCTATCAACCAGGTCGAGGACTTCCCCACGAAGCCCCTATCCACTACCTTATAACCGCTGCGAGAGAAGCCAACCTTATTGTCCGGAAAATTGGCCCAGTTCCACTTGAATCTCGTGAACTATCATTGTAGGCGACATGAGGTTGAAGACCTTGAAGCCGAACTCCTGTTCCTCTTCTTTGTAAACTCTCCCTTGAACCTCCTCCTCACTTTGCACTTAATGTAAAAGAAGAGCGTGTTAGCCGCCTCCCTGTACTTCCTCTGCCTTAGGTCTAGCTCAAACTTCTTCTTCAATGTTTCCTTGTTCCTCTTCCCGAAGGGTACCTCGATTAGGAAGGAATCCACGATCCACAGCTTTCCAACCTTTCCGTATAACGCACTGCTAGGTAAGTAGTCAGCAAGTCTACTCATCTTCCCCTCCAACTCCTTGGCGTACTCCTTGAACAGAGTCTTTACCTCTCCCCTAAATTTCTTTGCCCTCCTATGGATCTCCGACTTAGACTTGTACTCGCCTAGGAACCACCTTACCACCACGTCTGACTCGTAGTAGCTTCGCACGTCCCTGTAGGAGCACGTCCACACAATCATAACTATTAACGCTCTCAATATGAAGAGGTCAGAGAGACGCGACAGCACTTCAGACGTGATCAGCATGTAGTTCATTTTCACAAGTGTTTTATGCCTTGCTGATAAATGTTCATAGGGGACCGGGCCGTTGTAGTGTTCTATCCAATGCTTCATGTGAATCGGTACTACATCGTCCCGGTTCCCTTTAAGTATTACGCGACTTTTTGCTTCAAGCGAAAATTCAAAATTTCTCAGTAATTCACAATATCTTTTGAATTATTATCTATAAACCTTTACATAGATTTATTCAATTATTTGCACTTGGGACACTCTCTCGAGCATCACTGACTATTAAACTTAAATTAAATCTAGAAAAATATAAATAAAACAAAAAATGGCTAATCAAATAACTGAATTATAGAAAATTTAAAACGAAGAGCGATGAAAAGTATTTTTGTCAATTCCATAAAATATGTAATTCGTTCTAATATTTTGGCCACAACAGATGTTAGAATAAGTCGAATTATATTAAAAGAAATGCTATTAATACATGAGAAATATAGTTATATTAATTTCCATAATAGAAAATTTACAAATAAAAGACATAATTTAATAGAAATATAATATTATAATTCAATATTCCAATACTTTTTGATTACATTCTCATCCAAATCAATGCCAAGTCCAGGTTTATCACTTAAGATTATGAAACCTTTTTCCATCTTTAAATTTCCTTTTATAAGTTGTTGCCATATAGGAAGATCATGTCCATGAAACTCTAGTACTCCAAAAGTTCCTGATGCTGAACATACATGAGCATTAGCTAACGTTGCTATTGGAGATCCTATATTATGTGGAGAAAACTCTATATCATACATTTCAGCTAATTCGGCTATTTTTATGCCCTCCTTGATACCAGTTTTTGCTATATCTGGTGCCCAAACTCTTATACCTTCCTTAATTAAATCCTTAAATTGATATACACTATACATGTTTTCTCCGGTTTCTATAGGTGTGCTACAATATGATGTAATAAGCCTAAACTCCTCTAGATTACTTATGGATGTTTGCGCAGGAGTAGGATCTTCGATCCATCTTAGTCTTAATGGCTCTAATGCCTTACATAGTCTAATTGCAGTATTAATATTATATCTCCAGTGAAGATCTACCATAAGGTCTATGTCATCTCCTACTGTTTCTCTTACTGATTTCATTATACTAGCTATATAGTCTATATCCTTATTATTAAGGTCGCCAGATCTTATATTATATTCGTTAGAAAAAGGTGTAGGAATATCTAAGTCGAACTTTATTGCCGTATATCCTTCAACTATTAACTGCTTAGCTCTCTGAGAATAAGATTCTGGCGTATAATCTTCATTCCATTTTTCCTGAGATAATCTTCCGTGTATTGGATTATTTGTACTCTGTAGTCTATTCTTTTCTACGTTTGCGTTTTTTAAGAATTCTGGATTTTCTGGAAGCAAAACTGAATTCATTGCCTCTAATCCTTTCCCTCCATGTGCATCTACGTAAAGTCTAATTACATCTCTATCTCCGCCTAGAAGCTTATATACTGGAATATTAAGATATTTACCTATAAGGTCATAAATAGCATTTATAATACCTGCTATTAGATGATGAGTAGTTGTTCCTGAATATAATGTTGCATATCGCATCTTATCTTCTATTCTTTTTATCTTAAAAGCGTCTTCTCCTAAAAGTAACTTTTTAAAATCTGATTCCATTCCTTTAAGCCCTGGAGCTGGGCCTGCTTCACCAGTTCCATAAATGTCCTTAGAATAAATTCTAACGAATGTCCATTGAAAATTAGCTTGAACTGTGATAACTTTTATATCGCTTATTTTAAGTTCCATAGTACATTTTGTACTTTTGGGACTTATATTGATTGTATATAACATATAAGTAAAGAGAAGGAGTTAGACTCATTTTAAAATAATAATATATATTGTAATAATTGCAATATTCTGTATATTTTAATATTATATATACTAATCTCTTACGCTTTATACATGTATTAATCAAACATTATAAATAACATTTGATAAATTCTATCTGGGAATACATATGTCGTATAATGATAAATTTTACAGTATAATATTATTAATAGCTGTTTTTGGAGGTTGGGCAGCTGTAGGTTTAGATGTAACTCTGACTGGTTTCTTAGCTCCACAGCTCTATTCAACATTTCGTGTTTCATCATTATCAGAACCATCATTACTTTTTGGAATAGGCGATGGAATAGGAGCTTTCATTTTTGGGCTAATAAATGATAGATTATGGGGAAGAAAACTAACCTTTATGATGACCATTTTAGGTACTATGATAATGACTGGATTAAGTGCAACTTCAATAAATTGGGCAATGTATTCTAGCATAAGATTTTTAGCTGGTATATTTACTGGAGGAGAAATGACTGCAGGATGGGTTATACTAGCTGAAAGTATTCCAAATAACATTAGAAGTACATTTCTTTCTATATCTCAGGGAGGGATCTCATTAGGATATGCGTTAGCAGCAGTATTTAGTGGAACTTTTGCTAGCGCGACAGCCTTAGGCTGGAGATGGGCCTATATAGGATCTGCATTATTCGCACTGATAATTTTTGGTATTAGAGTTGGTATTAGAGAGTCTCCATACTGGCAGAAAGTTGCTAGTACAATAAAAAATGAGTTTCAAAAAGAGCTAGCAGAAAAAGCTTCTAATAGGCAGGCAATATCTGAAATGTTTAAGAGACAATATTTATTCCCAACCGTACTTATACTAGTAACGTTTGCTTTTATGATGTTTGCTACGTCACCAAAAGATTTCTATTATCCTTCATGGTATTATCAAGGAGGAATTACTGGTGTATCAATTTCGGCATCAGCCATAACTTTCGCTTTTATTGGTTTCGCCATAGGACAATTTGTAGCCAATCTAGTTGAGGGTTTTATAATGGATAAAATAGGTGCTAGAAAAGCAGTTTTAATTCCATTAGGACTTATTCCTGCAGTATTATTAATGTGGTTTATTCCAATTAATATTTCAGTATACCTAGATTTTACCATATTATTTATAGTAGCGTTCTTTTTCCAGACTGCATGGGGATTCATGCCAGCGTATTTACCAGCTGTGTATCCTACTAGAATTAGACATACTGCAGTAGGTTTAGTATGGGCTATAACTTATGGAGTATTTTACTCATTGAGTGCATATATTTTCGGAGGATTAGTTAGTGTTCATAATTGGGCTCCTATATTTATATCGCAGATGATAGGATATGCAGTATTTGCGATAGGCTTAGCATTACTCGGTCTAGAAATTAAAGGCAAATCTCTAGATTTCTTAGAGTCTCAGAAAGAAGTTCAGAAATCAAGAACGGAGTGAAATAAAATATGAACTTCGAAATTAAAGAGATAGATAAAGATATATTATTATTAGCTACATATCTACAAGACGTAGATTTAAACTTGTTATATATAGATAAAAGAATACCCATTCTTCTAGATACTTCATATACTTCAGAAATCGAAGAACTAGTACAAGGTATTAGGTTACCTAAAATCGCATTAGTCTCTCACAGTCACTATGATCATGCAGGTGGTAGTGGGAAGCTAGCTAATCTCGGTGTAGAGATAAGATCTCATCCTATAACTAAAAGCCTTCTCTCTTCAACATATACGTCTATATATAGCTTTTTTCCACATAAATATGCAAAGTTCTTAAGTACTAAGTATACCAAAGAATATTATAGATATATTAGAACTGAACTAGGATATCCTAAAATTCATAGTACAAATTTTGATGATATACACGACATTGTTGAAGTTGTTGAAGGAGAAGGTCACGTAGCTGGTACTCTGCTATTTCGTATTAGGAATATATTATTTACAAGTGATGGCATTCAAGGTGAAGGCATAATAGGATCTTCCAAAACTAACGCTATTCCACAAATATCTGATATTAAAAAATATTTAGTAACTCTTCAAAAAGTTATTAAAATGAATCCTGAAATAATAATTCCTGGGCATAATTATCTGCCATCTAATAAAAGAATAATAGAAGGCTCAGAAGTAGATAGGTTCCTAAATGCATCAATCGAGACTGTAGTTAAACTTATTTCTAGTGCGTATGATCTTCTCTCATCAGATTTTCTCTCATTAGGAGAGTTTACAGAGAGATTATTAAAGGCTTTCAATGTTAAACAGATATATCCTCAAGCCTTTATAACATCTGAAGCATTAATTAAATACTTTGGAAATAATGTTAAGATTAAGAAAGAAGGCGAAATATCCTTATATAAGTTAGATTAGGAAATATTAACAATATTCCTGATCTTGAATAAGATAATTTCTTATGATTTTCCTTATACCATTTCTAAGATAATAATTCGTTACGGCTTTAGATATACCTAGCCTATTGGATAATTTTTCAAGTGTAATATTTCTAGGATAATTGAAATATCCTTCCTTATAAGCTTCTAATAATATCGTTTTTTCTCTTTTTGATAATAAGGGACTTGAAAATACATAGTTACTATCTTTTGCATATTCTTCTATGATGAAACTTTTTATTTTAGCTACATGTTTTAAATCTTCATATAGTTCCCTTATCAAATCCCGATCTCCGTTTACTATATATATAATATAATTCTCAAAACCGTCTTTAACTGATAAATTCTTTACTATACTCATTCGTTCCATAAAAATTTTCCTAATGGAAGAGTCATAAGATCCAGTCAAATGAATTTCTGCTAAATTTTTTGAAATAAAAATATATTTTATAACTCTTATATCTTTTGATCTCCTTATCATTCTAATAAAATCTACTATGTTGTCTTGTTTTGAAGACATTACATGAAATATTTCATAATTCAGTCTGCTAGACGGATTAGTAAAAAAATATACACTATCAGCAGTGAGTTTATCAAAGTTTTCCGAAAATACAGTCCAATCTCCATAATGTTCTAACTCTAGAGACAGTTTAGTTATCATCTATTTTAATTACGTATGTCATGCTAATATTTTATATTATAATAATTTTCTATCTTTAATTTATGCAAGTCAGATTGTATCTTATCTTTTTTAATGATATAAAATGGTCTTAATATCGGATCTAATATTTCTTTATCAAATAAAGTGTTAAATGTATTGCTTTGTGGGTTACTTTAAAATTTTATTAATGGATCATTAAACTTACTATTAATCTAACGTTAGATTTTGAATTTAAGAAAACTCTATGAGCTAATTATTCAAAAAATTGAGGAATTCTACAAAGTATGTAATCAGTATTTCTGGTAAGTTTTTATTATTAATAAAAATTTAACATAAAGATTTGTGAACTACTTACGTTTTCATGTTACTAGAACTCCTCTTCCCAATATTTTTCCATGTTTTAACTCTTCTAATGCTTCATTAGCTTCTTCCAGCGAGAAAGTTTTTACTTTCAATTTTACTTTTCCTTGAGAATAAAGATTGACTAATTCAGAGAGTTCGTTATAGGTACCTACAAGATTTCCAACTATACTTATCTCCCTACTTATGAAATCCAATGTCTTGTCTGAAACTTCTCCTCCATATCCTACAATAGAATAGATTCCTCCTTTTCTTATCATCTTTAAGGAGTTAGATGGCGTAGAGTATTCTCCAACAAAATCTATTACAACGTCTGCTCCACCATCAGTGATCTTCAACACATCAGATACTCCGCCATCCTTATCTGCAATGATAGTCTCATCAGCACCGAGTTCTTTAGCTAATTTTATTTTTTCTTCATTTACGTCAATGGCTATAACCTTTGCAGGAGTTATCGCTTTTAAAACTTGGATTCCTATGTGTCCTAAACCTCCTACTCCTATTACAACAGCCGTTGATCCGGGATAAAAATAGGAAGACAATTTTTTGACTGCATGATAAGCAGTAATTCCTGCGTCTGCTAAAGGAGCCATAGGAGCTATATCTATCCCTTTAGGTATTTTTATTGCAGAGAATGCAGACGTTTTAAGATATTCTGCATATCCTCCATCAGTACCATCTAATCCAGGGAACTTTCCATAAGGACAATGCATATCGTTTCCTGCTCTACATGCTCTACAATGTCTGCATGTAATATAAGGGTGAAGAATAACTGAATCGCCTCTTTCTATCCAGTCTACTGCACTTCCAACTTCTTCTACTATTCCAACGTTCTCATGGCCTATAGTAAACGGAAGTTTAGGATTAAATACATCTTTCCATACTCCTTCTTGGATATGAAGATCAGTTCTGCATACTCCAGCCCCCTTTATTCTAACTATGATATCGTACGGTTCGCTTATTTTAGGTTCAGGAACGTTATCCATTACTAAGGGTTTATTATAGTCATGAATTCTGAAAGCTTTCATTTTCTTCTAGCCTCAGAAAGGAGTTTGCACATTTCCCCATTTATATTAAAAGATAGGTTAGTTAATCTGTCTTTTTTCATCCTCTTCGTGATGAATTTCTCTTTTATCTCGTTATATTCATTTCCTGAAACCTCACTGGAATAACATTCTGAAAAACTTTTCCTGGAATTTATACATTCTGTTAATCTTTTTGCATCGTGATGATCGCTAACCTCAATGGTAATGTTAGGCAATTTGACTTTTATTTCTTCCATAATCATATAGAGGAACATTGGAGGACACCAGTAAGTAGGGGGAGACAAAACTATATGCTCCTTCTCAATTTTTTTAATAAATCCCAGTTCGGTAATTGAATAATTTGTTTCAGGATCAATTATGGATTTAAGTACATTTTCTACACTCATAGATTCACCTTAAGAACTTTAGCTTTTTTACTTATTTCATCCTCTCTTCTCTTTACATCATTAACGTTGATTCCCCACAATTTCGATGCGTTTTCATATAAAATCTTCTTTTTTACATCTAGAGTTAATTCTACTCCATATTCCCTTTTAACGTCCTCTGGAAGTTCAAACTTAATGAAATCTTCCAATATCCATTTAGGATTCCATATGGCATAATCTGTTCCCATGAGTATTCTGTCAGGGCCTAACCAGAAGAGCAATTCAGCCATTATCTGCGCAAAATATTTCGGTCTTTTATGGACAAACGCTGACGCAACGGCTAATCCTGCATAGATATTCTTATCTTGTACTGCAGTCCATACAAAATCTTCTAATCTTGGTAATCCTATATGAGTTACAACGAATTTCATCTCAGGAAAAGAAGAGGCTGCAGAGTCAACGTCTTTTATATCGAAAGCGTCCTTATCCAATGGCCATACAGTAGGTCCCTTATGTGCCACTAAAATGTCAATTCCTAAAGATTTACTAAATTCTATAAAATCAAATGCTTCCTTTGAGTCAAGCCTCCATCCTCTCGACAAATTTCCGTTAATATCTTTCCATTCTGCAGTATACAATTTGACATGTTTCATCTGCCATGGTTTCACCCTATATTTTCTTACGTCTTCTTCTAATCTCTTTTTTCCTTCTTCGCCGTCTCTAGGATCCCACCTAGTACCTATAACGAACCTATATGGATTAGAAAGAACTAGCTTCCCAAATTCATCAGTATTCCCAAATGGTTCTCTATAGAAGTATTGCAGATATTGAGGTTGCGTTATTGCTACGTCTACATATCCATTTACCATTACGTCTTCTATCATTTTATCTGCTCCATAATACTTAAAAGTCTCATAATTCATGAGGTACTCTTCTGGAGTTAAGGATTTATGATAATCATAAAAACAGTCTATCCAACCTTTAGCTAATTCTGGTCTCAGCCAATTATCTTCATTTGCTTTCCAAACATGGACATGATAATCTATTACAGGAATTTCCTCTCTTTTTCCATTACTTTCAACAATAATCAAGACATATCACTGTATGATTATAGCATTAAATATTTAAAAATATTTATTTAAGCTAGTTTGTTAAATATATCGATTAACTTTAGTTCTATAACCAAGCATAAAACTCTTCAAGATGTAAACAGATATTTGAAAAATACTGTCAACAGTGTTTTGTGGACTAGTTGAATTTTCTTAGGCTCTAGACTCACTTCTTCAGTATAAATTCTAAATCAGCAGTAGAATTAAAAGTAAGTTTAATGTAGTCTCTTAGAAAAATTGAACAGATCCACAAAGCATGTCAACAGGAAAATTTTTAATAGCATAAAATGTTTTTATTCACAAATATTTTATTTTTACTAGATCCTTAACTCTCTCAAAATCCTTATCCTTAGTCATTATTACTGTATTCAGTTTGAGAGCAGTTATTACTAAAAGAGCGTCTGTAACATCGATATTCCTACTAGTAGAGAGATCTATAGCTTGAATATAATCCTTGAAGGAATGACTCAGTAAAGGATATTTAGACAAGTATTCGATCAAATATTTGAAGAGTTTTATGTATCCATTAGCTCTCTCTTGTTGTGAAGAATTCATATAATCTAGATATTTTTGAAATATAAATTCCGCAAGTTCTTGAACCACACTCTCAGTTACTATTACATTATTAAGATCTAAGAATTTTTTACTTATTATTATGTTTGTATCTACGATAATCTTCTTTTCCTCGATCTTTCAACTACCTCCTTTATTTCTTCTTCTGTAGGTTCACCTAAAAATTCTAATAATTTCTCTATATTTCCTTTTAAGAATTCCTCCTTCTTTTCTTCAATTTCCTTAGCTTTGATCTCGTTATCAAGCAAAAGTATACCGTCAAATATTTTCACTACGTAAAAATTCTTTCCAGCGTATTCATTACCAAAATAAATTCTGCCTTTACTGTCTGCTTTTCTCATTTCCATAAATAAAAATTTAAGGTAAGCTGATAATTAAGTCTTTCCCACTCTCACTTCCCATAAGAGGAAATTATGAAGCATTTATAATAATACTTAGAAATGCCCAGAATGAGATGAGTACAATCTAATGGAATGTTTAACATGAGTATAATTAGTTATATCCTCCTTTATAATTATTAAAATGTAAGAAAATATAAAAATTTTAATAATAAAGATTATATTTTCTTAAATCCATATATTAAACCTAAACCCAAAGCTAGAATAACTATTAAAAGAATGAAAGATGTGAAAGACGAAAATAATGCGAGTATTATGAAACCTAGAATTACCGAGGCTTCAATTTTAAGCTTTCTGGGAGATTTTGGATAAAAAATATTCAATACAGCGTAAACTACTAATGATAACATTCCAATTATAATCAATATGAAAATTAATCCACCTAAATATTCTGGTATCATATAATTTTCTCTACTACAAGAGATATATAAGACTTTCTAATTTTCTATATTGATTATCTTGTTTTTGTTTTTCAGTAAGAAGCTTGCTAAGGCTTGCGATTGAATGCTTTGTCATGAGCCATTAATTCCCTTTCGAGGATTTGTGTTGACCACATTGTCTTTGAGGATTTATTCCTAATAAAGAGGAGGAATTTTTACTAAGAGTAGGATTGGTAACAGAAGGATTAGTAGATTTGCTAAGAAGCAGTTTTTAATCCACGGTGTTATTAAATCGTTAAGGTCGGGTTTTAACGTCATCCTAGTTAATCCTAAGGGTACTACTAATTCTGAGGATCATAAGAAGGTGATGAAGGAAAAGGGATTTAATAGACACATGGCTTCAGCTTACTTAATAGAATTAAAAGGGTTAGGAATGTTAAATAATATCAAAACGGTTAAACTTCACGGCTTCTCGGAAACTGCTGACAACGGCATATTACTCAAGGACTTAACACTTTACATTACTTATCTCCTTTAAAATGGGATCAGCTAAAAAGTATTTTCTGTTCTCCTTGATTAGAAACGAATACTCTAATAAATTATGAAGTATAGTGTACAATGTATCATCGTTTATTTCTCTTCCTTCCAACGCCTCTAATGCATTCTTTATGTCCTTCCATGAACAACCGAATTTGCACGTTTCTAGAACTTTAAGATATCTTTCCTTTGACTGTAATCTATTGCCTTCAATTAGGAAATTACAGAATTCAGTAGATAACAACTTCTTAGCGTATTTTTTAGTTCCTTCCATTACGTCCGTGTCTCTTTTCTTAATATAAACGTAACCATAATAGGTTAGCCAACCAGGGTTACCTCCCAGTTCTTCGTAAACCTCTTCCGCTCTACTGAATTTAATTCCTTGTTCCTCAAAACCCTTCTCAAGGAATTTAATTGATGTATCCTTATCAAAAGGGTTAACGTTAATTTCTACGTAAGCTCTACCGTAAAGTGGAGAGTTCTCATTGTCAAACCTTAAGAACTTTGATTTTACCCTTATTTCTGAACCAGTTACTATGAAACTCAAGTTTCTTAAATTATCAAAGGTATAAGCTATTGACGGTAGTATGTCATATCCCTTAAGCTTTATCAGTTCTTGAGCCTCATCTAAAACCAAGATTACGTTATTACCATTATCCTCAGCCCACTCATTTAACGAAGAAAGTACGTCAGAAAGCTCTGTCCTTTCTTTTCCCCAACTAAAGCTTAAAGAAAGACCTGCAAAATTCACTCCTTTAACTGTCTTGAAATAGTCAACTAATCCTTTATATTTTCTAGTAATTGAGTTAACTTCTCTCTCCAATACACTTAGAAAATCCTTGTAAACTATGTATTCCTTGTTTTCAAATCTTCTCATGTCCAAGAATACGTAAGTGGCTCTTATGTTATTAAGAACCGACTTAACTAACGACGTTTTGCCCGTTCTTCTTAAGCCTAAAATGACAGTCAATGGAGAATCAAGGGAATTTCTTAATACGTTAATTTCTTTTTCTCTGTCAAATATATCTTTCAATTTATCTTTAGGTCTAGGATCAAATAACGTGAAACTTACCCCCTCATAAGTTACTTATCCCCTCCCAAGTTATAAAACTTGTTCCATGATAGCGGAAGAGTACGAACAGAAAACATCGCTAATACTTCCTATATAGGTTTTATTAGCTCTAGGGAGTAAAGAGTAATACCCCATAGGGATAGATATATCAAAAGACAATTTAATCACGAACAGGGGAGGGAAATATGAGAACAACTTAAAAGGCTATGAAAAAATCCTCGAGATGAAGCCTTGCACGATAGTCCTGGAGCCCACCTGAGTATACTCCATAAAGCCCTCCCAATACTTCAAGGAAAAAGGAATAAGAGTACTACAAGTAAGCCCTAACGTGCTATCAAGGGAAAAGGACTTCGGGAAAACAGATTTTTACGACGCAGAAAAATTAGAAAACATGGCAGACAGGGCTAAGGAGTACGAGTATAACGCCCTTAGAGAACTCGTAACTCTATACCTGTTCTTAAAGGACATGGAAGTAAAGCACAAGAACAGGCTAAAGAGAGCACTATTCCTAGTAAGCGACAACGACAAACAAGGAGAGGTTGGAAAGACTAGCAAGCGGAGAACACAAGAAGTACTCTACCAACTTGAATACACGCCAATAGTACTTGAAGAGGTAAAAATACTGGCTAAGGCCCTCTTTGAGACGCAGGAGAAGTTAAAAGAGGTCAAGGAGATGATCGAGAGTCAAGTATCGGAAGACCACATCCTACAATACCGGGAGTTGGGAAGCTTGCAGTCGGTATAACCATTGTTGTAGGTGATATTAGGCGCTTTCCTAAGCCTGAGTCTTTCGTAGCTTATTGCGGCCTGGACCCTGTTGTGGAGAGGAGCGGTAAGGCGGTGGTAAGTAAGGGAATCTCAAGGAGGGGTAATAAGTACTTGCGCAGCCTTTTCTACTTTCTTGCGCAGATTAACTACTCAAAGAACCCGACCTTGTTGTTTACGAGTCTCATAAGGATAAGCTTCACGGTAGGAAGTTGTACACTGCTTTGGCGAGAAAGTTGGCTAAGGTTGTGTGGAGCGTTTGGTATAATAATAAGCCTTATGAGCCTAAGTGACCCTAAATCGCCACGTGAATTGAAAGGATTCACGTGGCAACCTTAGTTGACATTATGCTTGAAGTTCAACCGAAATATTTATTACTGAACGCCAGTAATTTCCTATTTTATCGTCTTTTTTATACAATATTAAAGGATAAGAATTTCCTGTAGACTTTCTACAAAAATCCTTGTAGTATTACGTAGCGTTAAAAATAATTTAATATAATGGAATAGAAGTTAAATAATTTACTGTAATACCTAAAATATCTTTGCCTAGAATGGATAAAATTTATTTTATTACGAGATAGAATGAAAATATTTTAGCAAGAAAAATTTCCGTAAACTGCTAATTATGACTATTGGTCTTATTATATTAATTTTATTATTTTTTCTATATCATTTTTAAGAAGCTTAACATTTTCTTGAGTTAATCTAGCCTCATGAAATCCTTCTACATGTAATATCCAGGCAGATATCCATAATGACCTTATATTGGGATAAATGTTATCAAGTTCATCAATAGCATTAAAGTAAAGCTTTGAATTCCAGTGACCTATCTGGTTTACTTTGGAAATAATTTTTATTGAATTATTAAAGGAAAGTATTTTTATTGCTTCTTCTGCTGCTTTGTAGTATTTTTCGCTTGCTTGAATTATGTCGTTTTTTGAAAGTAATTCATCAGCCTCTTTCAATAATTTTTCTATTAAATCTTTCGTCAGCAATCTGAATTAACTTAACTATATTTTCCCTATATTTTTTTACTTGTAGAAGATCAAGATTTACTGTTATTAATACAACTGCAGAGCCCCAGCTTTCAATTATCCAATTTCCAAGTACTGACGATAGCTGAAACACTGCTTTATTAATTATTTCCGTGTTCCAGTTCTTGCTTATAACTTCAGAAATTATATTTTTTTCAAGAATCACGCTGGAAAGTATTTTTATTGCTTCTTCTGCTGCTCTGTAGTATTTTTCGCTTGCTTGAATTATGTCGTTTTTTGAAAGTAATTCATCAGCTTCCTCTAGATATATGTCGGCAGACGTTCTTAGGATTTGCATATATTTAATTATCTTTTTTCCACTTAAATAAATTACTCCATTGCTTAGAGAACGTTAAGTAATTAGATATTTCTATTAATTTTCAAGTTATATAAAAAATTGGAATAGACTTTATAGAGAGATTCTATAACTTCGTGTAACGCTAAACTTTAACTTAACGGGGGCGTTCAGTAATAAATATTTCGGTTGAACTTCAAGCATAATGTCAACTTATATTAGGAAATACTAGTGATTTTTCTGAATAATCTTAAGACGTAAAATTCTAGTTTTCCTATTTGGTATTTAGGTAGATTTAAACGTAATCTATTAAGTAGATATTATGGAAATAGATTTCGGCACTTATCATCATTCTACCAAACAAGAATCGGAGAACTTTAGGAAAAGAATATCAGAACTTTTTAAGAAAGCGTTTAGCTCAGTCATACAAGATCCTTCTAAAGTATTGGATGCAGGATGTGGACTAGGATTTTTATCAAGCGTAGTAATGGATTATTTTAAAAATACTATTGTGTACGGCGTTGATAATTTTCAAGATACTAGCCTAAAGGATAACAGCATAGAGAAGTTGAGAAAAAATATTTCAATTTTAGGTTTTGATAAAAGATTCTACATAATATCTTCAGATCTAACTGGTATCCCATTCAGGGATAATTCCTTTGATGTTATAGTATCAAATTTAGTCTATCATAATATAAAAGATAGAGATGTAGCATTGCAGGAATTAGTACGTATCCTGAAGCCATATGGATTTATACTTTTAGGAGATTTATTCTTTTATAAGCTACAGTTAAAAAATGTAGATATAGTATCAGAAATATATGATGAGAATTTAGACAAATATAAAATAGTTATATTAAAAAAAGTTATTTAGATTCTGGAACAAGTTTTTCTTTTTTCTCTTCTTTCATTACGATTTCTCTTCCTTTCCTCAATTGTGATGTAGGTGTTTCTCCAAACATTTTGACTACTTGCTCTAGCGATAATCCTTTAGTTTCTGGTAGTAAGAAGTATATGACACCTAACGCTATAGCGTCCAATGCCGTAAATACGAACATTGATCCCGCTAATCCTATGGACGACAACATTACAGGGAAGACTTCAATTATTGCGAAATTTGCTAACCAATCTATTAACGCTATTATTGCAGCCATTCTACCCCTAATTGCAGTCTTGAAATATTCAGCTTGAATTAACCATCCAGTACCTCCTACACCATATGCGAAGAATATTATGAATCCTGCAAACGCTATGAGGGCTCCTATTAATATACCTTCCATTACAAGTATTCCTCCTATTAAATCGAAAACTAGCATTCCTGCATATGCAGAAATTCCTAAGTTCCTTCTTCCTATCCTATCAATATACTTAAAGGCAATGTAAGTGGCTGCTACGTTTATTACAGCAAGTATTGATGCTGCCAAGACTGAGTCAATCTCAGTATATACTGGATTTGTTGAGCTAGCAAATAAATGCAATCCAAGAATTATAGTGGGACCGTAATAGAATGGAACGTTTATTCCAGTTATTTGTTGGAAAACTATCCATAATCCTACTACTAGGAGAGCTCTCTTTGTGGGCGTATCAAACTTTGCCAAAGCTTCAGCCTTAACTTCTTGCGTAGCTTTTTGAATGAGTGAATCGCTAACCTCTAATCCGAACTTCTTTAAGTCCCTCTTTAATCTATCAATTTGTCCAGATAGTAACAACCATCTTGGAGATTCAGGCATCATGAATCTGAATATTAAACCTATTAAAGCAGGAATTGCGGCTAATCCTAATATTAATCTCCATCCTACAGCGTAGGCTAAAGACGGAGCTATTAACAAAACTGCAGATCCAACAAAATAAGATCCCAAAATACCTATTGTTATCATCCATTGTTGCATTATTGCAAGTGATCCTCTTCTGTCCTTTGGAGCGTATTCCGTTATGTAGGCAGTAGCTACTGCAGAATCTGCACCTATAGCTATGCCTATGATTGTCCTCATTATAAGAAGCATTGCCCCATTTATTGTAAGAGCTGAGAGGATAGCGGCAGCAGTGTAAATAGCTGCGTCTGCAATCAATAACGATTTTCTTCCGTATCTATCCGTGTAAAAATAAGCTATTATGGCACCTATAGCTGCGCCCAATGATGCGCTGGCTATTTCGTATCCGTAAACAAATCCAGTAAAATGATATGGGACAAAAACAGATGCAATACCTATAACTTCAGTATCGTAACCAAATAGAAAACCTCCTATCGCAGCTAAGATCGTTATTATCCAATAGAATCTAGTTACTTTCCTAGTGTCTATTTGGTCTAGAATTTGTTGTAATGCTGATTGGGATGACATTAAACATCATAGAATATTATCTAAATCATCATTTTTAAATCTTTTTCTATAATATAAACATGTAAAAGTATAATTATATTTACTAGATTAATGTATACGTTACAAAACGAAAGATATAAATATTATTACAAATCTATCCAACATTAAATGTTTATTATATGATATATTATATATTTTTACCATTGACTAAAAATAAGTTTATTTAAATATAAAGTGAAAAATATTTTAGATTATCATTACTTAAAGCGGATTTCTCATTAGGGAATATTATTAAGAAAGGTAAGAATTGTCTAAACTCAAATAGAAGAATATGATTAATCTTAGAAAAATATAAGTCTTAATATTATAGTAAAAAAGAATACTAGGTTATATGATTTGTTTTACATCTTTCTTTATTAGTAGAACCACTATTCCTGCTATGAAAGCGAAAGCTGCCATAGCGTAAATCCCTGGTAAAAAAGAGTTAGTGTAAGCCTTTAAAACTCCCACTATTATAGGTCCAGATATTCCTCCAAGATTTCCTACGGCATTTATCATTCCTATTGATGCTGCAGAAGATTCACCTTTTAAGAATTTTGTAGGTATTGCCCAGAACGGTGATAGGAAACTGAATATACCTATTGCAGCTACCACGAAAAATATGAAAGATATTGCAGCCGATATTCCTAGAACTGCGGCACTTGCAGCTAATCCGACACCAGCTATTAGAAATACGTAAAAAGTAACCCATTTATGTGTTTGTTTTTTATCAGAATATCTAGCTATAAATATTAGACTTATGGAAGCTATGACGTAAGGTATAACACTAAGAAAACTTGATAAGGACGCCGAGATTCCAGAAAAGCTTGAAATTATTGAAGGAAGCCATATGGTATAACCATATAGGCTGGTGACTCCAAGGAAGTACACAATAGCTAGTTTTATTACGTCGGGGTCCGCTAAGGCTCTGGTCCATCTAGTGTGAACAGTTGGTGAAGTTTCTATTTCCGAAACTAGAAGATTTTTCTCCTCTGTTGATAGCCATTTCGCATCTTTAGGGAAGTCACTCATTAATGTATAAATGAATATTACTGACGCTATAGCTAGGCCCCCCTCATAAAAGAATAAGTATCTCCACCCAGGATCATTACCATAAACCGAAAATATTGTTCCCGCTATTAATCCTCCTATAATTCCAGAAATAGGTATTGCTGCATTAAATAAGCTATTTGCTGTAGCCCTCTCTTTTTTGGTAAACCATAAACTCAAGTAAAATATTACGCCAGCGTAAAATGGAGCTTCTGCAATTCCTAATAAAAATCTTAGTACGTACACTTCAGTAACTGAAGTAGATAACCCTGTTAAAACAGTAATAATGCCCCAGAATAGGAAAGCTAGAGCAAAAACTTTCCTAACTCCTATCCTATTAATCTGTAAATTTGAGAATATTTGAGGAATAAAGTATCCTACGAAGAATAGAGAAGAAGCTAATGATGCAGCCACTGTAGCTGTAGCAGAGCTCAACCCTAGATCGTTAAACATTCCAGCGTCTATTGCATAAGAAATATTTACTCTATCTAGGAAATTAATTAGGTATAATACTAGCACAAAAACTATAATATGGATTACCCTCTTTTTCCATAATGTAGAACTCATAAGTAGAGAATGTTTAAGCGGTATAAAAATGTTATATCTTAGATTTTTTATAATAAAGGTTCACTCAGAAAGGCCTTCTCCAAGTGTTTCTGGTCCTAAATATTGCCCTATACCTACAATTATAGCTCCTATTAGCAGAAGAACGGCAGTAGAGAACCATATATTTGTAGGAGTATCTATAGATTTGAATAGATATTCGTGCATTAAAGGTACATATATACTGAACCATCCACCTAGAAATATCCCCGAAGAATATCCGAAACCAACTCCAGAAGACCTCATTGATGCTTTAAATCTTTCAGAAAGATAAATTGGTATTATTCCCCAAGGTCCTTGAGTGATTACCCCTATAATTATTCCTGCTATCATTGCTATTGCTACACTGTCTATAGTAGCACCGTACATTAACATGTAGTAAATAGGAATTGCGATTATAGCAGTAGCTATAGCCCATATTAACGTTAGTTTTCTTCTCCCAACTATTTGAGATAATGCACCAAAAGATAATGCACCAAAAAACGCAGCTATTGTAGATATAGTGTAAATATCATCTGCCGTGCCTAGCGGAAATACAGAAGGTTTATGTTCCAAGATTGTAGGTACAAAAGCGAATAGGGCATAGGCAAAGAAGAACATTCCAGTCATGTAAAGCATAACTTGAAAGAAATCTCTCCTGTAAGGTTTCCTAAAGAGATCAGTAAAAGGACTTTTCCTTATTTTATTGTTTGCCTTTAAGTTAGAAAAAATTGGAGTATCCCTCATGAATAATCTAACTGCTAGAGCTATAACTGCTGGAATTAAAGCAGTGAGAAAAAGATATCTCCATGCATAGATCTCAAGAGCCTTTTGACCGAAAATTGAGATAAAGAGAGCTAACACAGCAGCAGCTAATGCAGCGCCGAAAGAGAAACCACCTTGAACCAGACCGCTCATTAAACCTCTCCATTTATATGGAGTCCATTCCATTGCAAAAGGATGTCCAGCAGCATATTCTCCTCCTGCAAATATTCCTACTCCTATTCTTATTATAACAAATAGAATAAAAGATAATATTCCTACTTGAGCATAAGTCGGTAACGCTGCAGTTAGTGCACTAGTAACTCCTAGACCTAATACTGTTATAATCAGATCGGTCCTTCTACCTAACTTGTCTCCAAAATGCCCAAAAATTGCTGATCCCACAGGTCTAAATATTATAGTCAAGGAATATGCTAATATAACGCTAAATGCTGCTAGTAAAGGAGATGAAGGTGGGAGAAGTACAACAGCCAAAACTGGAGCTATTGTTAATATCATTGTTAGGTCGTACGCATCAAGGAGAAATCCTAAAAACTGAGATCCTACAGCCTTTGCTGTATCCTTACCAAAAGAAGCTGGACCATCTTTTTCCAGATTTTTGCCTATCTCCTCTTTTTTAGCCATATTTAATCATGATATTTTATATTATAGTCTAATAAACCTTCATAATAATATTATTAAAAATGTATATAGAGCTTAAAAGGATATTAAAAAATTATGACTTAATTAAATATATCTTACTCTGAAATACTTCTGGAACTAATAATACTGGCAATAACAATAGTACTAGTGGGGTTACTGCAGTAGAGTTTTCAGAACTTACAGACTTAGAGGGGTCTGTTGATTTAACCCAAGGAGGATAATAGTTCCCGAACGGATGTCCAGGCCATCCCATATAACCTAATCCTAGTTTGGCTGCTTGTAACCATTCTTGTTCCTCCTCATGCATTGATGAAACTAATGTAGAATTTTATAAAAATTGGTGTCTCTAGGAATCAAAGATTTTTAGTGCAAATTTGCTTATATCTTTAGGGTATGAAATAGCCAGTGTAATATAAGAAATAGAAGGTCAGATTAATGTATATTCTATATGATAAATTTGATAGTAGTTGATCCGTGTGAAGGGGAAAGAAATTGCTATTATTGTATAATTAAAGAAGAATATCTTATGTGATATATTCGAATGGTTAGTAATAGATAATGATATTACTAACTAGAATAGTTAGTAACTACTTAAATTATAAATATTTAAATAATTTAGAGAAGTTTAAAGCTTTAGGAAAGTAATTCCAGACATTATAATCATTTACTTTATTTTAATTCAAAATAATATAATAATATTAAGCATAAAGATATTATATATTTTAAAATAAGTCAAAATTTAGCCTCATTTAATCAAGGGGGACTTTCATTATATGCTATAATATGATCAAGTAGTTAAAGAGAATCATAGTATTTTAATCGATATTAATTGATCTATATATTAAAACTGTATAATCTAAATTAATATGATTTTATTAGTATCTAATCCTTTTCTGTTTAAGAATTCGTAAAACGATTTATCCATTGTAATTAAAGGAACTCCAGTACTTTTGTAGGCAGAATATAAGGTTGCGTCAAATATATCGTTCCATCCATTGTTTATAATCTCATATATTATTCCCAAATCTTGTTGTCCCAGTGAGATTAATCTAACATTACTTATGATGTACGATAAACCTTTCATTGCATCTTCTGGTATTTGACTTAATTTTAGCTTCTTTGCTTCTTTAATGATTACAGCTATAAGTTCTGTTAACATAAGTGATGGATAATATATGGTTTTTCCATCTAATAGATCATTCTCAATACCTTTAACCTTAATTCCTGCTAATGGAAGTAAAAATGATGTATCAACTATTAATTCCGAGAGATTTACTAATTTCTTCTCCAATCTCTTCTACCTCATTTACGTCTATTTCTGCCCAATACTTAGTCGGCTTTCTAAGGGGTATTAGCTCTATTTTGTCTCCCTCCTTCACAATTAGCTCTATTTTGTCTCCCTCCTTCAAGTTTATACTCTCGGCTATATCTTTTGGAATATAGATAGCGTTCCTTTTCCCAACTCTTATTATTCTTTCCATAAATCTTTTTCTGATTATTCTGATTAATAAGCTTACTCTGAGCAGACGCTTTGTTGGTTACTTCAGTTTTTCTCAGAAATAATGTTAAACTTACTTTTAATCAAACGTCTGGTTTAGAATTTATCTTGATCTAGTGAGTTCAAGACCTAAGAAAATTCAATTAGTCCACAAAGCACTAGACTATATATTGCATTGCACTCTAGCGAATTCATTTTTATATTATTACAATAATTTCAGTGATATTATGTTTATAAATTAACGTAGCTTTATTATATTTATATTTTAATCAAGAAGTGTATATAATTCGATATATAGTGGAAACATTACTAGGTAGCTAAAATGCTTTCTCTATTAAGATATCCGCAGGCCTATATATTTCATTTTCCTTAATTAGAAAAGAAGCGTCAATTAAGTTTTGTAATAATTCAGTTAATTTCTTATCGTCAATTCTAACCCCTTCCTTAGCTTCTATAGCTCTTTTAGATTCACTCCATCTACAACCTTTTTTACAAACGCCCATTATTGTATAATATCTTTCCTTAGCCTCCTCTCTTCCTTTTAGAAAATTCCTAAATTCTTTCTTTATTAAAGAAACAGCTAACTCTATAGTTTTATTTAAGGCTTCCTCGTGATCCTTTTCTTGAATGTAATTAAAACCGTAATATGTTAACCAACCTGGAATTCCTCCTATATTATTATATACATCTTCAAGTAATTTCTCATCGAGATTAATCTTCACTTCTTCAAATCCTTTTTTTAAAAATTCTATAGCCTTTTCCTTAGTGAAGGGATGTATAGTAATTTCCGTCATTGCCCTACCGAAAAGCGGCGAATTAGGATCTTTAATTTTTAAAAATCTATATACCATGCCTATTTCGCTTCCAGTAAATAAGAACCTAATTTTTAGATTATCATAAGCATAGGCTAACGGATTAAGTAAATTATATCCTTTTAGCTTTCTAAGTTCCTGAGATTCATCAAACACTATTATAACCTTTTTATCTTCTTTTTCACTTATTTCAGAAAGTTTATCAAATATTTCAGATATTTCTACCTTTTGTTTTCCCCAATTCAGTTTTATTTCTAAACCAGCAACATTGATCCCCTTTATTCCTTCAAGTAATTTCTTTATTCTTTGAGGAAATCTATTTAATGCTTTTTCAAGTTCTATTATTACATCCTTATAAGTTATAAAAGTTTTAGTTTCGTATTTCCTCAAATCTAAGTATATCCATATAGCATCCTCTTCCTTCATTAAAACCTTGACCAAAGAAGACTTACCGCTCCTCCTTAAACCTAATAAGAGTGAAACAGGATAATTTATTCCATTTTTAAGCTTTTGAAGCTCTTCCTCTCTATCGAATAAATCTTTAGGATCCTCCTTAGGTTTTATATCGAATAACAGGGTATACCACTAGTTACTGGGTAGGTATACAGTAAAATAAAGTTTTCCTAATGGATTCTCTGCTTTATAAGTTACTTCAATTTTTATCAAAGCTAATGTTAAACTTAATTTTGGTCTAACACTAGATTTAGAATTTGAAAAGACAATTGGTTTAACATCGAAGAAAACTATAGAATTCAACAATACTTAAGAAAATAGTTTTAGTTTAATGAACTTTATGGTTCTCTCAATTACCTTAGATTATTTCCGGGACAGAAAAAGATTAGATCTGTAAACTTTCTTTCCAGTTCTTAATCTTCAATCCTTCTATCATTGAAAAATGTTTAGTATTTGAAGTAACTAATGTAGAGCTATGGGAGATTCAGATTTCTTTTGTGAATTCGCCTAATTTAACTCTTTTTAGAATAATTAGCTAAAAATTATGGTGAAACTTAGCGTTAATGTAGTAGATTTGTATCACATAAAAGGCATAAAATCGCTATTCACAATGGATCAGCGAATTGCCCCTTATTCTTTCCATTAATATTTTTCTGATTAATAAGCATATTCTAACTAATAGATAATTTGTACTTTTAATTTGGAAATTTTTGACTAGTAAGTTCAAAATTTTAATTTAAGATTCCTTATTAAGTAGAAGAGATTGTTACCAGTTATAAATTAAAAATATGGTAAATGATAATTAAAAACTTACTGGAAGTAATAGTCTTATTGATTTAGCTTTAAACTGTATTTATGTTAAAATAAATAGTCTAAAAAATAGAATAGTTCTGAAAATCCTAATGTATTAACCATTTAGTTTTTTATTCTAGATTTAACTGTTTTTAGTTACAATTACTGCAGTTCCATAAGCTATTATCTCATCCATGTTTTGAGCTAGTTCGTTAGAGTCGAACCTAACATTTATAACTGCATTTGCTCCAAGAGTTCTAGCGTTATCAATCATTCTTTGTAGTGCTTGTAATCTAGCTTGTTCAGCTAATTCTATATATTCTTTGATTTCACCTCCAACTAGGCTTCTTAATGAGGCTACTATATTACCTCCCAAACCTCTGGATCTTACTGTTATCCCTATTACTAATCCTCTAACTTCAACTATCTTATATCCAGGTAATTCTTCTGCATTAGTAACTAGAATTTGATTTTCTGCAAAACTCATAATAATTCATATTTAAGTCAGAATTTAAAGTTTTCGATTAGTAGATTAAATAATTAGATATAATATAATTATTGGGGCATATTACTAGAATTCTAAGCATATAATTGAAGCTAATTTGAAGATACAAATTCAAAACTAAATCATATTACAAAATACTGACATTGATTTATTATCATTAGAACTGTTTCATACATTAGTCAATATATTTTAAAAAAAAGAAATTAATAATTAATATGAAATATATAGATCTTATTTAATCAATATTTCCTTAAATTTAATTAACACATTATAGTCTTTATTCTTACTTTTTCCTTAGTTATTATACAGCTTATCTCCAGGAACTAGGCCATTCTTTAGAGAAAAGTAGAATGTAACTAATAATATCTCTTCTAGTTATAGTTCCCACGATATTTCCATTCTTTCGAATTACTAAGTGCCTTATCTCATTATTTAGCATGGTATCTAAAACTTCTAAAACATCTTCGTCTCCATTTATTGTTATAACTGTTCTAGTCATTATTTTTTGAATATTTGATGACGGATCGAGTTTATTTGCTACTGCCTTAACAATATCCTTATCAGTAACTATACCTACAAGTTTACCTTTTTCGGCAACTAATAAAGAGTTGATGTTATTCCTAATCATTTCACTGGCAGCATCCGCTATACTGGAATTAGTATCAATCATTAATGTCTGTTTCTTAAGCATATCGCTGAATTTTATATCTAATAGTTCATTTACTCTCATTTCATCCACCTTCATAAATATAATTATTAGCTTTCATCATAAATATAGTTAATGGTTTGATAGTTAATTGATCTTTTTAAATGTTAATAAAGATTACAACAATAATATTCATTAAAAGTATTAGATTTTATGAATATTTTGTAGAGGAAATAATGGGAATGAGTTAAGTAAAGAAGAGAATTAACAGATTGAGGATAAAATAAGCTATAAAGAATAAGTACTATAGTGCTTTGTGGAATTCTTAAATCTTAGATATTAAGCCTCTTGTTTTTCTTAAATTCGAAATCAAAAGTCAGATTAAATCTTTAGCGTTAGCTTCAATGAAGATTGAAGTAAACTAAAAAATAGTGCTATATAGCAAACTCTAATTAATTTTAGAGATCTTAATCTAGAAATCGATCAAGTTTAGAACGTAATTTAGATTCCTAGGAAGGGGTTTGGGTATCTAGAGCTGAATTTGGACTTATTGATTTATAGTAATAATATTTGCTAATATTTCTGCTGAAATTAGAACCATGGGAACGCCTACTCCTGGATGAGTGTAGTGTCCAACATAATATAGATTTTTAACTTTTTTGCTTCTCATTGCTTTGTGGGTTCGTTCAATATATTTCATTAGAATGATACAGTAAAAATGTGCTTTCTGTAGAAAATAATAAATCTTCCAATTTACTATACTAAGACTTAACTTCAACTCCCTTAGCTCGATCAACAACAAGGTTAGCCATGTCATCCAAGCATAAGCCAAACTAGCTTAGCCTCAACAACTTGACCAGCAAAACTCGTAGCCCTAACAGACTCACCAAATGCTTAACAGCAGAGAACAAGGACTCAACCAACCACCTTAACTAACCCTTCTCATCCCGCCAACGTTCATAACCCAACTTCTTGAACTCGCGCACAGCCTTACGCCTAGCAGGATGACCACGCCTAGTACGGTAGACCCAAAATCTTATTAGTAAAAATAATTTTTATTCATTATTAGTAGTTCGTAACGATTTAATGTAATTAGTTAGATAATTATATGATAATTTTTATAAATTTCCAAGTACCATATTAGATTTTTTATATTTCCACACAATTAACTGAGGAATATTATTATAATATTAGAAAATGATGAGATGCGTATGATAGAATCTGTTTTATTTACATTGATTATTTAATACATTATTCTTAATGCTCTTGATTATGAGTATAATGAAATATATTCTTTTATTTATTAAGAAAAAATATGAGGTTTAATATTGAATTTATATTTGTAATATGATTTTGGGTCTACCGGTGATGGGGGAGTAGTTCACTCCGCTACCTAGAAGATTGATAAAGAGAGATTTTGCTAACAGAATTAAATTGTAAAAAATAAAAATTATCTTAGACGCACAATATTTTCATAGATGTTAAAATCGCATTAATGAAATTAAACTGGTCTCTTAGAGACCAATTATTACGTAAAACTGGTCGGAAAAAGACTTAAACTTGCAATTATCATCATTCTTATGGAAGAAGGAATAAAGAGCTTCATAGCAGAATGGCTTACTTCAGCATTACCTAATATAATAGAAAGGGACTTATCCTTACCTCTAGACAAGGATTACGTAATTACAGTAACCGGTGGGAGAAGAAGTGGCAAAACTTTCCTTCTCTATCAGACAATAAAGAAAATAATTGAAGGAGGGTTAGCTTCCCATGACGAAATCTTATACGTTGACTTTGACGATTATAGGTTAAAAAACATGACTGTTAACGATTTGGATAAGATAATTTTGTCCTTTGAAGAACTTATCGGCAAAACTCCTAAGTATATTTTCTTTGATGAGATTCAAGATGTAAAGGATTACGGTAGTTGGTTTAGGAAGAGGTTAAACGCTAGGATATTTCTCTCAGGCTCGTCTTCACAACTAACGCCTTTAAATATAGCTAATGAACTTAGGGGAAGAAGTGTTAATTATGAAGTTTACCCTTTATCTTTTAAGGAATTCCTTAGGTTTAAAGGGTTTATTTATAATCCCTTGATGGACTATACTCTGCAAAGAGGAAAAATACTCTCCTTTCTGAAGGAATATTTGCAGTTCGGTTCTTATCCTGCCGTTGTAATTGAGAAAGATAAGGTTCAACTATTGAGGTCATATTTCGATTCAGTAATAGTCAGAGATCTTTCTATAGTTAAACCTAATATTACTGAAGTCTTTGCAAGTTTTCTTATAGCAAATTACTCCAATCCTATTACCGTGAATAGAGTTTATAATTATATGAAAGGGTTGGGAATTAAAATAGGTAAAGATACTATTCTGGAACTGTTTTCAAAGGCTAAAGAGACTTACTTTTCATTCCTAGTTGAGGAATTTGAAAAGAGCGAAAGTAAAAGAAGAGCTAATCCTAAAAAGCTCTATATAATCGATACTGGTTACCCAACAGCTTTGGGTTACGAATTCTCAATTTCTAGGGCAATGGAGAACGTAGTATATCTTGAGTTATTGAGAAGGGGATGCAAGGAAGTATTTTACTGGAAAGGTAAAAGGAGAGAAGTTGACTTCGTTGTATCTAAAAATTTTGAACCTAAGATTTTAATTCAAGTAACCTACGCTATGGATAAGATAGAGGAAAGGGAGATGGAAGGACTTAAAGAGGCAAGCTCGTCTTTGAAAGCTGATGAGGGAATAATAATAACTTGGGATTATGAAGGAGAGGTGGACGGATTTAAAGCAATACCTTTGTGGAAGTGGCTATTAAATAGCAAGTAAGTTAGGTAATAGTAGTTGTCTACTATATATAGAGAATCGCATCTAGATAAAATGCTCTTAAAGAAAGTTATTTTAACTAGCTATCTCTCCAGTTACTGGGGATATCCCCTGTTATTTGATCCTACAAAAGATAACGTATTCGAGAAAAACCAGGAAAATTTTCCTAAACCACCAAGAGAAATAAAAATTTTAGAACATGGAAATACTACTATTGATGAATTTCAAATAGGCTATATGAAGACAAATAATATAGAAGGATATGAAATTACAATAGATGCGGGTAACGGTGTTCATTATGTTGTGCTATCGATAAATACCCAAAAAGATTTTATCACAGTAATAGAAAAATTCTCGAATTCGTTGAAGAAGCCAGACCATATAGAAACAGATATGAAAGTGATATTAGTGTCTAGCCATGGAAAAATTATTAACAAGGTATTAGATGGAAGATATAAAGTACCACGACAGAAGCTTACCGTTGAATCATTAGCAGAAAAAATAAAAAATGAAGGACTATCATTCTTAAAAATAGAGAAGGTGAGTTGAGTTTGCCAGAATTAGACCTTGAAGTATTTGATGCATGCATAAACTTGCAATGCGCTGGAGATCCATGTAGAGTTTTAACCGACTCATTTACTTGTGGAGAAAAATGTGCAGCGGAAGCAGCTGCAGCTTCAGCGTGTGAGATTCTATGTTAGGATAGGTGTTATAAATGTCAATTACATCAGATTTTTATGTTATTTTTCCATTAGTTCTCTTAGTTTTTATAATATTGTTAGTATATATTGTAAAAATTAAATCTAATTTAGTAATAGGTTTTTCCCTATTAGCTATTGCAATATTTTTAATCATATTAAGTTTTATTCTAGGAAAGCCTGCACTATTTTATATAGGATTTTTTGTCTCAGTTTTTTCCTTAGTTTTCTTTCCTAGAAGAAGAAGGTGGTAATATGTTAGGTCTGTATGAGGTTAGTGCAGGATATGGGAAAACTGAGGTTTTACACGACGTATCTTTTGAAATAAAGGAGAATGGAATCTATATACTTCTTGGTAGGAACGGAGCAGGTAAGACGACTACTTTGAGGGTGATAGCTGGTGTTCTTCCACCTTTTAAAGGTAAGATAAAGAAGGAAGGCAACATAGGGTATCTTTCTCATTCTTTTGCTTTGCCTCAAGAAATGTCAGTAAAGGAATCGTTAGAATTTTTCTCTCAAATAATTGGAGGAGATCCGAATAACGTTATAGGTAGATTCCATTTGGAAGATATATTGGATAAGAGAATATCGAGTTTATCCCAAGGTCAGAAGAAGAAATTGTCATTAGCTAAGGTATTTCTTAAAGATTATAATATATATCTTTTAGACGAACCTACAGAAAATCTAGACCCTATCTTAGCTTCAGAAATAAGAAAATTGATAGTATCTTTATCCAAGAGCAAGATTATAATATATACTTCCCACAATCTGTATGAAGCTAGAGAAATAGGAAATTATGTTATAGTTATAGACAAAGGAAGTATTTCATTATTCAAACCTATAAACGAAATAAAATTAAGAGAATATACAATAGGGATTAGAGCATCAGAAGATTTGTCTAAAATTCTTAAGGGTAAATATCAAGGAGACTATTTTGTAATAAATCTTAATGATCCTGCAGAAGTTAATTCTATAATCCAAGAGCTAATGAGAAGGAATATCAATATATTTGAAATTAAAGAAATGAGAAATCCCCTAGAAGATCTTTTGAGGTGAAGAAATGATTTCGTTCCTATTCCTAAAAAGAATGATAAAAAGAAGTTATAGTACAACAATATATTTTTTGATAGCCTCAATTATTCTTCTTATTATCAATATTTATGAAATAGTTACAATAAAAATTATACTTCCATTTATATTGATATCGCTATTAATGAGTCCTTCTTTCTTCGGAATAATGTTCTCTTCTCTTACAGTATCTTTATTCATAGACGATAGACAAAACGGCCTCCTAGAATTCTTTATTGCAGAAGGAATAAAATCTAGAAAAATATATAATGAATATGTTCTTGCATTTCTTTTAATTTCAATTCCCATTACAGTGATAGTTTCAATAATTTTGGGGTTACTTGTTAGCAATTTATATTATATGATATTAATTTTAATTAACTCTATAGGAATTTCTTGGATGATTATACCGCCTTCTTTATATCTTTCATATCTGCAGAAGATAGCTGGATCTTCCAGGTCTCCATTAGGAACATATATAGGCTTTACTATACTTCTTTCGTATATATACTCAGGGACTATAATTAAATCTGCCATAGGAATTCAAAATCTTATGTTATATGCAGGTATAACAATACTGCTAATAGCTATACTATTAACTATTGTAATAGGCTATACTATTAAAAGTGAAAAACTAATACCTTAACATTTTAAGTATATTGGAAGTTATGAATTTAACATATAACCAAGCATTTTCGTTTACCAGTTCTATTTTTCCTCTACATACTGACTTTCTCTGTAGACCCAAAATAGTTTTACAAATACAAATTCAATATTAAACCTCATATTTTTTCTTCATGAGGAACATATTTCATTATACTCATAATCAGGAACATTAAGGATAATGTATTAAATAATCAATGTAAATAAAACGGATTCTATCATACACATCTCATCATTTTCTAATATTATAATAATATTCCTCAGTTTACTTTCAGAAATATAAAAGATCTAATACAACACTTAAAAATTTCTAAAAAAATTATAGAATCAATTGTTTAATTTCATTAAATTCACATAAATAACTAATAATGAATAAAAATTATTTTTACTAATCAGATTTTGGGTCTACCGAATTGAACCTTATAATCCTTTCACAATCACTTCTGATTCTATGAAATCTTAAGCCAAGAAAGTATGAGCTAGAGGACCTTGTACTCGCTATAGATCTTGGGAGACAAAAATAGAAATACTACCATCAGCTTACTATCACACAAACTAAAAATAGTTCGCTGTTGTATTCTCTCAGCATAACTCCTAGTTTCATTAGGACCAAATTGTGGGAAGACTATCAATCTCTATCAAAGGATAAAATTGCAAAACAGGACCTTAGAATTTCGTTTCTAGGAATACGTAAACTATAATACTTTAATGGATTAATGAAAAGTGTGATATGATGGATTTAGGGTTAAAAGGTACAGTAGCTATTGTTACTGGCGGTTCCCAAGGAATAGGCAAAGGTATAATCAAGATTTTACTGAAAGAAGGCGTTAGAGTAGTTGATTTTGACGTTAAAAACCCAGATTATGAAATAGATTACTTTAAGGTAGACGTATCTAAGAAGGAAGAAGTCATCAAAGGAATAGAATATGTTGTCTCAAAATATGGAAGAATAGATTCAATTATAAATAATGCTGGTATTGAAAGTTATGGTGCTGTCGATGAAACTAGTGAAGAAGATTGGGACAATATAATGAATGTTAATGTAAAGGGAGCTTTTCTTATGGCTAAATATTCTATACCTTATATGAAAAAGCAGGGTAAAGGTGTGATAATCAATATAGCATCAATACAGAGTATGGCTGTACAGAAAAGAGTAGCTGCATATGCTACAAGTAAGCATGCGTTGTTAGGACTGACTAGAAGTATAGCAGTAGACTACGCTCCTCAAATCAGATGTGTAGCAATATGTTCCGGGTCAATAAGAACACCATTGTTAGAATGGGCAGCAGAAAAGGAGGTTGGAAAAGAACATATTGAAGATAAAATAAGAGAATGGGGAGAAGTTTATCCGATGGGAAGAGTAGGAAATTCTGAAGATATAGGATACCTAACAGCTTTTCTTCTCTCAGACTTAGCTTCATTTATAGACGGCACTTGTATTGTGATTGATGGAGGATTAATTTCGTTAATACCTATAAGCAGTCCAGCTAGATAAATCTAAGATTCTATATTTTAATTTAAGGTTAGGCGTATGACTTGTATAAATTATGTTAAGAGGATTTGATAATTCTAATCAATTTTCTTTTTATAAAAACATATAAAGCTTATACATTAGTAAAACATATGGATAAGTTAAAATATTATTTTTCAATTAAGCTTAAACATCTTGACTGTTGGAGTACTCATACTCCTTTTTCCTATTCCGATTTCTTATTAAGTGAG
Organism: Acidianus brierleyi; assembly: GCF_003201835.2. NCBI lineage: Archaea > Thermoproteati > Thermoproteota > Thermoprotei > Sulfolobales > Sulfolobaceae > Acidianus > Acidianus brierleyi. Next base: position 2,780,121 of record NZ_CP029289.2, on the reverse strand, counting down.
CAGAACGGTCTAGGAATATTGAAAGCTAAAAGATTAGCAATAATAACTGATAATGAACCTAAGAAAGTTATAAAGAACGTTCTTAGTAAGGATGATAGTATAATTGACTATGAAATAGATAATCTCTCAGATTCCAACAGAATGAAAATATTTTCTATAGAAATGGTGCAGAAGGAGGAGAGAACTGTTCTCTCAAAACTAATGAACTTAGATATAAATCTTCTTTCTAGTAAAATTTTGGATGGTATAGAAACATATGAATTTATATCCTCTAAAGAAACTGCCAATAACATAAGGAGTAGTTTCGCTAGCGATAACGTTAAAATAATAAGCCTAAGCTATATGAAAATTAACAATGAGATAATAATGAAATTATTATCTAGAGGGGTGACGGATGTAATGTTAACTGAAAAACAGAAGGCTATAATAAAAAGAGCTAAGGATCTAGGTTATTTTAACGTGCCTAGAAATATAGATTTGGAAGATCTAGCAGAAGAATTTGGAATTAGTAAAATGGGAGCTTCGCTACTACTAAGAAATACAATAAAAAAATTGCTTGATATTTTATAAAAATTAAACCTTTTGAGGTTTTTCAGTTAATTCTGCGACGTCCTCAAGTTTGTATTTTCTTGTGTCATATCCTATAAATAAGCCTAAGATTCCGGTGGCTATTCCGTACGCTGCAAGTCCTAATGTCATTCCAATTGGATTTACTTTGACCCCAGCAAGTCCTATAAGTAATCCTATTATTGCTGCTAGTTTCACCCATGAATATCCCCATCCTGCAGCAGTACCTCTTTCAGCCGTACCGAAGAATGTATTTATTGAGGTCATTCCTTGGCTAGCAGGTCCTATTACATGGAAGAAGAAGAATAGGAAGGAGAAGAATACGAAATACTGAAGAGGTAAATGAAGAATATATGTAAGTGCTATTAAACCTACTGAAGTGCCTTCTCCTACTGCTCCTATTACATATTGGGATTTAGTACCAATTCTTGGAGTTAGCCATGCAGTTAAATATCCTCCTATAATTCCTCCAGCATATAAGATTGATAAAGCTTCTAAACTAGCTAATGGGCCTACTAATTTTAGTGCCAATAAGATGTATGGAATGTAAAATCCAAATGTATAGAAAATAAATCCTTGTTCAAAATTGCCATTAAAGCTATATACTAACTCTCTCCACTTACTAGCTTTGAAAATACTAAATGCGCTCTTTACGCCCTTACCTACAGGTCTTATAAAAACATCTACATCAGGAACATTAGGTAAATCTATTCCATAGGTCTTTTTAATTATTTTCTTAGCAGTAGCTAGTTTTCCTTGATATGCTAACCATAATACCGACTCTGGTATTTTACTTCTAAAACCTAAAATTACGGCAGCTATAACTCCACCTACTATCATTATAACTCTCCATAATATAGGTGTTGTAAGACTATGTTCTATGAAATAAAATGGTAAAAGGATGAAACCAATAGTAACAAGATACATTATATACCATTGAAGTTGCCATAAATTACTCCAGAAAAGTCTCTGTTCTCTTTCTAAATATTCAAAGATATATGTAAATCCTGTAGCAGTATCAGCTCCCAGAGCAAAGCCTAATAGACCCCTAAATACCGTTAATTCGTATATGTTAGTAGAAAAACCGCCTAGAACAGCCATGAATATAAATAGTATCATGTTAAGTATGAACATATCTCTTCTGCCTATTCTATCATTTAACCATCCTCCAATTATTGCACCAAAAAGAGCTCCTAGATCAATAACTCCTATAGAGAAGGAGATTAGTAATGAGGATACATTAGGAAAAGTATTTTCTAAAGAAGCAGTGGCGAAAGACATCGAGGCAAAATCGTATGCGTCTAACCATAGAGACGCTAACGCTAGTATAGCTATATATCTAGCAGTAATATTTTTTGTTGACAGTACAGTATTATAAATTTCTTTTATACCGTTTTGTATCTGATCTTTCCCTGGTGAAGAACTCATTAATTTTTCTTATTATTCTCGATCTTTAATATTCTTTCTTTTACATGTTTACATTATCTAGGCTTTAGACTTAGTTTTTAAGTGATGCCAACTTTAAATATAAATAGCAATATTTTTATATTAGACTGACAATGGCGATCTAGTATATTTATATATTTGTTTGGATTATTTCTATAAATAGTTATTTTTTATATTCTCTTATATAAGAATTAACAAGATTTTATATATACTGAAAATTTTAAGTTAAATAAGACTAACCCGTTAGTATTTTCAGAAAGTTCTTAAACTAAGATTTGTGAAAAATCCTTAGATAAAGGCTAGAAACTTTTTGAAGGCACCAATGAAATAGCTACTTTATATGTAAACATGATTATATAAAAACGAATTATGTGAAGATAGTTTAATGGATAATATAAATTATTTTCCGTGTTATAGAGATACTATTAAGAGGAAAGAATATATTAATAATATAGGTTTATATTATTTTTTAAAGGTGATAATATGAAAGTAGCAATTGTAACTGGAGCAGGTAGTGGAATAGGTTATGCAACTTCTATAAAATTAGCATCGAAAGGATACACAGTAGTAATGGGAGACATATCTAAGGATGTTGTTGATAAAGCAGAAAAAGTTGCGTCGTTAACTAAATCTAGAACACTAGGTTTGACTGTGGACGTTTCAGATTGGAATTCATGTAAAGAGTTTTATGAAAATATATTAAAAGGACTTAACATAGATCACGTTGATATATTGGTAAATAATGCAGGAATTATAAGAGACGCGTTATTTGTAAAGATGACTCCAGAGCAATGGGATCAAGTTATAAAAGTTCATCTTTATGGAACTTTTAATTGTACTAAACAAGTCATTGATGGCATGATAAAACAAAAATGGGGAAGAATAATAAATATGTCGTCAGCGAGTTGGCAAGGTAATATAGGTCAAGCGAATTATTCTGCAGCAAAAGCAGGAATAATCGGTTTTACTAAAACTCTTGCTCGAGAATTAGGTAAGTATGGAATAACTGTAAACGCTATAGTTCCAGGCTTTATCGATACGCCCATGACCGCGTCAGTGCCCGATAAAGTTAAAAAAATTATAATTGACAGAATCCCACTAGGAAAAATGGGTACTCCAGAAGATGTAGCCAACGTTATTTCATTCCTTTGTTCAGATGAAGCTTCTTACCTAACTGGAGATATAATAGATGTAACAGGAGGACTGGTATTGTGATTTATGAGAAAGGCGAAGAATTTGACGAACTAAAAAACCCTAAGGCGATGACAGAGATTATTAGTTCTAATACTTCAGATACAATAGCGTTGGACTACTTTGGTGAAAAAATATCTTTTAGAAAATTAAACTCAATGATAAATTCAGTATCATCGCAACTAAATATACAAAATGGAGATATTGTTATAATTTCTATGCAAAATATTCCTCAGTTCGTAATCTCTGAATTTGCTGTATGGAAAAAAGGCGGAATCGTGCTACCTATAAATCCTTCTTATTCAGAAAGAGAATTGAACTTTATTATAGAAAATTCTGGAGCTAAATTAATGATAAGATCGTGTGAAGCTATAAGTAGCAAAAAAATAGAAAATATAACTACTAATCCAGAGTCATTTCACGAGATACCTAATGAGCTAAAGACTAAATGGAAGTTGATAGATTGCGAAGAACAACTTGACTTTAAGTCTTCTTCTAGTGAAGAAAGATTAGTTTATCCTGACGATTTAGCTTTATTAATTTATACTTCTGGGACTACTGGTAAGCCTAAAGGTGTTCCAATAACTCATTCAAATATTTTCGCTTCATCAATGATCTATAAAAAATGGTTTAATTTTTCTGAAAAAGATAAAGTTTTAGGTATTGCTCCTTTCTTTCATGTAACTGGTCAAATTTTTCACATAACCACTGCAATACTTTCAGGAAGTGAAATAGATATTTCCTATAGATTTGATCCTTCGCTTGCGCTCAGAGATGTTGAAGAAAAGAAAACTACTGTTACAATGAGCGTCGCTACAGCATATAGGGCAATGCTTAACGTATATGATAATGAGGATTTATCGAGTATGAGGCTATGGTCATCTGGAGGAATGCCAATGCCTAGAGCACTAGAATTAGAATGGAAGGAAAGAATAGGGCAATGGATTTACATGGCCTGGGGTTTAACAGAAACTACTTCCCCGGCAACTTTATGGCCTTATCCTTATAATGGTAAACTCCCAGTAGATAAGGAAACTGGAATAGTAAGTTCTGGAATTCCTGTATATAATACAGAAATCAAGGTAGCAGAAGACGGGGAAGTATTAGTAAGGGGACCTCAAGTCGTATCCGGATATTGGAAGATGGATAAGTTCAAAGATGGATGGTTACCTACTGGAGATGTCGGTAAAATAGTTGATGGTTGGATTTATATTATTGACAGAAAAAAGGACATAATTGATGCTTCTGGTTTTAAGATAATGCCTAGAGAAGTAGAAGAAGTTATTTACATGCATCCTGCAGTAAGCGAGGTAGCAGTAGTTGGTCTACCAGATGAGTATAGGGGAGAGACCGTAGCGGCTTTTATAAAACTTAAAAATGGTTACAAAGCAAGCGAGGAACTTAAGGAAGATATTATAACTTTCTGTAAAAATAATCTAGCTCCATATAAAGTTCCAAAAGTATTAAATTTTGTTGATGAGATTCCAAAAACTCCTTCTGGAAAGATAATGAGGAGGGTATTTAGAAATGAAAATACGTGATTTAGAGGTAATCAAATTATCTTCAAAAGAATTCTACGAAAAGGACGCTTTAGCAGTGAAAGAAGGAGCAGAGCATTACATGGACGTTTTAGTTATAAAAATAGTGACTGAAAATGGAGAAATAGGATACGGAGAATCCATAGCGTATGGAGCTTTAGATGCAGTATCAACTACTATAGAAAAAGTCCTTAAGTCCATAATACTGGACGAGGAAGTTGCTCCAATAAGTTTATGGGATAAGATGTATAAAGCTACATTTAGGCTAGGAAGGAGAGGAATAATGATTTCTGCAATAAGCGGTGTAGATATTGCGTTATGGGATATTTTAGGTAAAGAATTTGGATCTCCAATCTATTCAATTCTTGGAGCTACAAATAAGAGGATAAAAGGATATATCACAGGAGGGTACTATAGACAAGATAAGGACATAGAAAAGCTATTAGAGGAAGTAAAAAGTTATGTAGATAAGGGATTTGATACTGTTAAAATAAAAATAGGAGGACTAAAAATTGAAGATGATCTAAAGAGATTGAAAGCAATAAGAGAAGAATTCGAAAATGTGAGCATTGCAGTCGATGCAAATAATGTATATGATTTTAATACGGCATTAAGAGTTGGAAGAGAACTTGAAAAATTAGGAATTATGTTTTTTGAGGAACCAATACCTACAGATTTTCCTTCTTTGAGTGCAGAGCTAGCTAAAGAATTAGATTTGTCTATAGCAGGATACGAGACTGCATTTACATTATATGAATTTAGAGATATTATCTTAAATCATGCAGTTGATATAGTTCAAGCAGATGCTGCATGGAACGGAGGAATTACGGAAATGCTGAGAATAGGGAATTTTGCCAGAGCGTTCGGTCTTCCTCTCATACCTCATTATTCTGCTGGAGGAATAGGATTTATAGCAAGCCTTCATACAGCTTTAGCTACTAATTCACCAATGATTGAGTATCATCTAAGATATAATCCTTTAAGAGAAGGACTAGTAGGGGAGATAAGATATGAAGGCGGAGAATTTATCCCACCGCAAAAGCCAGGTTTGGGGATTTCTTTAAAAGAGGAATACTTAGAGAAATATAAGGTGGAAAAATGATAACTGGTTTCGCAGGATTAACTTATAAAAAATTTGAAGGCTCAACATTTCAATTACTTTCTGATGTAGTTTATAATGCAATGGAAATGGCTTCAGTTAACTCAAATGATATAGACGGATTGTTTTTCACAATGCTCTCTGGAACATTCGATGGTAAGGCAAACATTCATTTTCCTTCTTTTCAAATCCCAGCCTTTTTGGGGATAAAACCAAGATATATAGATATAGTAGATTACGGTGGGCCTTCAGCTCTTACTATGGTATACAGAGCTGAGAAACTTGTAAATTCAGGGGAAATAGATACTGCACTTTGCATAGTAGGAGGAAAAGGTTCTTTTTTAAGGGAAAATAAAGTTACTGCGGATTCTGTGGATAAATTCTATAACATAAGTTTAACTCCTTTCGATGAGTTTTTTAGAGTTTATGAGGATATGAATCCAGTAACAGATTATGCCTTAGTAGCTAAAAGACATCAAAAACTTTTTGGCACTACTGATGAACAGAGAGCAATGATAGCTGTAAATCAAAGAAAAAATGCAATAAATAATGAAAAATCATTATATAAGTCTCCTCTATCGGTAAAAGACGTTATCTCATCGAGATTAGTTAGCGATCCATTAAGATTACTTGAAATTGTATATCCTGTAGATGGATTTCATGCATTTATAGTTAGTAAACATCAAAGAAATTCCAATTTAAGACCTCTTAAAATACATTTTTATGGAGAAGCTCACTGGGCCGAAATGCCTCCAGAACTTCCAGATATAGTGTACACTCCTACAATAGAAAGCAGTAAAGGAGTAAGTTTAGAGAAAATAGACGCATTTGAATTATACGACTCGTTTACAATAACCGTATTGCTGGAAATAGAAGATATAGGGTTAACTGAGAAAGGGAAAGGAGGAAAATTTGTGGAGGAAAAAGATACTACGTTCAAAGGCGAAATACCTATAAATACTGGGGGAGGATCCTTAAACGTAGGACAACCTGCGTTTATGAGTGGAGGAGTCATTTTAGAAGAAGCTCTTTCACAACTTAATGGTATGGCAAAAGGGCACCAAGTAGAGGGCGCTAATAGAGTGTTAGTCAATGGAATAGGAGGATGGAATAGAGGTCATGCAGTAACTATGGTTTTAGGTGAGTAATATGTTCGATGAAATAAAAAAGGAATATATAAATTTAATGAACAATGAAAAACTACCTTATATTAAGTGCAAATCGTGCGGAAATGTATTTTTCTATCCTAGAGATTACTGTCCTAAATGTAATTCTAAAAATCTTGAGGTTAAAGTGAGTAAAGGTGATGGAAAGGTTTTCTCAATTACTAAGTTTCAGGGCAAAAAAGGAGATACATATTATGGCATTGTGGAAATGGATGAAGGTTTTAGAATTTACAGTAATATTAAGAATAGTTTAGAGATAGGCGATAAAGTTACAGTTGAATTTATAGAGGAAAATGGAAGAAAAATACCTATTTTTAAAGGATTATCTGGAACGTAAAGTGCTAATTCTTTTTTAGAGTAAGATAATTAAGTTAAAAATACGGAAATAGATTAATATTTAAGATGAACATAGAAATAAGGGAAAAGAATAATAAGATATCTCCTATTTTAAATGATTACGATAAGGTAAGAAAAGAGTTCAATTGGGATTCAGTTGAACGAGAATTAACGTTTTCAGATGGGACTATAAATCCTGCATATTTTTCAATTTACCAAAATATTGAGAAAAATGAAAATAAAGTAGGATTAATATGGGTAGGTAAAAAAGATGAAGTAAGGAAAATTTCTTATCATGACCTTGCTTTAAATGGAAGTAAAATTGCTAATTCGCTAAAAGATTTAGGATTTAAGAACGGAGATAGAATAATATTGTTCTCCAGAAAAGTTCCTGAATTATATTTTACTATGATAGGGGCAACTTTAGCTGGAGGGATATTAGTTCCAGTATTCCAATCATTCGGAACTGAAGCTCTTAAATATAGAATAGAAAATAGTGGAGCCCATTTTATCTTAACTCATGAAGAATTGTTAGGTAGAGTAAGAGATGCTACGTCTGGATTAAATGTTAAGATCATAGTAATTGATGGAAATTCAAATAATAATGAATATTCTTTTGAAGATTTAAAATCTACGCAAAAGTTATATGTTGAAAGAAAAAGAACAAAGGATCCATGGTTTATAATATATACTTCTGGGTCTACAGGCAGACCTAAAGGAATAGTTCAAGCTCAAAACACTATTGCTTTATATTACATTTCCGGGATGTATCATTTTGATCTTCAAGACGATGTATTTTGGCCTACCGGTGATCCTGCATGGGTAGCAGGTTATGCTTCAGTATGGACAGGCTGGCTTAGAAGAGTACCTGTAGTAACCTTAGAATCGAAATTTAATGCAGAAAAATGGTTGAGTATTATTGAAGAATTTAAAGTGTCAGTTTGGAGTACTGCTCCTACTGCTTTAAGACTTCTTAAAAAAGAACTACGTTATATTAAAAACGATGTTTCTTCCTTACGATTTATTCACGCAGGAGGAGAATATGTAGGACCAGATTTAGTTACTTGGACTAAGGATACTTTTGGAGTTCCATTACATGAAGCTTACGGGCAGAGCGAAACTGCTACTTATGTTATTTGCAATATAATTTCCTTACCAATAAAGGTTGGTTCTATAGGAAAGCCTCTGCCTGGAATAGAAGCCTTGATTGTGGATGAAAAAGGAAATCCTTTACCTCCAAATTCTCAAGGAATTTTAGCATTTAAGCCTGGATTCCCTGGATTATTTATAGGAATTTGGGGTAATGAAGATAGATATAAGGAATATTTCAAAGGAGGTTACTATTTAACTGGAGATCTTGCTTATATGGATAAAGATGGGTATTTCTGGTATTTAGGTAGAGCAGATGATGTGATTAAAGTTTCTGGATATAGAGTAGGGCCTGCTGAAATAGAATCCGTAATTGCTGAAAATCCTAACGTTGCAGAAGTTGCAGTTATAGGAATTCCAGATGAGGAAAGGGGAAACGCGATAAAGGCTTTTATAGTTTTAAAGAAGGGGATAAGTCCTAGTGAACAAATTAAAAATGAAATACAAGATTGGGTAAGGAAAAATCTAGCCGCTCATGATGTTCCAAAATATATAGAATTTGTAGATTCTTTACCGCATACAATGAGTGGAAAAATATTAAGAAGATATCTTAGAGCTAAGGAATTAGGTCAAGATGTTGGAGATTTAAGTACTTTAGAGTGACACTATTTTCCGTTAAATTGTGGTTTTCTTTTTTGAAGAAATGCGTCAATACCTTCTTTGAAATCTTCTGAAAACCTTAGTAAGCCAAAAGTTTTCCTTTCTATATCGTAACCTACTTGTATAGGAGAGTCCATTATAAGATTTATTGCAGATTTCATAGCTTTTATTGCTAATGGTGATAATGAAATTAAGTCCTTAGATATTTCTAACGCTCTATCATATGGATTTTCTGCAATCTCATGAATTAATCCCAACTGTTGAGCTTCTTGTGCTTTTATCCTTTTTCCTAGAAGAAGGTAATATTTAGCCTTAAGAGGCCCTAGAGATTTTACCATTTTTGTTAATCCTCCACTAGCAGGTATCATTCCTAATCTTATTTCGGGTAATCCTATTTCAGTCTCTGGTGAAGCTACTCTTATATCACACGCTAATGCAAGTTCTGTTCCCGCACCTAAAATATATCCTTTAAGTACTGCGATAGTTGGTTTACTAACATTTTCTATAGTCTCTATAGTTTTTCCCCAATCTAGTAAATCTTCTGGAGAAGTATTTAGAAATTCGCTTATATCTCCTCCGCTACTGAAAGCCTTATCTCCTTCTCCTCTAACTATTATGACAGAAGTTTCTGGATCTTTATCTAAATCCTCAAATATTTTTCCTAAATCACGTCTCATCTGTAAAGTTATAGTATTAAGTTTTTCTGGTCTATTGAGAATTACTTCTGCTATTTTCCCATCCTTTTTTAACAGTATTTTTCCATCAGAATATTTTGTTTCCATAATAATGAGGATGATATAAAAGATAAAAGAATTAATGATATTCCCAATAACTTAGTTATTAATAAGATTATTAAAAAGTGATATTGTTTCTATAAGAAATATATTAAATAAAATAATTTTTAATAGCAGGAATTAGCAGTATTGAACGTTACTAGAAAATCTTGGATATTGCCTTATATACTTACGTTGTCTAAAGCGGATACATAATAATTTTTCTAAACAAAGTAAAAATAATTTCGTTAGTACTTCTAGCAAGTCTTTGTTCTATCATTACTCATTTTAGTCTCTAAATGGCTAAGAACTTTACGGAAGTACCAGTTACATGCCTTGTGGAATTGTTCGGTTTTTATTATCCCTACTTGTGAACTCCTACGGCGATTTTCACGAACAACACTCCTAAACAAGAAGACAAGCCTTACAAGAGTAAAACTTTTATAAAGAGAACAAGAAAATAACACAAGCCGAAAGTGAACATGGGGATAAAACCCCATGTGGTAGGCTGGCTATACGTCCCCCGCGATCTAACATGTGGGACAATATCCCGAGTAGGAGTGTGCAAAAATTTAAGGGGACGTTCTCATAGTTAGTTCGCACTATCTCCTAACAAAATTAACAATACAACGCGTATTATAGAAAAATTCAAGAATTAGAAAAAGAGTATTACACATGGAAAGGAAGATAAAGCCTAAAGTATTTGCAATAGATGTGGGGGAATCAAGACTTGTTGCAACCAAGATGGAAATAAACAACAACACAGTAAAAGAAGCTGATACGAGAGAATTCAAATACAACGAGGAAGGACTCAAAGAACTTATAAAATTCCTAGAAGGATACGAAGAAGGAATAATGGAAGCAACAGGAGTATACTTCTACCACGTATACAACGTACTGAGAGACAAGGGACTAAAAGTAAACGTGATAAACCCTGTCCAAACAGTTGAAGTCCTAGGCAAGAAGACAGACAAGAACGACTCCATAAGACTCGCAATAGCCTACGCTGCAGGCACAGTAAAAGGATCGTACCAACGGGAGAAATGCAAGAACTAAGAGAAATGACAAGACACAGAGAAGGACTAGTAGAGAGAAAGACACAAGTAAAGAACGAGATAAGGAAAGTTCTAGAAACAGCAGGATACAAGCTACCTTCGAAAAGAAGACAAAGGAAATAGTGAGAAAACTAGCCACTGATGAGAAGCTAACTGACGAAGAGATCAAGGAGTACTCCAAATTATTGGGAAGAAAATTAACTAGAATAGAAGCGTTCATCCTAAAACAACTCCTGGACCTACTGAACATTATAGAAGAACAAATCAAGGAAGTGGAGAACGAGATAATGAAGTTCCTACCCGAGGAAGCAGTAGAGTTGACTAAGATACCCGGAATAGGCCCAATCTCTGCAGCCACAATTTACGCTGAGCTTGGAGACGTGAGCAGGTTTGAGTCTTCGAAACAAGCTGCTTCTTATGCTGGAGTTTCTCCAAGGACTAAGCAGAGCGGGAAGACCGAATTTCACAACGGTCTCATCAAGGGGAATAAGCACTTATCCCGCGTTCTATTCCTTGTTGCAAGGTCCGCTAAGAACACGGCCCAATTTAATGGCTTCTATCAAGCCTTGTTGAAGAGGACAAGCAATTCCAAAAAGGCTACATTAGCCTTGGCCAACAAGATATGTAGGATAGTTTATCACGTACTCAAGGATGGGGAATACAAGGGTGAGACTAAGAAGACTAGGTATAGGGGAGGAGGTGGTGAAGGTCCTCAAGTTGACCCCAATCAAGTAGTTCCTTCGGCTCTTCAAGCCATCGCCTAGCCATGTTAGAGGCAAAGCATGTGGAGCCTACCACGCCCTAACGGGCGTGGCTTCCTGCTTCAAAGCCGAGGCTTGCCAAAGGTAGAGGTCTCAGCTCCACAGGCACTAAGGGTCGTTCCACCCCGAGCACTAATGTGAACCTACGGTGTCTCAATATGGAACTATTGATTGGAGCAGAGGCGTACCACATAGACCCTCGCTTTAACCAAGGCGGTGACGCTTACTCCGTCAGTGACTGCCATTAATAGAATATTTGAAAAATACGTATTTAAATGTAACTACAAAGGGGGCTATCCATCTCCACCCTTACGGATGGAGTCTTCCGCCCCTTTTGAACCCCTTGTTAAGATCAATTTTCAATTAGACATTAAATTTAGAATTTATCAAGTTCTAAGAAGATCAAGATCTGCAAAAATTCAATAAATCCACAAAGCAAAAACTGCGGCTTTATATCCAAATTTTTTCTATTTACTTAATTTTATCAAAATCTTTATCCTCAGTTAAAATCTTTTTAATAGAATTATTTAACATAACAGCTACATGAAGAGAATCGGAAGGTTTTAAAGAATAATTTATCATGAAATCTTTGGCTCTTTTATATTCGTTAGAAGTTATTGAGAAGAGTATTGAATTCTGTAGCACTATTTCATCAAGAAATTCTATAGTATCTTTAAATTTAACATTATATTTCTTTCTAGAAACATAGATAACTTCATCTAACACTAAAGGATCTAAGGCTAAGCTCTCTTCCCTTAATAGTTTAAGATAGACTTCTTCTATCTCCTTTACACCTAAGTTTAAGTATATGAGAAAATTTGCATCTAAAAATATTATTCAAACTCCTCTTCTAAGCTTGTTTGAGCTAAATCACCCAACTTTATTTTCTTAGCATAAGATATTTTATCCTCATGTTCGTTAAGTTTCCTAATAATATCATTAATATTTACTTTTCTCTCTGGTTCCAAAATTATTCTTCCATTTTCGACATTTAGAATTATGGTATCTCCTTCCTTAATTCCTATAAGATCCCTAATATTTTTTGGAATTATTATATAACCTTTTTTACCTACTTCGATTCTTAGAGTCAAACCTACTTTACCAAAATTAATCTGGCTAAACTCAAATATAAAACTCCATTAATGTTAACGTTAGTACCCCTATAAATTCTTATTAAATGATCTGAGAATTGGATAATAATAAGGATAAAAATTTACTGGAAGTAGTAGCGTTATAAGTAACTCTAATAACTTTTATCGGAAAATCCTTTCAGCATTACGTAGCGTTAAAAATAATTCAGTACCATAGATAAGTTAATAGTTCACTGTAAAGCCTACAATATCATTGCCTCAAACAAATTACACTTATTGCATAAGGAAATGAAAATATTTAAGAGAGAAATTTACGTAAAACTGCTATCATAACTCAATGTTTATTCCATTAATACATTAATACTAAAAAAAAGAAAATGTTGAAAATAAAAATTCTTGGAAAATTGGTAAACGGCTTAAATTTTATAAAAAATTATGCCATAGGAGCTTTTCCTAGAGGTGCTTTTATTCCTAGGTTTTCCGCAACTACGGTAGCTAAGCCTGTGTACCATGCCGCTATTGCAGTTAATATTCCGACATAACCTCCTGCATGAATTAGCGGAGTACTACTAATCATTGAGCCTATGCCTAGTAGGAAGAACGTTATCCATAGAAGTAAAAACGTTATGAATAAACCTAGATTACTCTTAAACGTACCAAATCACATTACCAGTGTAAATATTCCGAAACCTACTAAGACAAGTCCTATTCCTGCAGCTGTTACGTCTCCAAAAATTCCAAGAGCCGTTAAGAAGTACCATTCCCAAAATGCTCCATAAGTGAAGAAGGCTACATAGCCGAATGTATTTCCAGCTCTCCACTCTAAAATCCCTGCAAGTAGCTGTGCTAGTCCACCATAGAAGGCAGCTAAGCCTAATACTGCTCCTACACCCTGAGATGACAATAATCCAGCATTAAACACGCTTAGAACCAGTGTAGTTAATGCAAATCCCGAGAGGCCTAGAGGTGCTGCGTTTGCTCTTTTTTCTTCTGTCATGATAAATTCTCTCATCTATTAAAGTTAAAAATCTTTTTATAATATATAAACATAAGTAATGTTTAAAATTATAGCTAACTATTATATTAAATATGTCAGTAACATGGGCTTTACCATTCGATAAGAAAATTAAACCTAAGATAGGAGAAAATAACGTAATAGATGAGAAAACTTATTCTGAGATTCATGAAAAAACTGTAAAAAATTATAAGGAATTTTGGGAAGAAGTAGCTTCACAACTTGAGTGGTTTAGGCATTGGGATAAGGTATTGGACGAATCGAGTCCCCCTTTCTATAAGTGGTTTGTGGGTGGAGAGATTAATGCCTCCTATTTAACTCTTGATAGGCATTATAATTCTTGGAGAAGAAATAAGGTTGCTATAATATGGGAAGGAGAGCCTGTAGATGAGAAAGGAAATCCTAAAGAAGTTAAACAACTAACATATTCTGATCTCTATAGAGAAGTAAATAGAGTATCTTATATGTTAAAGGAGAAATTGGGACTTAGAAAGGGGGATACGATTACAATTTATCTTCCTATGATTCCTGAATTACCTATATTTATGCTTGCAGCAGCTAGACTAGGCATAGTATTTACTGTAGTATTTTCAGGATTTAGTTCCGACGCTTTAGCTACAAGAATGAACGATGCAGAAGCTAAAGTGCTAATAACAGCGGACGGAGGATGGAGAAGAGGCAAGGTAATAGATCTTAAGGGGATTGCAGATAAAGCTCTAGAGAAAACTCCGTCTATAAAGAAAGTTATAGTTGTAAGGAGGATAGGCAACGGAGTTAGAATGAACGAAGGGAGGGATATATATTATGATGAAATAATGAGCGATATTCCGCATAACGCCTACGTGGAACCAGAAAGACTAAAATCTGAGGATCCGCTCTATATTTTGTACACTTCTGGAACAACAGGTAAACCTAAAGGCATTGTTCATGATATTGGGGGTTATATGACTTTACTTCATGGAACAATGAAATGGGTATTCGACGTTAGAGACGAAGATGTATATTGGTGCACAGCAGACATCGGCTGGGTTACCGGACATTCTTACATAGTATTTGGTCCATTAATGGAAGGAGTGACAGGGATAATTTATGAAGGTGCTGTTGATTATCCTCAGCCAGATAGGTGGGCCTCAATAATTGAAAGATATAAGGTAAGTATTCTTTATACATCTCCCACAGCAATCAGATCTTTTATGAAGTATGGTGAAGAATGGGTAAAGAAACATGATATGACGAGCGTAAGACTAATGCATTCAGTAGGAGAACCCATTAATCCAGAAGCCTTCGAATGGTTTTATAATCAAGTAGGAAGGAATGAGATACCTTTCGGTTCTACATGGTGGATGACAGAAACAGGAGGGATAATGATATCAAACCTCCCTGGTTATTTAATGATTCCAATGAAGCCTGGGAGTAATGGAATGCCAATTCCTGGTTTAGAAGCAGACGTTTTAGACGATAACGGTAACCCAGCCAAATTGGAAGAGAGAGGATACCTAGTTTTAAAGAATCCGTGGCCAGGAATGCCTTTAACCATATATAAAGACCCAGAAAGATATGTTAAAGTATATTGGAGTAAGTTCCCTGGTATTTTCTATGCAGGCGATTATGCGGTAAAAGATAGAGATGGATATTTCTGGATATTGGGTAGAGCTGATGAAGTAATAAAGGTTTCAGGTCACAGACTCGGAACTTATGAATTGGAATCCGCATTAATTGAGCATCCTTCTGTAGCCGAGGCCGCAGTAGTTGGAGTTAGCGATCCTATTAAAGGTGAAGTACCGGTAGCATTCGTAATTTTAAAGCAGGGATATAACGCAGACGATAATTTGGTAAAAGAGATTATAAACACCGTTAGAGAGAAAGTAGGTCCAATAGCTACTATAGATAAGCTCTATTTCGTTAGCAAACTTCCTAAAACTAGAAGCGGAAAGATAATGAGAAGAGTAGTTAGAGCAGTTACAATGAATAGTGAAGTAGGAGATATAACTACTCTTGAAGATGAAGCGTCAGTAGACGAAATAAGGAAGGCAATACAAGAATTTAAAGCAGAACTTAGTAAACAATAACGTCAACACTGCCTCTTCTCCTTTATAAATTTTGTTTTTATGGCTATATTGATTTTTGTATTATTAAAGAAGTATAGTTAAAAATAAGTCTAGTATTTATAAAGAATTTAGCTAGGTTTTATAACATAAAAATAGTTTGATATAACTTGAATGATTTCAAAATACTTGTATAATTAATTTCAATATCACAATAATAAAAAATATTTTTGTTAAATCATACTTTATCTTCAGATTCTTCTACATTCAAATTACTTAATTTTCTAGCGCTCTTATTTACTAAAGCATAAATTATCACTATTATGGCAAATACGGATGTAGTTATCGCTGCGATATTTATAGGATATGTGGGTGGATAAAAGCTGTAATATATTCCTAAAGCTAAGATAACAAAGGAAATTGCTGGAACTATACCGTGTAATATAATATTGAAATTCTTAATTTTATTATAGAAAAATGGTAGAGCCACGTCTCCTAAAATATGCCCTATAAAAGTAGCTATTGAAGACGCTAGAACAAGATATAAGAAACCATAATAAGGTCCCATCACGAGTCCGGCGGTAATTGATACTATGGCAGAAAGCATTGATAGGAATAATATTGAATTTGCGGGAGTTCTGTATTTAGGATGCACTCTACTAAAAAATGATGGCAGTACTTGATCTCTACCTAAGGCATAAAGTAGTCTTGCTGAAGAATTCAACGGAGCTAATGAACCTGCAAATAAACTATTTACTATGAAAATGAAGATTAAAACCACTGCGGGTAGTCCTATGTATTTATCGGCTAATATTAATCCAGGTATTCCGGAAGATGCAAAATTTGACATATTACTTATTCCCCAGCCTACAGTAAAGGCATAAGAAACCAAAACGAAAACTATACCAGTTATTAGAAAACTTATCAATACTGCTAATCTAATGTTTCTTCTAGGTTGTTGTGCTTCTTCTGCAATATAAACTGCACCACTTGAGCCAGACATAGAAAATATTGCCGTAGTCAACAGTTTCCGATAAACCGTGAAGTTTATATACTTTGTATGTAAGTTTAACTATAATGCTGAAACCTAAGGAAGTGTGCCAAAAACTAGGAATATCATACCGCACACTACAGAGCTATGTTAAGAAGGGTTACATAAAACCCGTGATACTACAGAGTGGAAAATGGAGGTTTAAAGAAGAGGATGTCGAAAGACTCATGGGGATTGTTAGGAAGAGGAAAGTAGTATTATACGCTAGGGTATCATCAAACACACAGAAAGACGACTTAATAAACCAAGTAAAATACCTGGAGGAGAACGTTAAGGACTACGACCAAGTAATAACTGACGTTGGTTCTGGATTAAACATGAAGAGGAAAGGATTCCTCAAGCTATTGAGAATGATACTAAACAACGAAGTATCGAAAGTTGTCATAGCCTACCCAGACAGACTAGTTAGGTTCGGTTTCGAGATAATTGAAGAAGTATGCAAAGCACACAACAGCGAGCTCGTGGTATTAAATAAGGAGGACAAAACACCAGAGCAGGAACTAATCGAAGATTTGATCTCTATACTGGTATCATTTAGCGGAAAGTTGTATGGTATGAGGAGCCATAAATATGAGAAGGTGAAGAAATGTGTCGAAGAGCTTAAGGCTTAAATCATTCCAACCGGAGGAGGAATACGTTTACCTAACTTACTCCCTAAAGAACGATAAGAAGGAGGAGACGAAAATACTACTGGAGAACTACAGAGTCCTACTACAGAAGGCTTTAGACTGGTTATGGGAAAGAGTTAAGATAGAGAGGAAGGAAGTAAAGAAAGGTAAGAAAGTCCTAACGAAGATTAAAATAACTCTGCCTAAGAAGAAGGAGGTTTACAAGACGTTAAGGGATGAGCTTGAGAAAGTTAACAAGTTGGCTTCCCATTATGTTGATAAGGCAATAAGCGACGCTTACTCAATCTTGAATAGTTGGAGGAGGAGGGCTGAAAAAGGACAAGCGTCATTAAGGAAACCGACATTAAGGAAGGTTTACGTTAGGGTTAAGTCTACTCTTAGGAAAGTTAAGGGCGAAGAAGTTAGGATTACTGTAATACCTTACGAATATATTACCTTCTCTTGGTCTCACACTTGGTTTTCAAGGAGGGTTGAAGGGCTAGAATTAGGTGAGCCCATAATTAAGGAGGATAAAGTGTATTTGCCATTCCGTTATAAACTACCATGGAATAGTCCTATCGATTTCCTTTCAATTGACAGTAACTTATACACTCTGGACGCTTATGATGGTGATAAGTTTGTCACATTTTCAATTAAGGAGTTGTATAGCCTTAAGTTCGGTATGGAGTTGAAGAGGAGTAAAATACAGTCCTTCGCCTCTAAGCACGGTAGAAAAGGGAAATTGCTGATGAGAAAGTACTCCCACCGTGAAAGGAACCGCGTGCTTGATTATGTTCACAAGTTTGTGAACAAACTGTTGGGAATGTATCCTCTCACTATGTTTGCTGTCGAGAAGTTGAATAAAAAAGAGATGTTCCAAGATGCGAGCGATAGATTGTCTAAGAAGATTTCGAGGACTGTATGGAGGAGTATTCACCGCGTTCTAAAATATAAAGCCTCACTTTACGGTTCCTTTGTTAAGGAGGTGAGCCCGTACCTCACATCTAAGTCCTGCCCCAGATGTGGATGGGTTTCCCGAAAGGTCGGCAGGACTTTTAGGTGTGAGAGGTGCGGGTTCACTCTGGATAGGCAACTGAACGCATCTCTAAACATATACCTCAGGATGTGCGGGTTCCCCCACCTCTTTTTTACTCCCACTGGGAGTAGGTGGGTCGGGGTTATCCCGCTAAAGGGGCGGAGGGGTATGAACGGGGCAATGCCCCGTGACTCTGGTGAAGCCCAAGGGCTGAGGATTGGATACAAATTCATGAAAATTCAATGAAGCCCAAACCCCAATATCATTCCTTCGAATACTGCTATCCATCCACCTGGAGCTATAGGAGTAAAAGGAGCTAATGTGTTGTGAGGTCCTACTTTTATTATAATTGTAATAGCTAACCATATTAAAAGCGATATTTCTATTAATGAAGTAATAAAGGAATATTTCAAAGAGGGCTTAATTCCTAGATAGGCTAGGATAGTGAATGATGATAGGAAGATTATAAGGAATATTATCCAAAACCACGAGGGTAACGAGATCCCTAAGAATTCTGAAAGGATGGAAGGTATGAATACCCCTCCAGTAAATATTATAGCATTTGTTATTACATTGAAATAAGAGAATAAATATAGTAATCCAGTTACTAATCCATATCTAGGTCCCATTCCTCTTAAAGCGAAAGTATAGAATCCTCCTGCATTAGCTATTTTCTTTGAAAATTGATATGGTACGTTAATCCACGTTAGTACTCCGAATATAGCCACAAGATAAGCTAATGGTAATGAAGCTAATGCGAATGCAGCACTTCCAGTTAAAGTAGCTGCTACTGCACCTAATGGCGCTATTAATGCTACGGACTGACCAAGCAGTGACCAAAATCCAACAGCGTTTTTCTCCAAACCTCTTTTATCGTCCATAACTCCTTTTTTCTCTAAAACTGTATATAAAATTAACATTCATAGCATGTAAATGTAGTAATTATTATAGAATTATTGAAAAATATTGAAAAATATACCATTAGGGTCTAAACTATTTTTAAGCATTGAAATAGCTTCATAATTATAACCAAAGCAATTACTAGCACAATTTCTCTCCTTTATTACCACAAATTGGCTTCTGAGGCCTTCTACATCTATTCCATTACACCTTATCAATCCATTACCGTAATACGCAACACAATAATCTCCTTCAATTTCTTTTAATACATCAATTTCCTTACCTCTAACTGTAACTATGGAGGCGTCATATTTTTTTGGGATCTCGAATATCTTACCTTCTCCTCTTATTACTGCATATATTTTTATATTATTACCTTCCTTTACACTTATAATACCTAAAGGTCTCCTTTTAAAATATTCCTCGTAATTTTTGATCTCTTCAAAATGAAAATTTTGATAAGGTATAAGTCTTATATTGATTTCTAGATAAATCCCCAACCATCCTAAAGCTCCAGAGAGAGCTTTCCATATTTTATATCCGCTTGAAAATTTTGTAGTTTTACTTCCACTTTTTATTATTTCTCCTAATCCTGTAGCTATTTTAGCTCCCAATAACCAGTCTTTAGGATAACCGTACCAAGTTAAAATGGAAGGTAGGTTAGTGGAAGCGAATCCACCTGTTGTCCCGCTATATAAAAATGGAATCTGTAATCCATGAGACTTTAGAACGTTAGAAAGATACTGAAAATCAACTCCAGCTTGAGCAGTAACATAAAGATCCTCCTCAGAAATATCAATAATCCTGTTCAATTTTTCAGTAGAAAGACCAATATCCGCATTCACATTAGGACCTATATGGTTACTATTCTTACCAAAAGGATATATTTTTAAGTTGTTTTTTATTGCAAATTTAATAATTTCAGATACTTCCTCATATGAAGAAGGAAAAACGTTAATTCTAGTTATTACGTTTGACGATGAACCTTCTCTTGTTTCGCTGATTTTCCCTACTTCATCTACCCAATCCATTAATGTATGAACACTTTTAAATTTTTTAGATTTTTTGATAATCGGACCAAGGTCAACTTCTTTATACTGTTTGTATAAGTTATTATCAGCATAAAATTTCCTATTGTCTAGTTTTTCTTTCTAATAGCTAATATTTCCCTGTGCCATAATATTTAATAATTTATATTAATAATCAAAACCATATTATCAAACTTTAAAAACATGTAAATGGATATGATATTGATGTTAAATTGTCATCTATAATAAGGATTCCAGAGGAAATATATGAGAAGTATAAAGATCTTTTCGGAGAAAAAATAATAAATGATAGAACAATTAATGTCGAAAAACTCATCGAAGAGCTTTCACTCGAATTCTCAGAAGAGATAAAGAGTGTTATAAGTAAAAGAAGAAAATGGTTAGAGTCAAAAGAATCAGTTGAGCTAAAGGGTTCATTTCCTTCGTGGGACGAAATATTTATTGATGCTGACGGAAATAAGAGAACTTTTAGGGAAATTGTTCAAGGTATGATAGATAATGCTCTAGAAGTAGAATCTAAATTAAGGTGGAGACTAAACGATAATGTGCCAATACCTAATGACGCACATCCACTTAAGAATCCTGGATTGGAGATTACGGGTCCATGGTATCCCTTAAGTAGAGCTTACCATCAAATAAATACAGATGTAATATCAGCAATGGAAGATGAAGAAGATGCCTCGCCTGCATGGTATGTTCCTTACGCATCTGGAAAAACTGTAGCTGACGTATGGGAGGGTAGAAAAAATGTAAAACTATTTCTCTCAGGAAAGGCACCAAATCCATACTATGAAAAGGGCAAAACTTACAGTATAAACAAAAGCAGAGATAAATGGCCTACAGTTTTTCATAGGCTACCCGGTTTGCATATTCTTGATTTCGATATAACTTTAGATGGAAAGCCAATACCAGCAATAATATCGTCTGCAGTAATCTATACACTAAATAACTACAATAGTTTAAAGAGTGCCGGTTCGGGAGTATACTTTTATTTGCCCAAGACACAGACACCAGAAGAAGCCCTTTTAGTTGAGAAAATATTAAGGAGAATAGAAGGCAAATTAGGGTTAAAAATAGGAACATTGAAATTAGCCCTACTTTATGAAGAAGTCAATGCTGGAAGATATTTACCAGTAATATTATGGATTTTCAGAGAAAGGTTAGTCAAATCAAATAATGGTAGATGGGATTATCTGGGCAGTTTGATTGAAATGTGGTTACAAGACAAGGTACTTCCAGATCCACAGAACATTACAATGACGTCTCCCAATATGATGGCATACCAGAAATACAACGCTTTAATGATGTTGTTATCAGGAATGAAAGACGGTGAAGCCGACGCTGCCCCTGTAGGTGGTATGGCTGCAGTGATGCTTTACCCACAAACAGATCCCTTCGAAAGGCATAAGTATAATGTAAAAGCATTAAGAGGAATAAAATTAGACAAACTAAGGGAGAGATTAATAGGACTGATCTTTATAACTGATAAAGCTAGTAAAGTTACATTGGACGATATTATCCAAGGAAAAGTTAAAGGAAAACTGTATGACATGTTTAGACAGAGTTGGGTGGCAACTAAGGAAGAAGCATACGTTGAGGCAGGAAATAAGCCGTTAAGAGCTTCTCTTGAAGAATTACAGAAATTAATAGATGCCCCAGTTCAATATGTCACTATAGAAGGTACTAAATTACCAACAGTTGATAGTGGTTTAACACCGGAAGAGAGAATATTATTTCAAAAACTAGGTTTGATAGATGAACATGGAAAAATTACTCCTTGGGTTATAAGTAAGGACATGATTGATACACCAGAAAAATTACTGTATAATAAGGATCTATGGGGAGGAAAGGAATTATGGCACGCATTGTATGATGTCCCAGAAGGAGATATTACACCTGAACATGTTCAGCATGCATTTTATATGGCAGCTAATTACGGTTTTCAGCTATTGAACGGTAACTTAGCTGCAGCGATAGATGATTATGAGGTTAAACAAAGGTTTATGAACGATTTAGCTACATACAGGATATTTACTGCTTGGCTTTGGAGTCTAATGAATAGAGATGCAACCGTAACTAAGGACGGATATATTAAGGGTCCAAAATTAACTAGGGACGGAGTAATACCGGCTAACGACGTCTTGAAAATGACTAGAGGCACTAAGGTTAGGGACATATTCGAGGACCTATGGAAATTGCACTTTGAATGGACATATGAATTCTATAAGGAACAAGATATGAGAGTAGCAAAGAGAATACTGGAGTCTTTTGGTAAAAACGATAAGCTTGAAGAGATATATAACATAATTTCAAAGGCATATAGTTCAGGTCCTTTCAGGGAAATATCGGCTAAAGAGGCTGCACAAAAAATAGGTAAATTACTTGACGCTACTCCATCAGAAATAGAAGAGGAACTGATCAACTTAGCTCCCAGATTTGATAGAAGTATGGCTCCTGTTATTATGGAAATATTAATGAAGCAGTTCTTATATCCTAAGTACATAATGAATAGCGGAAAAATACTTTTCGTGCTATCCCCACTTGATCCTGAAAGGAGATTAAAGGTTATGGACAGTATATTCTCGTTTAAGGAAATTATTGAAGATAAGGTTAAGAGGGGAGAGTTAGATAAGTCAGTGTTAGATCTCTACGACTATATTTACGATAACTATTAGTTTTTAGAATTCAATTTTATAAAATCTGAGAATATTTTGAAAGATATTAAGTAGCTGCTTTAAGTTTGCCCTATGTTTTCCTTTAGCTTTTATCTTTAGATTCGAATTTGTCTCTTAACAAGTTAAGTTTTGAGAAAAACGGAATGAACTGAATATCTAAAAATAACGAATAAGGCTAACGCTAGCAATACTGCGCAGTTAATATGATATAATGAATATTATTAAGGCGCTAGCTATCATAAATATTGAGTTTGTAAGAGAAGAAATTGATGATATTATAGAGGTAATTGTTGCGAATGTCTCTTTTGGAATTAAACTGTATTTTACATATGAATAATAATATCCTATAAAACCGCTTAGTATTGAACCTAAAAATACAACGAGATAGGCCAGAGGTAGAAGTTGAATGTTTGTCATAAAGAGAAAAATTACAATTGAAATATCGGGAATAAGAATAAGGGGAAAAACCTTATTAATCTTACGTTTATAACCTATGCGTTAGTATTTTCGAAAAGTTCTTAGATTAGGATTTAAATGAAAATCCTTAAGACTAAGGCTATAAACTTTCTGAAAGCGCTAGTGTTCCTAGTAAGTTTCCTAAAATAGTAACTATGGACCATAAACCTATTAAAATTGGCGGTAATGAAAAATATAGTAAATTAAAAGATTATATTTTCTATTTTTTAGACCAGTTTAATATTTTATCTCCTACGATCATGGCAGATATAGTTACCATAGGAACTCCTATTCCAGGCTGGGTGTATTGACCAACATAGAATAAATTAGATAGTTTTCTGTTTTTCATAGGAAGTCTAAATGGACCTGTCTGATCTAAAGTATGAGATAATCCGAAGGCAGACCCCTTATATGCGTTATAATCCTCTTCGAAGTTCACGGCTCTATATACCTTTTCGTATTTTATATGGAAGCTACTTCTAGTTTTTGCTTTGAAATCATCAATTACTTTTCTGACATAATCTTGATAATTTGGAAGTAAAAGTCCAGGAGAAACTGGTATAAGAAATACCAAGTCCTTTCCCTTCAAAGAGCTGTCAGTAGCTTTCCTATAACTTACGTAGTAAGACATATTTTCAGGGTCAGGTTCATTTCCCTTAGAAATTGAATCAAAGTGTAATTTCCAATTTCCGTTGATGAAGATTCCGTGATGTGGAGCATTAACTTCTCCTTCAACTCCAACATAAGCTAAGACTGCAGATGGAGAAAGTTTTCTTCTCTCCCAGTAGGATTCTCCCCTCATTGTGTATTCCATAGGGAGCAGAGTATCAGCGTAATGATAATCCATGTTAAATATGAACACGTCTCCTCTTTCCACGTCTTCACCTGATCTAACAGAAATGACCTTATCGTTATCTACGTCTATCTTATCTACCTCATGATTGAACTTGAATTGAACTCCGGACTTCTTACAAGCTTCAAATAGTTTAGTTACGTATCCTGCAAATCCTCCTTTGGGGTAGTAAACTCCCTTTCCGTATATTGCATAATTTACTATTGCATAAACTGCTGGGGTGTTGAAAGGAGAACCTCCAAGAAAAACTGAGGAGAAACCTAAAGCCTTCAATAGAAAATCGTCGGAGAAATATCTCCTGTTAAATGAATCCAAGCTGGTAAATATTGGAAACCTTTTTAAGTTGCTTATTATTGCTGGATCGAGGAAATCCGAAAATTTCATCTCTTTAAATAGGAATTTCTCCATAGCCAGAGAATACATGAATTGAGTGTCTTCCAAGTAGCTTTCAAAGTCCTTAAACTGAGAAAGGTCATGATTAAATTCCTCGCTTCTTTCTAGAACGTTTAACTTTCCCGTATATAAGGAAAATAAAGGGTTAACTTTCATTATTTGAGGGGGTTCCTCTCCTACCTCATGGAAGAATTTTTCGAAGACTTCAGCCATTAAGTACCATGATGGTCCCATGTCAAATGAGAATTCCTCATGTGAGAAGCTTCGAGCCCTTCCACCTGGCTGATCCAACTTTTCTATTATAGTTACTTCCTCTCCCTTCTTTCTTAAATAAAGGGCAGTTGAAAGTCCCCCTATTCCAGCTCCTACTATTACTACTTTCATGCCTTTTGCCTCGCTTCCTCCGGTATCTTATCTATTCCTCTTATTACTAGAAGGAAACCCCAATTTCCTCTCCCATCACGATGATGTACGTCATGAACAAGTATTAACTCCCTAAAGGGTTGGTGTCTTAAACCCCAAGAACGTAAATGTAAATGCCTGTCGTGTATTATCATATCGTGCACAAAAACGTAAGCAGCACCGTAAGCTGTCATTCCTACAGCCACTGCAAAAGGAAGCGGATTTCCAGTTCTTAACCACTCAACAATCAAGAGTATTGCAATGCCCGCGAAAATTATTCCAAATGCATCGTTCTTTTCAAGTTCAGCTTGTTTCTTTCTATGATGATCCTCGTGTAGGAACCAAAGAGCTCCGTGCATTACATACTTATGAAGAAATCTGGCTAAGAATTCCATTCCGAAGAAGTAGAGGATTCCGATTGCAGTGAGCTCTAACGTTTCTAACATAGGATAAAAGGTGAAAGACGATATAAAAGGTTATGTTAATTGAATTTTAATTTCCCTTTAAAGCAAGTATTAAGAAATTTTTTACACAATTATTTTTGCTAGATGTTTAATAAACTCTTAGTTATGAAGGATCAGCTTAACAGCATTTTCAAGAAGGGCAGCATAACTTACTATAACAGCACGTTTCTTTTCCCTCGAGAGATTAGGAGAGATGTGACAAAACTTTATGCTTTCGTTCGAGTTTTTGATGATCTAGTTGACTCCGTTCCGCAAAAGGTTAAAGAATTTTACTCACTCAGAGAATTATATTATAAGGAACTTGATAACGGTTCTAGCGGAGACGTAGTATTATCAAATTTCGTTGAGATGATGAGGAGAAGAGGATTTAAAGAGGAATGGGTTGAGGCATTCTTAAACTCTATGGAGAGTGACTTAAAGAAGAAAGTATACTATACAATAGACGAGACCTTAGGCTACATGTGGGGATCTGCAGAGGTAGTGGGTCTTATGATGATGAAAATACTTAACTTAAGGGATGAAGCTACATACTACGCTAGAATGTTAGGTAGAGCAATGCAATATCTAAACTTCATTAGAGATGTAAGAGAAGACATGGAAATGGGAAGACAATATTTGCCTGTTAACGAAATGAAGGAATTCAAGGTTTCAAGTCTGCTAGAGTGCAACGAAGCTTTCAAGGAATTCATGAGATTTAACCTCAAAAGGTATTTCTTCTTTCAAAAGGAAGCCGAAAGGGGATATCATATGATACCTAGTAGATATTTGATTGCAGTAAAAACTGCTGGCGATATGTATAAGTGGACCGCAAGGAGGATAATGGCCGATCCTTGTGTGGTCAATAGAATGAAGGTAAAACCTAAAAGGAGAAGTGTGCTAGCTCGAGGTTTATATAATTTCTTGGGTGTACCTATTTGGAATTTAATATCTTTCTACCGCATTTAGCCTATGTCGAAATTGATTCAATGATATTTTTCCCTACCTTGCTAATATCAATCCTTTTCAAGGTCAGAAGATATTATAAGTCATTAGCATTCTCTATAGGGATAGTTGCCCCTCTTTACGTAATATGGGACTTCTTAGCTACTCTTAAGGACTCTTGGAGTTTCAATCCTAAGTGGATCTTAGGTATTCGAATTGTTGATCTTCCCATAGAGGAGGTATTTTTCTTCATTGTTACGCCTTTTGCTACCCTCTTAATATACGATTTTGTAAGAACTAAGGTAAGTGACAGGGAAGTGAATTGGATTACAAGAGAATTGATGATATTAATAGCTTTGTTTCTTCTCGCAATAGATGTATTTTTGACGGAGTACTCATATACCTTCATAGTATTGATTTATTTATCATCCTCAATTCTGCTTGTTGAGTTCCTCGATCCTGAAATGTTCAGATCCAGGAACTATTGGATATTCCTTGGATTAACATATATTCCTTTTTTTGTCTTTGACTATTTCCTGACGTCATTGCCGGTGGTTGTTTATGGTCCTCATTCAATTCTAGGGGTTAGAATGTTCACAATTCCAATTGAGGACGCAATATACTCCTTTTCGATGATGAATTTCTATACTGTGTTTTATAGAAAAGGTGTAAAGTTTTGGAATTCCGCATGATTGAGGACATGTTTTCAAGTGAAGACCCTTCAATTGTGGAGAAAATATACTCTCTGGATAGGAATTCTATAATAGAATGGATGAGAAAAAGAGATACAGCACAAATGAAAGTGTGGCAAACGGGTAACGATGATATAGCTGTGGTGATACCCACGGCTGACGTGGAAAGTGAACGCGCCAAGGAATCGATGAGAATATTCTCAGGAGCTAAGATCGTGATGGTTGAAAGTAAAGGGAGTTTCTTTAATTACGCTAGGAGCGTTAACAAGGGGTTGTCTGTTGCGTTAGAAAGTTCACCTCGTTGGGTCGTGATCTCTAACGATGACGTTCATGGTATAGACAACTTAAAGAAGTTGAAAGACGAACTTTCTACATCAAGCAAAGGAATGGTTCTAGCTAAACCTTCTAGATACCACTCCTATAAGGTTTCTTTGATTAAAGTGAAACCCTACTTTCTGAAGGGAATGAACTTCATTGGAAAGTTTATGAAAATACCTCCTGCAGAAGTTTACAGTTACCTTCAGACGAAATATGGTGCAAAGCTGGGAGTTACAACTCTTACTATAATAGACTCAATGATAGGATTAATGAGGAACTTTGCTGGAGAGGTGAAAGACTCATTCGTTAACGGAGGAAGCTTCATGGTTTTGAATAGAAGGGCGATAAACGGTAAAGTTTTCGACGAGACTTTCATAAACGGTTATGAAGACGTTTACCTTTCAATGAAGATGAGAAATGATATGGAAATCGTGAACTTTAGAATAAACGAGGAAAGGGGAGCTAGCCTAGGTTTCGGCAAGTTAAGATTTTATAGATCATTCGTTAACGAGGTATATCTTAACTATCTCCTTTGGGGATAACGGTATAATAGACGGAATTAAGGATTTTATTTTATAACTTTTCCTATAGAATATTCTAAAGACTTTGAAAATAAGGAGTTGAAGAGTTTAATGATAATAACTGATGAGGATAAATTGGAGTTAAATAATGTTAAGCTGTTTTCTATGGAGTATTATAAGAAGGGTGAAGAGAAAGTTCCTTACTATAGTGCCGTCATCCCTAAAGAGATTGGAGAAAAGTTAGCAGGCAAGAAAGTTTTAGTGATTGCTGAGATAGAATAAACTCCCCAGTTTACTGAAGAAAAATTCAACTAGTAGTAAATACTACTAAGAGGCTAAGAATAAGAAGTAATAATGACATTGTAGTTTAAGATTTTCCTTCAGTTTATCATCTATGGTTATAGCATTATTTGAATCTCCAATCAAAACATAATAATCCATTCGTAAGTTCTTCTTTACTAAAGTACTTTTCCCAGTTTTCCTTCTACCATAAATTAAAGTCCAGTTCTTTATGTTCCTTATTTTCTTCTCGTCTCTTAATATATAGTCTCATAAGACTAGTCTTATAGGACTAGTAAAAAAAGATTATATCTGCATTAAAGAGAACTATAAATTTAAACTTAATTGAAAGTAACTTATTAAGTTGTTGCTTTCTCGTAATCCCAGCAGAAGAATTTGAAAGGAGAAGATACATTTCCTCCTATGTTCCTTAATGCATAACCTACTATCAGTAGAGTTTTTACCAAAAGCAAATATTCCTTTAATAATATATCTCTAAATAAAGAAATAATAGTAGAAGGAAGTAAGTTCTAAAGAAATTCTTATTTATTCTTTTTCTCTATATAAATTATGGAAGATGAACTAAGAAAAATAGTTGGAGATCGTTGGGTAATTACTGACAACGAAAAAATCCTTTATTCCTTTGATGGTTTTACTGCAGTTTCAGGAAACCCGTCAATGGTTGTTCTCCCAGGCAATGAGGAAGAAGCCATCGAAGTATTTAGATTACTTATTTCTAAAGAGCGAAAATTCATAGTTAGAGGTTCTGGGACTAGCCTTAGTGGTGCTACAATTCCTCTGAATGGTGAAGTAGTTATATCTATGTCTAGACTAAACAAAGTTTATGGAATTCAAGGATTAGAGATAGAAGTTGGACCAGGGATTGCAAATATAATGGTAACAAGAAATTCTCCTCAAGATCTATTTTATGCACCAGACCCATCAAGTTACATTGTATCATCTATAGGAGGTAACATTTCTCATGATTCTGGAGGTATTCATGTAATAAAGTACGGCCCAACGTTTAATAGTGTAGTATCTGTAAAAGTTATTTTGCCCAATGGAAAAGTGGAATACTTCAATTCTTCGCCATTTTTTAATCCAACGTCAATATTTATAGGAGCTGAGGGAACTTTAGGTGCTGTACTAAGAGCTAGATTAAAATTATTTCCGAAACCTAAAGCCAGGAAAACAATTATAGGAATATTCTCAACAGTAGAAGATGCGTCAGAAGCGGTAATAAACATTTTCAAGTCTGGGGTAATTCCTTCAGCTTTAGAAATGATGGATAAATATTCTGTTGAAGTTGTAGAAAAGAGTAAATACAAGGCTGGATTACCTATATCTAATGTTTTATTAATTGAATTAGACGGAAATGAGGACGACGTTAAAGAAGAATATGAGAAAATTATTTCAGTAATCAAAAATCTGGAGGGAGAATACATGACTCCTGAAGACGATGGAAAATATTGGAATGCTAGGAAGGGAGCATTTCCAGCCATGGGAGTTATTTCGCCAGCTTACTTGACGTTAGATTGTAATGTACCTAGAAAGGACTTACCGGAAATAATGAATAAAGTTGGAAAAATTTCTAAAGAAAAGGGAGTGATGATAGCAAACGTATTTCATGCTGGAGATGGTAACTTACATCCTTTAATACCTTACGATCCAGAGGATAAAGATAGTTTAAGAAGGGCAATTCAAGCTGGCAGTGAAATAACTGAGCTTGCCATACTTATGGGTGGAGTACCTTCTGGTGAACATGGGATAGGAACTGAAAAAGTCAAATTTCTAGAAAAATATTACTCGGAAACAGATATGGAAGTTATGGATAGACTCAGGAAAACTTTTGATCCAAAAGGACTTTTAAATCCATGTAAGTCAATAATAAAAAATAAATGCGCCCCTGAAAATCAAGTTGTAAAGTGGTTATGGGAATGGGATTAGAGAAGTGCGTTCATTGCGGCTTTTGCTTAGAAGCATGTCCAACTTACGTTATAACAAGATCCGAAATTCATTCACCGAGAGGAAGAATATTGGCAGTTAAATTAGGAATACCCAGTGAGGGAATAGAGACTTGCGTATTCTGCAGGAGATGTGAAGCTGCATGCCCTAGCGGTGTCGAATACGGTGAGTCCATATCCTCAGTGAGAAAAGCAGATTTCCTTAAGAAAACAATTCATAGAATATTAGAAAACTCGAATCTTTTATATACCTCGCTAAAAATTGCTAAACATTCAAATAAAGGGATAATGTATAGAATATCAAAGTTTATTCCAGAATCTTTTCCTCCACTTATTAGTAACGATAAAAACGCTCAAATTATACTCTTCCCAGGATGTATTACTTCAGTTGTTTTTAGAAAAACCGTAGAGAAGGCGTTCAATTATCTTAAAAAGTATTTCACAGTAAGCATTTATAATGGATGTTGCGGTCTTCCTCACTATGCAGAAGGAGAGAAAGACAGAGCTTTACAAATAGCTCAGAAATTAAAAGAAGAATTTAAAGGGAAAATAGTAGTTTCATTATCGTCAAATTGTACTGCTCACATGAAAGAGATGGGAATTAACGTATACGATTTTTCAGAGTTCCTTGTAAAGTATAACATGCCTTTACCTAAAATAAATTCAGAAGTTACTGTTCATGATCCATGCCACGCAAATCTTATAGGAATAACAAAATATAATAGAGAAGTATTAAATAGAATGGGCATAAAAATAAAGGAAATGGAAGATCCTTCTTTTGAATGCGGTGCAGGGGGATCGTATTTTGTCTTTCAAGGAGAACTTTCGGATAAAATAATGAAGGTAAAAGAGGAGAAGGTTAAGGAAAGTGGTGCAAATACAGTTATCTCAACCAATCCATCATGTAGTTTGGCTATGATGAGATACAGCAAAGTAGTTCATATTGCTGATTTATTGTAAGATAAAGAATTGCCTAGAAGATTATCAATTTTTCAGATAAAATTTACCATTTTCAGAAATTGATGATAATAAATTCTTCTTAATTTTAGAATTTTCATTATAATTCATTTTCAAGTGCTTTGTGGACTGTTGAATTTTATCTTAACAAGGGGTTCAAAGGGGGCGGAAGACTCCATCCGTAAGGGTGGAGATGGATAGGCTCCACATGCTTTGCCTCTAACATGGCTAGGCGATAGCTTGAAGAGCCGAGGAAACCACTCGATAGAGGTTAACTTTAGGATCTTCACTTTGTATGTGTAATACTCTTTTTCTGATTCTTGAATTTTTCTATAATACGCGTTGTATTGTTAATTTTGTTAGGAGATAGTGCGAACTAACTATGAGAACGTCCCCTTAAATTTTTGCACGCTCCTACTCGGGATGTTGTCCCACATGTTAGATCGCGGGGACGTATAGCCAGCCTATCCAACGGGGTTTTATCCCCATGTTCACTTTCGGCTTGTGTTATTTTCTTGTTCTCTTTATAAAAGTTTTACTCTTGTAAAGCTTGTCTTCTTGTTTAGGAGTGTTGTTCGTGAAAATCACCGTAGGAGCCCCCTTTGTAAAGCTTATATACTTCTTTTTCAAATACCCTATTAATGTCCGACGTAGGGTTACGCTTTAGAGCATACACTGACGAACAAACATTGAGGGCGTTAAAAGCCCAGTTGAGGTTAGCGTCAGAAGTATACAACACCCTACGTTGGACAGACATCTATTTTCATGAAAGAGATGGAAAAGGACTCACTAAGACGGAGTTGAGGCAACTAGCTCTCGATCTGAGAAAACAGGATGAACAATATCAACATCTATATTCCCAAACACTGCAGCAGATTGCAGACAGATTCTACGACGCTAGACAGAGGTTCTTCTATGGGTTAGCACGTTACCCAAAGGAAAAGAAAGCACACAAGTGGTACTCACTAGTATACCCTCAGTCAGGTTGGAAAGTCCTGAAGGTGAGAGAAATAAGGACGAAAAGCAAGAAGAACAAGAAGAAGGTAATAACGCTTCAGCTGTCAAACCTAGGGATCTTCAACGTCGTTGTCCATAGGGACTTCCCGCTAGACAAGGTAAAGAGGGTAGTAATCAAGTTAACATCATCAGGGAGAGTTTACATTACTTTCGTTGTGGATCAAGAGTATCCTCAACTCCCCAAGACAAACAAAGTAGTTGCTGTGGACGTTGGCGTAGAGAAACTTCTCACTACCTCTGACGGGGAATATGTCCCCAACCAGAGGCCTTATGAGAAGGCACTCAATAAGATGAAGAGGCTTCATAAAGCTCTCTCACGGAAGAAGTTCTTGTCACGCAACTGGTTTAAGGCAAAGATTCGTCTAGCGAGGGCTCACGAACACTTGAAGAACCTTAGGAAGGACATGTACATGAAACTTGGTAAGTATTTTGCTGAGCATTATGATGTTCTCGTAATGGAGGACATTCGCGTTAAGCAACTTGTTGGTAAGTCTCTTCGAAGGCTGAGGATGAGGTTACACGATGTTGCTATTCATGAGCTTAGGAGTGTCATGAGATATCAACTTGGGAAGTACGGTAAGAAACTCACTCTAGTGGATCCTGCTTTTACTTCAATGACTTGTGCTAGGTGCGGACATGTTAAGAAGGACTTAACTTTGGCTGATCGTGTGTTTGTCTGTCCCAAGTGCGGTTGGGTCGCTGATCGTGATTATAATGCTTCCCTCAACATCCTAAGAAGATCGGGGTCGGAACGACCCTTAGTGCCTGTGGAGCTGAGACCTCTACCTTTGGCAAGCCTCGGCTTTGAAGCAGGAAGCCACGTCCGTTAGGGCGGAGTAGTTCACTATGTTTTGAACTAGATCAAGATAAATTCTAAATCTAGCGTTTGATTAAAAGTAAGTTGAACGTTATTTCTGATAAAAATTGAAGTAGCCCACTAAGCATCAGCTTCCTTAATCCAATTTAAGATTAGCGATCTTATCTGAGAGTTCGACAAGTTCCTTCACTTTTTCTGCTTCTACACTAAGGATATCTTTAGATAAGTTAGCAGTGAATATTGCTATAGCTGACTTCCAAAGTTCAATTACTTTCTCATTACCTAATTTTTGAGATATTTGAATTACAGCATCATGTAAAATTCCTAAACCCCAATAATCTTCTTTCTTTACTTTTTGTAGTATGTCATTCAGGTTTAACAACTTAACCATCAGTTTTACTGCCTCTTCTGCCTTATAGTACTTTTCTGGCGCTTGCACTACGTCCCCTTTTCAAGCAATTCATCAGCTTCCTTAACTAATAAATCGGCTGCAGATAGAAGATTAATGTTAGACATTATTTAAATTAATAGCATACATTTAACTAATAAGCTTATGACGTATCATCACTAGTACTTCCTATTTAGGAAAATACTAGTGGCAGCTAGCTTGTAGATGGACAAGGAATAAATATGGAAAATATATAATTACAATATGCTATCTACATGGGGAAAATGCATATTCTGTAATACTAAAATAAGTACTTCGATGGCCGTTAAGCATTTCTCAAAATGCAGTAAAGTTAATGATGTTCTAAAAGGAGAAATAGACGCGTACCTTATAAAAATTAAGGATAAATATTCTGCTTATTATTGGCTTTACGTTGCAGTTCCTTTAGATTATACTTTAGAAGATTTAGATAAATTCATAAGAGATATTTGGGTAGATTGTTGTGGTCACGCTAGCGAATTCAGAATAAATGAAATCACATATCCTTCAGATTTTGTTGTAGATTACGACGGCAAGAAATCTATGAAGACAAAACTCTCAGAAATATTGAATAAGGGTCTCTATTTCGAGTACACGTACGATTATGGGAATAGTACTGAACTTAAACTAGAAGTTATTAGCAGTGTAAAGATAAAGGACAAATACATCTATATTTTAGGTAGAAATGATAATCCTTTAACCAGATACAGTACTTCGGATAAATACATACCTAATTCTCCGAGAGTTGGAATTTGTGGATATACTGGAAATAAAAAATTGGAAGAATCTAAAATATGGCCACTGAAGATTTAAGGAAGTTTTATATCCGTGATGCTTGTTATTAACTAATCAATCTCCTTTTAAAATATTTGATAAATTAATAATATTAATATTAAATTTTATGTTACATAAGGCAAATAGATTTAAAAAGATAGGTATTAAAGTATAATTATGGATAACGAAGAAAATGAGATATTAAATGTTCTTAAGGGATATAAGAATATAGCTACAATAGGATTTTCTAAAGATCCTTCTAAACCTTCGCATCAAGTACCTAAATTTCTAATTTCAAAAGGATATAACGTAATTCCAGTAAATCCTACAGTTAATGAAATTTTAGGAAGAAAAAGCTATAAATCCATATTAGATGTTCCTGAAAAAATTGAAGTTGTAGAAGTTTTTAGACCGTCATCAGAAGTTCCTAAAATAGTAGATGAAGTTTTAGAAAGGGTAAAACAAAAAGGAGACGTAAAAGTAATATGGCTACAAGAGGGAATAAGAAATGACGAAGCTGCTGAAAAGGCAAGAAAGGCTGGATTAATTGTTATTCAAGATAGATGTATGTATAAAGAATATATGAAAAAGATTGAAGGGGTTTCTTCTCCGTCTCCAATTTAATATTTTTATTGTATAATTATAATATATTTATTTTTAAGATATGGACACGATTATATAGAGAAAATCGATTATATTAATAACAGATTAACGATAATAAAACGCAATAAAAATAGAATACTGAATTAGTGATTTTGAAATGATGAGATTTCAGTTTCTCTGCTAAAATATCTTTCAAATTATCTTTCTGTTCAGGATTAAATAACGTTTTACTTACTCCCTAGTAAGTAACTTACTCATTCCAAGTTTCGTAATTATCTAACAAAAGTCTCATTTGGCCTTTGTATACAGGTACTTCCTATATAAGCGTTAAGGGAATTAGAACGATTTAAAATAACTAATAGTTACGTAAGAGTATTGTAGACATTTATAAGCATATGATCAATAATTACATGAGCAATTTGAAATATGAAAAATATCTTAAAAATTCTAACTTAAAGGAGTTCATAATAGTGATTACATATTTACCTCTAAGAAGACGATATACTATTCAATTTCTATTATTAACAGGAAAAATCATTAATAAATTAATGAACAGTCCAGTAGTTTCATTTGGATTATATGCTAACTTCACTAGATCTTATTATGTTACCGTATCTGTTTGGGAAAGTAGAGATTCTATGCATGATTTCATTAGTACTTTACCTCATTCTACAGCAATGAAAAATTTTGATAAATGGAAAAGTAATGAGGGAAAATTCATAGAATACCAATCAATCTCATCGGCTATAGATTGGAAAAAGGTAAAACAAGAGTTAAAAATTGATATATGATTTTTATTTTTCAAAATTGCTTTTTAACCTACAATTTCTCTGAGTCTTTTATCTCCTTTAATTTCTTCTATGACCTCAATTACACTCTTTGGCACTAGCTTCTTCCATCTACTATCATTTTCAATAATTAATTTTCTAATGTATGTGGAGTTATAATTAATCCTATCAAATTCAGGAGGATTTTCAGTTTCTACTCCAGCCTCCTTAAATAGTCTAATTACTAGGGGATTCCTTCCTATAACTTTATGAAATCTAGGAACATATGATTTTACATGATAGGCCCATATACTGTTCATTGAAATATCTGGTAAAGGAATAATGTAGAACCTATTAGACGGTATATCGTATTCTGATAATGTATTTTTTATCATTTCAATTCTTTCACCTGCAGTAAAAGGATTAGTTAAAGTATGGCTTTCCTGAGCGCTTCCAATAAGTATTATTAATTCGTCAACCTTCTCAAGTGCCCATTTTACTACACTCAGATGCCCGTAATGAAATGGCTGAAATCTACCTGGGTATAACCCCCTAATTAATACTCATCACCATAATATGTTTGTATTTGTTTTTAAATAATCTTTCATTGTTTTTGATACGAGATCAATTTTTAGTTATGTGGAGGAATGATATAAGCATTAACCATTTTAATAAAATACTTTTGTACTTTCTGAGGCTTTAAAGGGCAATATCTTTTCCTTAACATATATAAAGTATTTGTGTAATTTAAGGGATGTCGTTGTACTTTGAAGTACTACTGAGTATATTAAATAAATGTATATATTACTTTATTCGGTAGGTAATGTCTAAAAAACGTTAAAATATGACAGTTTAATAATTATGGCATATTTAAAAAGTTTTCTCAATTATTGAGAGTTAAAAAAAGCTGTTCAAAAGATATTAGATAATAGGGGGTGTAAAGAATGGAAATAGACGAAGAATATGTAATAAAAAAGTTTGAAAATGAGATAAAGATACAAAAGAGAAAGTATACGATGTACTATACAGTTCATGCACCTAGTTACTATATGACGAGTTGGTAATACTCTAAAAAAGAGGATGAACTAAAGTGATTAACTCTAAACCTTTTTTTATAGAATTGGAGCTAACTTATAGATGCAGTCAACAATGTTTTTACTGCCATAATCCGCCTAAAGAAGGGAATTTTTATATAGCAAATGAAAAACCAAAGTTCAGATCTACAATAGAAATAAAGGAATTAGACGTAAATGAATGGTTATTAATAATTGATCAAATTAAAAATATGGATAAAAGTTATGAAGGGGCTATGGATATTGTAATTACTGGAGGAGAAGCTCTGCTAAGAACTGATTTAGAAGAAATCTTATCCTATATTTCAAGACAAAAATTAAGATATTTACTATTAACTAGTGGAGAACCAGTTTCTGATAATAGAATTAAAAAATTAGTAGAAAGTGGTTTAGATAGAGTTAGAATAAATCTCACATCACATAAGCATTTATCTGATCTATCAGTTTTGGACATGAATATTAAAAATGAAATATTAAACAAAACAAATATTGCTAAGAAATTTAAGTATTTTGGAGTAAAGCTTGTTGGAGGTAATATAGTGTTAACTAAATATTATCTCGACCACTTAGAAGAAGTTGTGGATCTAGCATATAAAGCAAATTTAGACTGGATAGAAATTAATCCTGTTATAAAAGTAGGTCACGGATATATTAATCAAAAGTATGTAGTACCAGATTCTAATGACGAGAAAAAAATTCATGACAAATTGAATAGACTTAGATCAATCTATGGAGAAGACTTTATACAAAATTATGTGGATACTGATATTCTATATTCTAGGATACCAATTCCTACAAATTGGGGTGAAATAGGTCTAATCGTTTCGCCGAATGGAGATGTTTATCCTGGGTCCGAAGCAACTTCTATTCCTCTGGCAAAGCTAGGTAATCTAAAGACGCACTCATTAATTGAAATTTGGTCTAACAACAGATTGCTTAATGCTATAAGAACACTATCGTTTCTTAAAGAACCATGTAAGAGTTGTACTGTTAAAAATATCTGTAAAGGAGGTTTCAGATTTAACGCGTATATATTAGGTCACGACTTGCTAGCTCCAGATCCTTTGTGTCCTATAGTGAAAAATTATGCTAAAGGAGATTTATTATCTTATAAGGGATAAAATATTATTTTATTTTTCTTTATCTTCTGGCATTTCTACTTTTGCATATTCATTATTAGCGTATTATTTTCCTATTATTATGACTTTCTTTAATATTAATATATTTATTATTGGTACAATATATAGTATAACGAATTTTGTATATGTTATTTTAAATCTTCCTTTAGGCATTATAGTTGATAAAATAGGTAGTAGAAATGCCCTTGTTATCTCTGCATTAATTGCTGTTCCTCTGTTTCTTATAATGGGAACGCGTATCGCTGTATTTTTTATAATTTCATTTATAATTTTTGAGTCCATAGTGAGAATGATTAATTCTCTAGGTATCCATAAATTTATACTTGATTATAGGGATGCTGGAAAAGCTTTTGGTGTATTTTCTCTTATAACTAGCATCCTAGCATCTATAGGAATTTTAACTGGTGGTTTTTTGTTACAGTATTTCGGTGTTTCACTTTTGTTATTTGTGTTCATTTCAATATTATTTGGAATCAGTAGTTTGATAAGATTTCTTAAATTACCTAAAGGAGAAAACAAAAATTATAAAGTAGGAAAAATAATGCAATTAAGTTTTAAACATATTAGAGATAAAACTCTATTGTTATACATTTTAACTTCTATACTCAGTTCAGGATTAAATCTAGAGGTATTTTATGTGACAATTTATTTCGTTAAATATCTATCAATACCATTAACATTGATTGGCGTCATATATTCAACATACGCGATAATAATGGCCTTTTTACCACTACTATTTTCAATTATTCTAAGTAATTATAGTAGTTTTAAGAACTTATCACTTATATTATTTTCTGAATCATTCATATTTTTCCTTATTCCGTTAGTATACAATATTTATATTACATTTATATTATTTTATTTTTGGACATTACTTGTTGCTATGCAAAATATAATGGGTGTGAATATTAGTAAGAGTGTTACTAGATCAGAAATTCGTGGATCACAAATTGCATTAATTAGTACTTTTACTAATATATTTCAGATATTCTATAATATAGTTATAGGTATATTATTCGAAATAAAACCGTCATATGCGTTTTACTTTTCTGGTACTTTAGGAATTATAGCAGTTAGTATCATTATACTATTTATACTTTTGTTTCATACGCAAAATGATATGTGATTGTTTCATAGAATAATAACTCTTTCAATTAAATATCTTAATAGAGATTATTTTGCTACAATAATTATCAATCTTACTTAACAAACATGGGCTATTCAGATTATCTTTGTTAATTCACTTTGTTTTTATAATTTGAAAGAAAATGTTTCAATCTAAGTCCTTGAATACGTTTTTGTTTGTATAATAATTTAATTGAATATATCTCTTACATAATCTATTATTTCAATCTACAATAGAGCTGTGAATTGCAAGATGATGAA
Source organism: Acidianus brierleyi (assembly GCF_003201835.2). Classification (NCBI taxonomy): domain Archaea; kingdom Thermoproteati; phylum Thermoproteota; class Thermoprotei; order Sulfolobales; family Sulfolobaceae; genus Acidianus; species Acidianus brierleyi. Next base: position 2,740,747 of record NZ_CP029289.2, on the reverse strand, counting down.
TGCATAAATATAAATGTATTTAGTCTAATCAATAAATTATAATCTCCTTCTATTAAATTTTATTATTTAATATTTATAAGAAATTTTATTATAATATTAATATAAAGGAAAGTTCAAACGTAATTTAATATATTGTAAGAGTTTTATGACTTATTTCAATTAGCAGACATTATTTTCTTTTTTAACTTGTTTATCCTAGCTTCTTTCAATTCTAACATAAGCTTACGTAAATCATACCAAGAATATCCTATTGGTTCTAAATATTTCATACCATCCTTTATTATATCTTCAGCATAAGGATATAATTCTTCTATTCTATTTACAGCATAATTTGGATTCATGATAATTTGAAAACCAAAATTTATATGTCTTGCCTCATCTTCTATTATTTTCTTTATATTAAAGTTAAATTCTGGTAATTCCATAGACGTTTCGTTTAGTATTTTTAAACCTACAGTAGCTAAAATTCCTTCAGTTATCATATGAAAACGTGAAGCTATTTCATCTATATTTCCGTGCCTAAACGCTAGAAGCATGGAATCAAACCATTTGATGTAAGATTCTGGTAGCGGTAAGTCCAGTGTGTCTTCATTAAAATATTGCTTAAAGAATTCAAAATGCTCTATTTCTTCAGTTATTTGTGTAGAAGAATATAGTTTAACAATTTCTGATAATTTATAAGAAATTTCTTTGAAATCTCTCCATCTGTTCATGTATTTTGCTGGATAAAAATTTTCTGAAATATATTTTATTGCAGTCCTTTTTTCTTGTGAAATTGAAAACCAATTAGAGTCCATAGATACATGATACATATTAATTAAATAAATATTTTTATTATAAAATTTAGTTTAAGTTTATATTAGTCAGATTCATAAGCAAAAAGATTAAATAATATATAAACTCTTTATCTATTTTAATAATTTAGAAAAAATGTTTTTATATTATAAACCAAGGTCTAATTGGAGTAGCATATAATTTTTCTTGGTACATTTTTCTAAAGCTATAAATCTGATAAAGCGTCAGTAGTTCCTGCTTCTCCTATTCCTCTACTTCCTGATAGTAAATTCGATACATACTCAACAGTATCTGTAACGGCATACCGTGGAGATTCAATTGGCGAAGGTACTCCACAGTCCGAAATAGAGGAAAATAATAATATACTTCGTCGCCTTTTACGTTTATCCTAATTCCCTCTCTTGGAGAAGTTAACTATTTCGTTAAATGTTACAATTGATATTCCTAGGTTCTATATCATCTATATATGTAGACCTTCCTTGTATTTATAGGACGATGTTCTTTTATCATATTTTCATTTTATTTTCTTATTTAATAAATCTTGGTATATACCTCTATTTCTATTTTATTAGAAGGTGAATATTAAAGTGAAAAAGATATTATCTTTTTATACCACTATAAATATTCTACCATCCCTATCATTGGCAGACAACGAATTTAACGCTTCTATACCGTTCTCAAGGCTATATTTCTTCCATGTTCTAACCTTACAGTCTCTACAAACATCCAAAAGCTCTAAGAAATCTTTTCTGTTTCCTCTATTAGTGCCCAAGATACTTATATGTTTATTATAGAGTTGGTTTAAATTCAATTTGATTTCTGCTCCAGTAAGTGTGCCAAAAGTCACTATTTTACCCTTAACTCCTACTACTGAGAAACTTTTGTCCCAAAATTCTTTACCTAAAGAATTTATAATAACGTCTGCCATTTTTCCATTCGTAAAATCCTTAACCTTCTCGTAAACATCTTCATATCCTACTATCATATCCGCTCCAAAGTCTGTAAGCCATTGTTTCCTGCTTACTGCTATTACTTTAGCTCCGAATTTCTTCCCTAATTGAACTAGGAACATTCCAGTATTTCCAGATGCTCCGAAAACCACCAGAGTATCTGATAGCCTTAATTGAGCTTCCTTTAATGCATGATATGCAGTTAAAGCTGCAACAGTCATACTAGAACCTAATTCCCAACTATAATTTTCTGGTAACTTAAATACGTATTTCTCTTCTATTGAAACATATTCTGCAAACCCACCGGTAGTGTTTACACCTATTCTTCCACCATTTCTACAGAGGGTCTCATAACCCATCATACACATATCGCAATTTCCATCGAATATTCTACCATAAATGGTAACTTTATCTCCCTCTTTAACACTCTTGACATTTTTACCTGTCTTTATTACTTCTCCAGCGAATTCTACGCCAGGAATATGAGGTATTGGATTTACGTTCATAGACACGACAGTAAAATAATCTACAAGATTTACGCCTGCAATCCTTACTTTTATTAAAACTTCATTGTCATTGACTGAAGGATCTTTATATTCTGTGTATTTTAGATTCTCCATACCATTCTTATTAAAGACTAATGCATACATTAAGTATCATTATTCTTCAGACTAAAAAATATCTTCTACATCTTACAAGAATTTATGAAAGATGTATAAAACTATTTGAGTTGTCGGTAATCTATTTTTCCTAGTCATTGATTTTCCATAATTTCATAGATTCAAAATCTAATGTGTAATTGAGGAATATTTTCTCCATATTGTGATGAAAATTGAAGAATTTCATAAAGTAGCAAAACTATAAGTCTACTTCTCCAGTTAAGAATAGGTTATTAATCTTTTCGTAGCCTAATTGTGTAGAATTTCCGTGTCCAGGATAAACTGTAAGTTCATCAGGCAATGTCTTTAATCGTTCTAAACTATTTTTCAAAAGTTCTAAAGAACCACCTAAGTCAGTTCTTCCAACAGTACCACTAAATAATGTATCTCCAGTAAAAATTGCATTATTAGTCAAGATACAGATACTTCCCATAGTATGTCCGGGAGTTTCAATTATTACTAATTCTTCTTCTCCAATTTTTATTTTATCACCCTCCTTCACGTAACAGTCTGGAAGAATTATTGGAGATATTCTTATTCCAAAATATTTTGCTAAAGACTCTGCATTCGCGACTAATTCTAGATCTTTTTTATTAATTAAAAAACGTAAAGAAGGAAATTCGTATTTAAGTCGATTAATTCCTAGAATATGATCGAAATGTCCGTGAGTAGCTATGAATAGGTTTGGTATAATATTTCTTGATTTAAGAAAATTTATTACCTCTGTCATGTCTCCTTCAGAGTCTATAATTAAGCTTTCATTACCATAAATTAATACGTACGTATTAGTGGAAAGAGGTCCGCTAACGAAACGTTCAATAATCATATTTACATCTGTATTTTATTATTAAAAGTTAAATATAAAGATATATGCTATTAGTGCTTTGTGTAATTCTTTAGTCTTTCTCAATAGGAAACGTATAGCTAACTTTTAACTCAACGCAGGATTAGGTTAGTTAGCATGGGATTTATAGGAAAAGAGAATGATGAATATTCTCTATCTAAAGACGAACCGGATTGGAAGGGATTAGTATTAGTTTCGAAGGACGTAGTAAGTAGAGTTTAGTAATAAGGCCTATAACCATAAAAAGAATTTATTGGAAGATATTTTTATTGGCCTTTATTATACTACAATGCTATATTTTACCAATTCACTTTTAGTTCTTATATTAAACATTTTGATCTATATACAAAACTTAAAATTCTTATTAGACTATAGGTTTTTGTATTGCGTAGATATATAAATTTAAGTATTTCTATAAAATAATTTTAATAATGAATCTTTAAATAACTAATCATGCTTTATTATATTGATGTGGAGACCAGAATATACCATAAAAGATTTAAATTATATTTTACGGAAAAACGAATTAGACAAAGACAGATTACTATCCTTTTATAGAAAAATGTATACTATACGCTATTTCGAGGAATCAATAGCTAAAAAGTATTATGAAGGGAAAGTACCTCAATTCAATATGGCCTCAGGAGTTATAAGAGGAGAAATGCACTTAGCAGTAGGTCAAGAAGCGATAGCTGTAGGAGTTGAAGACAATTTAAAGGATGACGATGTTGTAGTAAGCACTCATAGGCCTCATCATCATGCTATAGCTAAAGGAGTAGATCTAAAGAAATTAGCTGCAGAAATTTTCGGAAAATCAACGGGACTTTGTAAAGGTAAAGGTGGTCACATGCATCTTTTCGATAAATCAAAAAGATTTTCGTGTAGCGGAATTGTAGGCGCTTCTTTCCCTCAAGCTTTAGGAGCAGCTTTCGCTTTTAACTATACTGGAACTAATAATGTTGCTGTAGCCTTTGCCGGTGAAGGAGCCGCGAATCACGGAACTTTTGCTGAGACTTTAAATATAGCTTCTGCATGGAACTTACCATTAATTATTGTTATTGAAGATAACCTATATGCAGATTCTACACCCAAAAGCTTTGTAATGTCTACAACTCATCACTATCAGAAAGCCTTGGCTAATAATATTCAGTCATTTTTAATTAATGGTAATGATGTAATTGAAGTGTACACTGTTGCAAATTATGCTATTAAAAAAGCTAGAAGTGGTTTCGGACCAACAGTGATAGAAGCTGTGACTTACAGACTTCGTGGTCATTTTGAGGGAGATAGTGAAGAATATAGAACAAAGGAAGAAGTTGAATTATGGAGGAAAATAGATCCTATATCATTCCTTGAAGATAGAATGATGAAACTTGGTTATTCAAATGAAGAATTAAATAAGATAAGAAAAGATGCAGAGAATGAAGTAAATGAGGCCATAAAATTTGCAGAAAACAGTCCATATCCTTCAGAAGAGGACGCCTTAAGAGGTGTTTTCGCATGAAAGGAATAGCGGCAGCAATTTCTAACGCAATATCTCAAGAGATGGAACGTAATGATAAAATAGTGGTTTTAGGTGAGGACGTAACATATTGGGGAGCAGTATTTGGATTTACAGCAGGCCTGTTTGAGAAATTCGGTAGAGACAGAATAGTTGATACTCCTATAACAGAACAGACTTTTATGGGAATGGCAGTCGGTATGGCTTCAGTCGGAATGCATCCAGTAGTTTCATTAATGTTCGTAGATTTTCTAGGCGCAGGCTTTGATCAGATGTATAATCATATGGCAAAGAACTTCTATATGAGTGGTGAACAATTCGAAATGCCAATAACTATAGTTACTGCGATAGGAGGAGGTTACGGTGATTCTTCACAACATTCGCAAGTTCTCTACTCCTTGTTCGCTCACTTACCTGGATTTAAAGTAGTAGTTCCATCTAATGCATATGATGCTAAAGGATTAACACATACTGCGCTAAGAGATAGGAATCCTGTAGTTATATTTGGGCATAAACTCCTCACTGGAATGCCGTTCTTACCTTTTGAAGGAGAAGAAGAAAATGTTCCAGATTATCCTTACACTATTGAATTTGGTAAAGCTGATATAAAAAGAGAAGGAAGTGATATAACAATTATCTCTACAGCATTAATGTTGCAGAGAAGTTTGAAGGCTGCGGAACTTTTGCAAAAAGAAGGAATATCTGCAGAGGTTATAGATCCAAGAACTTTAGTACCTCTAGATAGAGAAACTCTTGTAAAATCTGCCAAGAAAACTGGGAGAGTCCTTATTGTAGACGAAGATTACATGAGTTATGGTATGACTGGAGAGATAGGATTCATAATATATCAAGACGCATTTAAAGATTTAAAGGAACCAATAAGAAGAATAGCTGTTCCTGATGTACCTATTCCTTTCTCACAACCTTTAGAGAGCACTGTGATTCCGAGTGTAAGAAAAATATATGAGGAGGCAAAGTCAATGGTAAAGCTATAAAAATATTTACACGGTCTCTCAAGAGTTATTATAAGGTCTAATTGTTCATTAAAGTGTTTAAGAAGTAATTCCATTTTACCTATAATAGTTCTGATAAATATCCATTTATTTTAAATATAGTTGCTAATATATTTTTATAATAAATCAACAAACTGAGAGAGCTTCTTTAAAGTCTTCTATTAGGTCTTCTATATCTTCTATTCCTACGGATACCCTTATCAGGCCTTCAGGGATTCCCATCTTTTTTAATTCTTCACTAGATAGAGATGCGTGACTAGTTTCTCTAGGTAGGGTAACCAATGTTTCTACTCCACCTAAACTTGGAGCAGGTGTTGCAAGTGTTAATGACTTTATTATCTTCTTAGAACACTCATATCCTCCCTTAGGTTCAAAAGAAACCATTCCTCCATATCCTTTTAGAACCTTTTTCGCTATATCGTAGTACTCAAACTCTGGAATCCCTGGATAGAATACTTTACTAACCTTTTCGTTATCTGAAAGGAATTTAGCTAATTCCATAGCGTTTGAATTATGTCTTTCCATACGTAGACCTAACGTTTTTAAACCTCTTAAACTTAAATATGCGCTTAACGGATCTGCAGAACCACCATACGTTTTTCGTCCATCAAAAATTTTACTATGAATCTCTTTGTTATTAGTAGATACTAGACCAATTACTACGTCACTATGACCAGAAATGTATTTAGTTCCACTATGAAGAGAAATATCTGCTCCAAATTTTAAAGGTCTCTGATTAAAGGGAGACGCAAAAGTAGCGTCAACTACCAATTTGATATTTCTCTCATTACAATATTTTCCTAATTCCATAAGGTCTACAATTTGAAGAGTGGGATTAGTTATTGATTCTACGTATATTATATTGTAATCCTTATTAATATCTAAGGAGTTTATTTCATTAATCGATGCAAAATCTACTTCTATTTCATATCTTTCTATTAAATCTAGGAATAATCTGTATGTTTGTCCATATAATTGATTTATTGTAAGTATTTTATCGCCTTTCTTAATTAAACTTGTTAATGTAGTGGAAATTGCAGCCATACCTGAGGAAAATGATATACTGAATTTTGCTTCTTCTAGTGAGGCATATTTCATTTCTAGAGAGTTCACCGTAGGATTACCATGTCTAGTGTAAAGAAAAGGTTTCCCAGTATTAGAATCTAGATAAGCGTTAGGATCGTCATTGGGATGGATAAATGTAGAGGTCTGAAAAATTGGAGTTACAACATTTCCGAATCTTTTATCTATAATTTCTCCCTCATGCACGGCTCTAGTATTGAAACCTCTCATACGTTCTATATTTTAATATAATAAATAAAGTTTATATCATGGATTTAAGTTATAGGTTTAGCTCTGACTATAAGCTTTCTATATCCATTTAGAATCTCGTTAGGAACTTTCTCAGTTTCAAGAATTTCTACATTCCTAAATTTCCTTGAAAATTCTTCAATAGCTATTCTTGCTTCTAATCTAGCTAAAGGTGCTCCTAAGCATAGATGTATTCCAGATCCAAAACTTAGGTGAGGATTTGGACTTCTATCAGGTATAAATTCTTCTGAATTATGAAATACTTCCTCGTCTCTATTAGCTGAGGCTATCCATACTCTTACAAATTCTCCCTCATTTATAGTCAGATTTTCTAATGTTACTTTTTCCTTAGCTATTCTTACTGTTCTCATAACTGGTGGAGAGTATCTTAATACTTCTTCTATAGACTTAAGATACAGATTTTCTATTCTAATTTTTTCCCATATATTAAACCTTGTAAAATCTACTATTGCATTAGATATTAGATTTGTAGTTGTCTCATTACCTGCTATTAAAAGGAGAATTATGTAACCAAGTTTTTCTATGTTCGAAAGGTTCGATTTTAAAATTCTGCTTACTAATTCATTATCAGGATTTAAATGATTTCTTACGTACGTTATGAGTTCAAGATATTTCTTTCCAACTATGAATATTTCCTCAGGCTTCCCTAATCTTAACGCTATCAGATCAGACCATTCCTTGAATTTTTCCTTATCTTCTATCGGAAGCCCTAAAAGTTTCGATATAACAATTATTGGCAATGGAACTGCAAATTTCCTAACTATATCGTCCTCCTTATCAACTGCATTTAGGAGAGATTTTGCAGTATCTCTGATAAAACTTTCGAGAACTTGTAATTTTGGTGGAGAGAAAATATCTGCAGTCATAGATCTTAATTCATCGTGGAGCGGAGGATCAGAAGTTAACATTGTATACCTGGTTGGTACATCCAATTTTATTTTACCATTTCTGAGATCGTTAACTTTCTCATTATATTCTGTAAGGTCTGAAGAAAATTTAGAAAAATTATTCAAAACTTCTTTTGCATGCTTATATTTGAATACATGCCATACCTTTCCATCATAATACACGGGATCCTTTTTCCTCATTTCTGCAAACCATTCATACATATGTTACATTTTCTTTCTCAAGTTAATAAATAGATATATCTAAATTAACGAAGAGTGAACGTTAAATGCAATAACGTAATTGAATAGCTTAGCGTTATAGTGTAAATTAACATATATAGAAGCGTATTTATACATTTCGTGTTATTTTTAATTTTATCTAATAAATTAAAAAAGATACTTATAAAGACTTAATGCTTAAATTTAGTTTATCCAGCATGATAAATGGTCAAAAATGGAGTTAAAAATTATCGGCCTTATAACCGCAATCCTATTCCTTATTTCAGTGTCATTTTTTATAGTCAATTCGTTCCAGAATCAAGTTCAAACTCAAACTCCTCTTCAACCAATAACTACGGTTTATACTCAGTATAATGGTACATATTTCCCCTATGAAGTTAAGGTTACTTATTATCCTGGAAATATGTCAAATTCTAATTTAGGATTTCCTTCAGATTGGATAGTGACGAATTATAATCAAGAGTTTGAGTCTGTAGTTCCGACGTCTTGCACATATTTGCAACAAGGTGTATCTTGGGAGTTACCGGCAGATTCTTTTGGAGGAGGTACTCCAATTCCTCTTTCTACACCGGCATCAATGTTACCTGGAGCTAGTGCGTTAGGTGAGAAGGCCGCACTAGTGTTCCTAACTCAAGATGTAGGACAACCTTTAGGAGTTACATTAGCTGACAACCTACTATTTGTAGAAGAGGATAGTGGACCAGGAACTATATTAGCAGTAAATCCAATTTCTGGTAACGTTGTATGGTATGCTACTGGTTTAGCATCAATGGCTATGCAAGATCCAATAGTATGGAACGGTATAGTATACGTACCTGTAGGTGATATAGGTTTCACATTTACTGCTCTTGAGCATGCACTAAGAAATGAATCTTCTGGAGTATATAGAGGTTCAGTTTATGGTGGAATTTACGCTTTCAATGCTAGTGATGGTCAATTATTATGGATGAGGTTTACGTTTGGTGAAAATATGCCAGATCCCGTAGTTTATAATGGAATATTAGCGTACGCTACTGGATCAGGATGCTTTGTTGGACTTAATGCTACTACCGGCAGTACTTTATGGATAACAAAATTGCCTGGCTATATAGATAGCATGAGTAGTCTCAATTATTACGTAGGATCTAATGGTACAGTACTCTTTATAGCAGGATTTACTCTTCTGAAATATCCTTATGGAATACTAGTAGCAGTAAACTCTGAAAACGGTAAAGTAGTATGGCAATCTCAATTACCGTCTACATATGTACCATTTAATACGGGTATGGGAGATTCACCTGCTACTGTAATTCAAAGTAGTGGAATAATATTAAAGGATACTATAGCTAATTTCAGAAATGGCACTGTGGATACTGTAATGTTTGCAGTGAATGCTACTAATGGAAACGTGTTATGGGCTATTAATCTTGGTAGAGGCTACGTTCCTCCAGCTTTTAAAGCATCAATGATTTTAGCTAATGGAAACTACGCATATGTAGGAATACCTTCGCTCGGAAGTGTCGCTAAAGTATCTATAGCTACAGGGAAAATAATATGGGAGACAAGATTACCAGATTTAGGAATTCCTCCAACATTACCTGGCGGTCCTAGAGGTGCTCCAGTATATTATCATGGACTACTATGGGTAGCTGCTGGAAGTCATATCTATGTACTTAATCCTGACTCTGGAAAAGTCATAACAATGTATTATGTCGGAGGAAGATTCGGTATAGTAGATCCAGTAATATCTGGAGGTACAATATTCTTGACAAATTCATACGGATGGGTTATTGCAATACCTCTAAGTCAAATATATCCTGACTGGAATAGTTAGGTAATATTTTTTACTATAACATTTTTTCCTGAAATATCTAAAAATTTATACATTTAGGAACGTATTTTTAAGATACCTTTTTAAGATACATCAGTATCGGAAATATATGACTAAAGTATTATTTCTGATAATGTCGGACGATACTAAATTCGATCTAGGAATTAGAATAAGTTATAATAGTTTTAAAAATAGGCGATATGATGAGATGAAGGTATTATTTTTTGGACCTAGTCAAAAAAGATTAACGCAGTTAGACGGCGATATAAAGTCAATGTTTCATGAATTATTACAAAATAAGATTGTAGATTCTGCATGTATAGGAATAGCAGAGAATATGAAAATAAAGCCTAATTTAGAGAGTCTAGGGATATCGTTAATGCCTACAAGTGAAAGGGTAGCGCATTTTGTAAGAGAAGGCTATGAAATAATATCTTTTTAACTTTTTATACTATATTAAATATTTATGATATATATTTATCGTATATTATTATCATAAGTTTATTTCACTATTAAAAGTTAATAACTCTTAAAACTATAATTGGTATATTAATAATTATGATATTCAGATATGTATTGAGTAAGAGTGGAGGATGTCTAACCTATATTTTTGGTTGTACTCAAGCAGGTGAATTATTTGTGGTTGATCCAAAATATGACGTATTGAACGAAATAATTAAACTTAGCGAAGATCTTGGAATGAAAATTTCCTATATAATAGATACTCATACTCATGCAGATCATATTTCTGGAGTAAGGAAATTGCAGAGTTTAACTAACGCAAATATATATTATAGTGAATACTCTCAGATAAAATTCCCTTCTGAAAGAATAAAAGACGGTGAAGAGATAAAGTCAGGGAATGTAAAAATAAAAGCCGTTTATACTCCAGGTCATACACCGGATAGTATGTCTTTATTAATATATGATAAGAGAAGAGATGATAGTTGGACAGAGCCCTGGAGTATGTTAACTGGAGATACTCTATTTGTAGGTTCTGTAGGTAGAATAGATATAAACAAAGATAATTCAGAAGAGAATTTATATTACAGTCTTCAGAAAATTAAGAAGTTCCCAGATTATGTAGAAATTTATCCATCGCATACATCTGGTTCAGTATGTGGACTAGGAATTAGCGGAAAACCTAGCTCTACTATAGGATTTGAAAAAAGATTTAATAAATTATTTAAGATTGACAATAAGGAAGAATTTATAAAACAAATAAATCAAATGAATTTAGAAAAGTCAACAGAATTTGAACGTAATATAAAAATAAACCTAGAAGGAATGATTTAAAAAATTATGTAGGAATTTTCTTCCATATACCTCCTTCTTCTACCCAATTATATCTTGGTTTTCCCTCTTCCTTATGTATAGAAATTTCAGTCACCTTTAGATTACCTTTATCTTCTTTGACAAAGAAGTCTAGATCATACATTTTTCCTTCAGTAGACTTAAAATCTGCACACACAAAATATTCGTTTTCTGTAATTTTAGATAGTCTATCTTTGTGCACTTTCTCCAGATCTAATGCTAACGGTTTATTCGAAACTGGATCATAAATAGAAAAATGACCTCCTTTTAGTTGGGAATCCGTTTTAACGAAATCCTCAACTGTTTTAGCGATATTATCTAAACTTACACCTTTACCTGGGTGTTCTCTTGTTGGATGTTCTGAATGCTCTTTTTTAGGGTGTTCTGGCATGTTAATTACTATAAAATGAATACTTATAAACTTAATTAACTATATATAGTTAATTATATTTACATATTCTTAGTAACATGTTTGAAAACGTTAACGTCTATTATAAGAAATATGGAGATAAGTTGAAATGTACCTACAATTAATAGTGCATAGTTAAATCCAAAAAATGAGTAAAGCAATGGCAAAATTAAGCCTGCAACTCCGTATCCACTATCACGGTATAGTCTATAGTACCCTAATGCTTTACCTCTAACTGATTCATGTATTTCATCATTTACCAAAGCTATTAGATTAGGGTATATCATGCTCATTCCAATTCCTTCCATTATAGAAAATACTAAAGGATAAACAGTGTAGTGAAAGAAGCCTAAGAACATAAGAAAGAAACCTATTGTAATAATTAGTCTTCTCTGGTTAGAAATATCAGCTATATACCCGAATAATGGTTGTAATACCGCCCATGTCAATGTATAACTTGCTACTATAACTCCTATTAAAAATAAACTATAATGCAGCAGTAGTAAATATGTTGGTATTAATATGAAAAATGACGAGTCTACAAATTTTTCTAGTAATCCGGCTATACTTGTTTTCGTTATAGACGAATAATTGATTTTTGTTTTTCCTATTATTGTATCTTTTAATAATTTTTTTGTATCTATTGCTAAGATTGACGAAATAAGGGCTACTATCGCAACTGTGAAAATAAAAACGTAACTAAGACGAAAAATATAAGTGGCAAAAAGGTTACCTACTGCAACACCGAAATATCCAGACATTTCATTAATTCCAGACGCTAATCCAGCTCTACTTTTCCCACTAATATCTATTTGCGAAGTTACTGTTGTTGTCCAAGTTAATGCTTGATTTATAGCTAAAAACACAGTAATGATTATAATTGAATATATATTAACATAAAAGAATAATATTATTGAAGATAAAGCTGCTATCCAACCTATTATAAGTACCAATTTTCTACCTAAGTCATCAGAAAGTTTACCTGCTAAATAATTAAATCCTCCTTTAGTAAAACCAAAGATTACCAGTGGCAAAAATATAGACAAAGTTACAGCAATATCTAAATGTCTTTCTATTACTGGGATGACAATTCTTAATGTTCCTAAATATAATCCTGTAAAAAAGACTAAAATGGTAAACAAAATAAATTGCCTATTCATAATAAAGATATGTTTAAAAATATAAAAATCAATTATTCACTATGAGTAGTGAATTGAGATCTAATTTAGAAGACATAGGGCTATCTTTATATGAAAGTAAAGTATATCTGTCTTTATTACAGTTGTGCAGCGCTACTATGAGGGAGCTATCAGAAAAATCCGAGGTACCTTATCAAAAAATTTACGAAGTTACAAGATCACTTGAGAACAAAGGATTAATAAAAATTATAGAAGGAAAACCTAAGAGAGTAAAAATTATTGATCCTTCTATAGCTTTAAAAACATATAAAGACAAAATAATGTCAAGATTTGATAATTCTATTTCTAAGATAATTTCGTTCTGGAGTAAAGAGAGGAAAGGAGACACAGAGCGTAGTCTCCATGTTGCTGGTAAAAGAACAATAATTAAGATAATAAAGGAATTTATGGAAAAAAGCAGAAAAGTAAAGATAGTTTATGATAAACCACCAGAATGGTTAGTAAGAATGATTAAACAATATAAGGGAGATTTAACATTCATTACTTCTCAAAATATAGATATAAATGCAAAAATTAAGCTGGTTAAAGATATACAATCAAGATTTATAATTTTTGATGATTCTTTACTTGTAACATTCAATAAAAACGAAGAAGGAGACGAGATAATTATAGATTCTTGTAGAGGCTGTATTATTCAAGCTTCTGAACATTTTGATTTACTAATAAATTCAATAATTCCTAAAAAAGAAATTCAATTATAAATTATTTTCTTCCTTCATTTTCTTTAATGCAGAATTTCTTAGAACATATTTTTGAACTTTACCAGTAGCTGTCATTGGAATAGATCCGAATTCTACAATCTTAGGGCATTCGAAATGAGCAAGCCTTTCTTTACAGAATTTTATAACTTCATCAGCAGTTAAACTAACTCCTTCTTTTAATTCTATTCTTGCTGTAACAGCCTCTCCCCACTTTGGATCTGGAGTCCCATATACAGCTACGGCCTTAACGCCAGGGATTTCCATTAGAGTCTTCTCTACTAATATACTCGAAACTTTTTCTCCGCCAGTATTTATTAAATCTTTAAATCTATCTACTATTTGAATATAACCATCAGGATCTACTATAGCTGCATCGCCAGAATGGAACCATCCGTCTCTGAAGGATTCGGCTGTTTTCTCTTCGTTCTTATAATATCCTAAGGCAACATTATTTCCTCTCATTACTACTTCACCAATAGTTTTCCCGTCCCAAGGTACTGGATTTCCGTTCTCATCAAATACATTCATCTCAAAACCTACATAAGGTATTCCTTGTCTAGCCTTTAGTTTAGCTTGTTCCTCAATTGAGAGATTATTCCATTCTTCTAACCATTCACATATTGAATGTGGACCGTAAGTTTCTGTAAGTCCATAAACGTGGGCCATATATCCTCCTAGTTCTTGTACTGCCCTTAATGTAGCTGGTGCAGGGGCGGCTCCAGCTACTATCATGTGAACCATATTATCAAATCTTAGCTTATTTCTTTTCATATAGTCTATTAATGTTATATAAACAGTAGGAGCACCGCACATGTGAGTAACCTTTTCTTCCTTTATTAATCTATACATTACTTCTGGATCTACTTTATCTAGACAAACGTTTGTAGCACCTACAGCTACAGTAGCCCATGGAAATCCCCAACCTGCAGCATGAAACATTGGCAATGTCCATAGATAAGTTGAATTTATTCCCATCTGATGTTCAAGTGCTTCAGTTAACGCATTTAAATAAGCTCCTCTATGATGATGCATTACGCCTTTTGGTAAACCAGTTGTCCCTGATGTATAATACAAGGTTATCATTGAATATTCGTCCTTAACTTGTATTTGAATTGGTTGAGTTGTTCCAGATTTAATAAACTCGGAAAAAGTTTTCCATACTATTTTTCTTGCATTCTCAGTTGACGGAGATAATTCATCCTCAAGAAGTATAATTTTGGCTTTAATTTCGTCTTTGACGCTCACTAGTTGATCTAGGAATAGTTCATCAACTATGAGAAAATTAGACTCTGAATGATTCACAATGTAAGAAATTTCTTTAGGTGACAATCTGAAATTTATTGGTACCAAAATTCCGCCAGCTAATGGAACACTAAAGAAAGATTCTAAGAATTGAGGTCTATTTCTAGATATGAATGCTACTTTATCTTCGTTAGAAAGTCCTTCAGCTTTAAATGCATTGGCTTGCATTAATACATTCTCTTTGAACTTCTCATAAGTATATCTCTTGTCTCTATACACTATAGCGGTCTTATTCTTAAAATAGGATGTTCTATCTAAAAAAAGGAGAGGAGTTAATGGTGAGTACCATGATCTTGACTTATCAATGCCGGGGTAATTTGGGTTCATGTTCGACATAGATTACTATCATGCGTATAAAGGTTAAAAATTTTTATTATTTGAATTAAATAGTTTTAGCTTTATTTTGTAGTTATTAATCTGTCTCTAATTATGTACCAAGTTCCTAATCCTATTGCTCCTATTTTTCCTTCATTATCCTTAAATTTTATCTCTACAACTACTGCAGTTCTTCCTTTTCTTATTATATTAGCCTCTACTGTAAATGGTCCCTTATACATGGGTTCTAAAAAATTCGTTTTTAATTCCTGCGTCACTTGGTCAATTCCATCATTAACCGTTAGAGTAGCTAATCCGCCTGCAAAATCCATAGCCGTCATTATTATTCCTCCGTTTAATACTCCTCCTCTTCTACAAAGTTCCTCTTTATAAGGTATTTGAAGTTTTACGTATCCTTCTTTTTGTTCTAAAAGCTTAATTCCTATATACTTGTATACTTTATCATTATCTTCTAATAATCTTTGTATATCCATATAATCATAGACTAATAACGTAAGAAAAAAGATTATCTAGATATATTCCCAAATACCTTTTCCTTTATAGTTATATACTAAAGTTTTATAAGAAGTTACGTATTCTATTGTGTACCCTATACCTTCTCTACCAGTTCCTGAATCTTTTCTTCCTCCGAAGGGAAAATATCCTATTCCGTGCTTTGGATAATCATTAATGTATATTGCCCCAACTTCTAGTCTCCTTAGTGCCTTCCTAATCTTAAAAATATCGTTACCAAATATTGCTGCATCTAGACCATATCTTCTCTCAGTATTCAGTTCTATTGCCTCGTCTATATTGTCTACTTTAGTTAGCGTAGCTATAGATAAAAACACTTCCTTTCTAAATAAATATAATTCTTTGAGTACTTTCTTATCTACTTCTAGCAAAGTTGGTTCAATGTAAGTAGGACCTAAAATGTTACCTCCATAAAGAATAGTAGCACCTTTATTTACTGCGTCCTTTACTGCATATTCGAATTCTTGAACAGTATTTGGATCTATTATTGGTCCCATAGCAGTATTGGATTCTCTTGGATCTCCTACTTTAATCTTCTTCAATTCTTCAATGAGATAATTTTTTAATTGCTCATAGATCGATGCCTCAGCGAAAATAAATTTTATAGAGTCACATCTTTGTCCAGAATAACTTGTTATTCCAGAAGCTATTCTTTGAGCAGCTATCTTAGGATCCGCATCTCCCAACACTATAGCAGGGTCACCACCACCCAGTTCCATTATGTATTGTTTTAATCCACCAGATTTAATTACTTGTTCTCCAGATTCACTACTACCAGTAAACGTTATTACATTAATTCTCTTATCTGAAATTATTTTATCCATCTCGTTACCTTGTATTGTTATTATTGATAACGCTCTTTTGGGAAATTCTGCTATTTCCGCTAATTTAGCAAGCATTATTGCTGGTAATGGTGTAGAACTAGCTGGTTTTAAAATAAATGCATTACCTGCTACTGTAGAGTATACAAATTTATTAATTACGTCAAAGAGGGGATAATTAAAAGGAGTTATACCTAGCACTATTCCTAGCGGCTCCCTCCTCACTATAGCTTCTGATTCTAAACTTTCGGTGCTCCAGTCTCCAGGAACGTACTCACCGTATAGTTTTCTCACATCAAGATCTGCTCTTATTAACCTTTCTATTGATGCATTGATTTCACCGTTAGCTTGAGCTTTAGTTTTCCCATTTCCAATCATTAGGACGTTTATGAAGTCGTCTCTATATTTATCTAATAGATCTGCTATTTTATGATATATTTTCAATCTCTTTTCTCCTGGTATGTCCCTTATTTCCCATTTGCCAACCTTATACATAACACTTAGCGTAGAATCAATCATTTCATGATTTAATTTTGGAACCTTAGCATAGACAGAAAGATCAATTGGAGATTTTAAGTACTGAACGTCTTTTGCATCGACCCATTCTCCTAATAAATATGTTTTAAATAAAGGAATTCCATCATTGTCTATTACGTATATACTTTTGAACTCTTCTGAAAGTTCATTTAAACTTACCATATTAAATACTAAAACTTTCACGATTTTTTATCTTTTCATTTCTTCTAAGAATGATTCAATATCACTAGTCGAAGGTATGTTTTCGTGATCTCCTCTTACCATTACAGAAAGCGTAGATGCTACCACAGCATAATCAAGGGCTTTTTCTATACTAAAGCCTTTATAATATAGTGAAAGAAAAGTTCCGCCTAATGCATCTCCTGCTCCAGTCACGTCCTCAACTGGAACTTGATAGCCTGGTGAATGATATTTTTTACCTTCGTAATATACCGTAGATCCTTTAGGGCCTAATTTCATTATTACTATTTCTGCATAGTTAGAAAGTTTTGAAACTGCAGCGTCTGGATCAGATTCCCTAACTAGAATTCTAGAATCTTCAATATCAGTAATTAGAAATTTTAGTGGATACTCTTTCAGAACACCCATTATTATTTCCCTGGCTTGTTCAGCTGACCATAGTTTTAACCTTATATTTGTATCGAGAGATCTCACTTTGGCGTTGTTAAATGCTTTAATCACTGCATTTTTAGCAGAATCGGATATAGCTAAAGTTATTCCAGAAGAATGGACAAGATCCGCTGACCTAATATAATTCTCATCAACATCTTCAGGAGAAAGTTTACTTCCTGCGCTACCTTTTCTATAATAGATAAAGTTACTTTTATGCGGAACAGGGTAATGTCGCTGAATAAAAAATATGCCAGTAGGTGCTGGATCGAATTTTATATGAGAAACGTCTACTCCCTTTCCTCTTAACCATTCCATAGCATTATATCCGAATTCGTCTTCTCCTAGTCTAGCTATTATTCCGCATTCATTACCCTGTTTCGTAAATGCTACACAGTAGTTTGCTTCGCTACCTGCTATGTGTTTTTCAAAATATGTTACGTGTCTTAGTGGACCAGAAGTTAAAGCATTAAATTCTATCAAAATTTCGCAAAGAGTGATCATTTTAGCCATTTGTTATCATCTTTATGAAGAAAATTTCCTTATTTTGTCTTTTAGAGGATTTATTTCTTGAATTAAAGCCTTTACGTCTTCATCTTCTAACGGAAATATGGGACCTCTAGGTATTCCTACATTATATCCTTGAAATTCTCTTACAAGAATATAATTAGATGATAATTGACCATATTTTCTTGATATTTCTAAAATAGAAATTATAAGTTTCTGAAGTTCTAAGGCTTCATTTAATTTTCCATTTTGTATTAGGTTCTTCATTTTTACTACTATTTCAGGCAAATAATTACTAGCCGCAGTTACACTACCGTCAAGAGAAAGAAGTGAATAATATATTAAGGAATCAGAACCATTATATACTTTGAAGTTTTTCAATGATTTATATTCAAGAGAGTGAGATAAATCCTGGTTGGTGTCTTTTATTCCTACAAACTTTGAGTCCATAAATTTCTCTAGAGTCTTTGCTGAAATATCATAACCCGTAGCTAAGGGATAATTATAAATGTAAATAGGGTGTGGAGAATATTCTTCTATAGTTTTAAAATATTTTATTAACATTTTTTCAGGAATTCTAGGAAAATAGAAGGGAGAATAGGACGCTACACCTACTATATCAAATTCTTTTGATGCTTTAAGTAACTCTATTACATCGTTGATATTAAGGCCACCTACTTGGAAGATTATCTTTCCAGTTATATCATAGATAGTTTTTAATGTAGATAATTTTTCATCTTTAGAAAGAGCAGGACCTAAACCAGTGGATCCATTAAGGAAAATCAAATCTATACCTTTTGTAATTAAATTATTTACATGCGTTTTTAATGCTTCTTTATCGATATCTCCATTATTTTTAAAAGGAGTTAAGATTGGTGTAATAATTTCCATAAATAAAGATCTCAAAACTCCTTAAATAATTTTAATACATTCTACTGAGAGTTTCCTTATTTAATTATTATAATTGACTTCTGAGTTTAAAATATTACAGATAATATAAAGCTAAGAGTTAAGAGGAAGGTAGCATCTTAAAAGTTTAAGTCATGACGCAACGTTGAAATTAATTTTATTAATTTTTTCTTTATAATATTTAAACTAGGTTATAGTTAAATTGATTTAAAATAAAACGATATTTATAGAATGAGAGTTTTATCATAAAGCTAGAAATACATTAAATAAGGAGTCAATAACTGTATTCCTTGATCTAAACTCAATATATAATTATTTCTGTAGATATTCAGTTTTTATTACATTACAATGTTGTCATTCAACTGACAATAGTTTATAAATATTTGGTAAATAGAGTATCAACTATGGAAACATTTAATAACATAAATCCATGGTGGTTTTACAGTAATTGGGAGGATAAAGATAAGCATTCTTTATTAGATAAAATACCTTCATCTATTTCATTTAATTCTATAGCCTCAGATTTGGGTATTTCTCATAATACAGTCTCTGAATATATTGAATTTTTGACTGATATATTTCTAATTGACGTTGCCTACTTAAAGTCAGGAAATGAGATAGTGAACTCCTTCGGCTCTTCAAGCTATCGCCTAGCCATGTTAGAGGCAAAGCATGTGGAGCCTATCCATCTCCTTACGGATGGAGTCTTCCGCCCCCTTTGAACCTATATAGATTAATTAGTTGGGGAGAGTAATACTCTCCAACTGGGAAACATGGTCGACCCTTTGACTGAAGCAAAGTCTTCGAACGGGGGCGTGACAAACCCCTACCATCGGACTGAACATTGTGATAATATGCACGGATATAGGTGTGATAAAGAGGTAGGGATCCTAGGAATAGACATATCAAAAGATCATCTAGTAACGAGTGAGGGGAGGGTCTACGAGAACAACAAGAAGGGTTATGAAGAAATACTAAAAGTGAAACTAAACACAATAGTGGTCGAACCGACAGGAGCATACTCAATAAAACCATGTCAATACTTCAAGGAAAAAGGGATCAAGATACTACAAGTAAGCCCAAATATACTATGGAAGGAGAAGGACTTGAGAGGAAAGAAAACAGATTTTTACGACGCACAAAAACTAATAAACATGGCAAACAAGGCAAAGGAGTACAACTACAACTCATTGAAAGAACTAGTAACACTATACGTCTTCCTAAAAGTTGAAAGTAAAGTACAAGAACAGGGTAAAAAGAGCACTATTCCTAGTCAGTGACGAGGAAAAAATAAGCAAGGAAATGCTTGAAGAATTCTCTAAAGGAAACTTCAAAATACAATTATACAACTTGGAACAAAGATCGTACTTGAAGAAATCGAAGTATTATCTAAAGCACTACTGGAAACAAGCGAGAAAATAAAAGAAGTAGAGAAAATGATACAATCACAGTCTGAAAATCACGTTCTATTAACTATACCGGGAATAGGAAAACTTTCTTCGGGGATAATAATAGGCATTGTTGGAGACATTAAACGCTTTCCTAACCCTGAGTCCTTCGTATCTGCGGTTTAGACCCAATGAGAGGAGCGGTAAAGCTACTGTAAGTAAGGGAATATCGAAGAAGGGTAATAAGTACTTGCGCAGCTTGTTCTCCTCGCTGAGATGAATTACTCTCGTAATCCTACATTACTAGAATTTTACGAGAACCATAAGGAAAAGTTGAAGGGAAAGAAGTTGTACACTGCTTTAGCCAGGAAATTGGCTAGAATAGTTTGGAGTGTTTGGTATAATAATAAGCCTTATGAGCCTAAGTGATCCTCCCCAAATCGCCACGTGGATTGAAAGGTACACGTGGCAATCTTAGTTGACATTATGCTTGAAGTTCAACCGAAATATTTATTACTGAACGCCCCTTGTTAAGATAAAAAGAAAGGAGAAAAAATATTTTTCAGAGACTCTTTCATACTTAGGGCAATTTCTTGATGGGTTAATAAGGAATTTGATGAATCGGCAATTTTAGAAAATATCGTTCAAGAGCATTTAAGGAGAAAAATAGGAAAGGTATTCTACTATAAGAATTCCGTATAAATTGATATCATAACAAACAATTATAAAATAGAGATAAAAAAGAGCAGAAGTCATAAGTCTTATCCTAAAGACGTTATAATATTAAATAAAGATGAAATTCCCATCTTTCTCCTTAGACAGTAGGTAAGAGTTTATTATTTCTAACATTCTTTCGCTGGTGTTCCACTAAATTATGTCGTATGAAAGATACTGTCTTTGATACTTCAATGTGAGGAAGACGACTAAAGAATTATATGAAACTCACTATATTTATGTAAGAATCAGCTAGGAATTTTTCTGAAATTATTAATATTATTTTCTAAGCGATTTAACTTCATAATATACTAAATTACAAAAATTTAGATTATATAGGTATAATTTTACTAGTCATGCTAAACATTGGAGAAATTTCTAGCTATCCAATATCCTCTTGCAATAGATGCTCCTATTGAGGGTTGTGACACTCTAATATCGTCAATTACTATATCAGCTTTTATCGGTTCTTTTACAATTTTTACCCCTAATTCCCTATATTTTTCTTCGAGAAGATATCCTCTATTCCTGTCTAATCCCTTAAATACATTTTGTGTAACGTAGACTTCGTTATTCTTTATCCATTCAAATACATAATCCTGATATGCATATAAGTTAGAATTTACCAAAATTTTCTTTTTTTCGTAATTTCTAAATATGGGCTGCCTCTCCTTTGGTATGGCAATTATTCCATCTTTTGACTCACTATTTAACATAATTTTTACTCCCAATCTCATTAATTCTTTTTCATAATACTCGACTAACTTGGAGAACTCATTTTTCTTATAAGGATCTTTAATCTCGTTTATCTGACCTCCTAATCTATCGTTTTTTTCATAGAGCGTAACTTCAAATCCCCTCAGACTTAACACCCTAGCTATTTCCATTCCCATTAATCCTCCACCAACTACTTTTACTTCACCTTCTCCTTTTTCCATAGGAGGTAAGATCTCCCATCCTAATTCCGGATTAACGTCACATCTAACTTCTCTCACTGATAGTAATCTGCATAATTGATTGCATCTTATGCACGGCCTTATAGGTCGATTATTACCTATTTTAATAGGCCAATCTGGATCAGCAAGAATTTGTCTAGCTAAGACAACCACATCTGCAACTTCTAGTACTTTTTCAGCATCTTCTACACTTGTTACTGATCCTACTAAAAATAGTGGAATTCTGACTTCTTTCCTTACGATTCTCGCTTCATCGATGTAGCTAGGTTTTTTGTAATAAAATGATGAGGAACCGCCTAAAGGACCATCTCTTCCAGCTGATAAGTGAACATAATCTAAAAGTGGTTCGACTCTTTTCACAATTTTAGCTACTAATTCAGGATTTAATCCATTGGGATCAAACTCTGTAACTGATATTCTCATTCCTACTGGTATGGAGACTACTCTTCTAACCTCCTTTAGAATTTCCTCAAGAAATAAAACTCCGTCCTTATATTTATCTTCTCTTTTATTTGTAGCAGGAGATAGAAATTGAGCTATCAAATAACCGTGCGCTCCATGTAATTCAATACCATCAAAACCACTTTTTTCTGCCCTTTCTGAAGCCTTTACGAAATCGTCTATTACCCTATTTATATCATCCTCGTTCATTTCTCTTACCGGATCAATTAATGGTACATTAGAGGGAGCTATTGGAGAGTTTCCCCATATTAATAATTTCCTAGTTTTTCTTCCTGCGTGGACAAGTTGCACAAAAATTCTAGAATCGTTATTATGTACTGCTTCAGTGAGTCTAGCAAACTTAGGTATTAATTCATCACTATAGAGTCCCATTTCATTGGGGGAACCTCTTGAATCGAGATTATTTACATAAGTATATTCCGTTATCAATAATCCTGCTGACGATCTTCTTATAAAATATCTTATATGTTCTTCTGTTGGATAACCTTCTGGTGTTGCTAAATTTGTTATCATTGGCGACATTACTATTCTGTTCTTTAACTTTATGTCCTTTATAGAAAAAGGTTCCAATAATTTCATTTAAGAATAATGAAGTTCCTTAAGATAAATAAAGCTACTTAGTCTGTATAAAATCGAAAACATTTTATATAAAAATATTATATAAACTTAAGGTACTGTCTAAAAATCTTTTAATAGAGTAAGATTTTGATTATCATATAAAAATTATATGTATTTTCTACATTATGCAGTATATATGATTAACTATCTTTGTTTTGTATCTATTAAATAATATTATCTTGTAAATATAACAATTTAATAGAATTGCACAAAATAATATAAATTGGATTTACTAATCTTTATGACATTTTTCTCAATAATTGATATAATAGAAATGTTTATAATCTTCAAATCTTACATATCTTTTGATAAGTATGAGTTATATAATTAAAGAAATAGATCTATCTGAATCGTCATGCTCTGGACCTATTGGGGAGCTAAGTGGAATAGTAAGTGAGTTAAAAAGTGGTGAGGCGATAAAAGTAATTATAAGCATGGAAGACACAAAGAGAATTATAGAATCTTGGGTTAAGAAAAAAGGATTAAAATTAGTTACTGAAGTGAAAGATAATTCCAAGTATGTATTAGTTATATCGAGGTGAAAAAAGATGAAGAGAATCATAATTGCAGGAGGAAATATAGCTGGCACAATTGTTGCCAATAGATTAATTCAGAAGTTGGAAGATGAAGTAAATAAAGGAGAAGTAGAGATAGTAGTCCTTAATAGATCAGACGATCACACTTATTTGCCAGGACAACTATTAGCAGCTTTTGGTCTTGAAATACCTGGAGAATTAGTTAAAAAAGAGAAAGAACTGTTAGATCCCAGAATAAAATTCTTGCATGGAGATAAAGGTACAATTACCAAGATAGATGTAGCTAATAACTCAGTACAGACTGCAGATGGAGTCTCTCACAATTATGATTATTTGGTTATAACTACTGGAGTGGAATATTCATGGGACGAAGTACCAGGATATAGGGCAGCTTCACTTACTCCATATGAGATGGAATCTGCATTAAAGCTAAGGGAAGCTTTAGGATCTTTCTCTGGAGGTACTGTCGTAGTAAATACTGCAAGATTACCTCATAGATGCCCAGTAGCCCCAATAGAGACTACTCTTATTTTAGACGATTACTTAAGAAAAAGAGGAATTAGAGATAAAACTAAGATTATATATACCTATCCAGTACCGGGAGTTTTCGGTAGACCTATTACTAATAAGTTTATAATGAATATATTCGAGCAGAGAGGAATAGAAGTACATTCTCCATTTACAATAAAAAGTGTAGACCCAACAGAAAAAATAGCCGAATCTCAGGAGGGAGATAAACTAAAATTCGATATGCTAATTTCAATTCCTCCTAATATGGGTGCAAAAGTTATAGAAGATTCTGGAATAGGAGACAGAAGAAGATGGGTCCCAACTGACAAGTTTACGCTAAGAATGAAGGATCATCCTAACGTTTATGTTATGGGAGATACTACGGATTTAGCAGTATCTAAGGCAGGATCTACAGCAGATTTTGAATCTTACGTTGTAGCGCATAACATAGCCAATGATATCAAAGGGAACCTAGGAGTGAAGCATTACGGCGGCGACGTATTATGCTACATAGCAACTGGTACTGATCAAGCTACTTACATTAGATTCAGTTATACTATGAACGAAAGTCCACCTCCACCATCATATATTCACTGGTGGGGAAAGATAATGTATAATAAAATGTACTGGACTGTTACAGCTAAGGCTGTGGTATGAAGAATTATGGAATCCATAGATAAACTTCTTTCAAAGTTAGACGAGAAAAAGATGGAAGAAATAAGCCAATTAATAGATCTAACTCCGACCCTTAATGATCTACTAAAAAAGATTAATGAGCTTGAAAGTAGCGGAACTCTGGATACAGTAATTAATTCAACTTACATAATAAGAACACTCAGGGATATGCTTAATGACGACGCAATAGAAAATTTTGGACTCATATTATCTTCATTATTAAACATTGGAAAGGAAATATCAAAAGAAGATATTTTCAATAATATTCAAGTAATAATAGATAATTCTAGTGCAATAGCAGAGTTAAGTAAGAAACTAAAAGAGATGGAAAAAGATGGTTCTTTTGACGCTATAGTAAACGCGTCATATTCCATAAAAACTATAAAAGATATGCTTAATGACGACGCAATAGAAACAATAGGAGGTACATTATCTAACTCTTTAGAGTTATTAAAAGAATTGAATAAGAATTCGTCTCAAGTTAAGCAAATAATAGACAAAGCACCAGTGCTCTCAGACGTTTTAAGTAGATTAGATACTATGAAGAATGATGGAACTTTAGATACTTTAATTAATTCTGCTTATGCTGTAAAGACATTTAGAGATATGTTAACTGACGATGCTTTACAGAATATAGCAACTTATACATCTAATTTATTAGAAATAATGAGAGAACTAGATTATGGTACTTTACAGTCAATAAAATTAAGCATGAAAAAATTGGGAACAATAAATAACGTATTGGATAAGATAGAAGAATTAAACAATACTGGAGCATTAGATGCTGCAATGAATATGGCATATGCAGCAAAAACACTAAAAGATATGTTAAACGATGACGCTTTAACTCATATTTCTTCATATATGTCTCAATTCTTAGAAGCTTATCCAAAAGCAATGAAGTTTCTGAATGTTGCCCTAAGCGATGTACCTAGTAGGATAATTAAGGCGGTAACATCTGAAGAAGTTAAAAAAGAAGTAGAATATCCACCTCAAGTTAGTTTAGGTAATTTGATCAAGCTAATGGCTGATCCAACTATACAGAGAGGTTTGGGCGTATTATTTGTTCTGGTTAGAGCCATAGGAAACGAGTTCAAATAACAAATAAGTTAGAGTGTTTTTTTAAGATCTTTAGATAGAGAGGATATTGAGAAGATAATACTCTTAATTTCTTTTCTCTCTTCTGGACTTAAATCTGATATGTTACATTTATTTATCAATGTTATTAATTCATCTGAAATTATTTCTGCTTTATCACACATTTCACAATCTATACATGTTTTACATGCATTATATGCTTTTAATAATTCATCATATTTTTCCTTTATATACAATAGTTGCGAATTCATACTATAAAAATATGAATAAAGTGGATAATATAGATTACCATAATCTGTTTAACATATAGATATCTTAGCACAATATCATGTAAAATGGAAAATATTAATAGAATTGCAAAAGATGAGATTTTTGTAAATTATGAAAGTAAAGCATATATAGAACTAAAAAGATAGATATTTGTGCAAGCTAAAGTAACAATATCATCGCCATTTGAGAAGGATATAATCTTAAAATTATTTTCTGATCAAAAATTCTTCTTTGCGAATTTTACCCCATTTACTATAATTAATGAGGAGAGTGAAAATGTCTTTTATGTATATGGAGAATTTTATTCTCTATTTTCAGCCTTTGATGTAGAAGCTAGAGTAAGGAAGTATATTTCTAGCTACGTTATCACGTACATACTTATAGTTCAACCAGGACTAATTCAAGGTTCTTACGATAATCTAATAGATAGAAGTTTTAAAGGAGTCTCGCCTAAGGGTAATGGGAAAATAGTTATTTCAATGTCTCAAGGAAGTATAGAAATAACTATTGATTATGAAGGTGACAAAGAAAAAGCAATAGTTAATTTCATAGTAAAGAGAATGAATAAACAGATTAAAAATTTTGATAAAATTATACAATTAGAGAGAATAAAAAGGCACATATAATGACTAGTGTTATAATATGCTAGATAATGTTTTGGATTATGTCATGAATTAATCTAAAAATAAGAAATATTATAGATAATAATTCTTAAAATATATAGAAAAAGTGAAATAATTTATTATCTTAACTTTACCTAATATCGAGATATAATTTAAAATATAAGTTTTGCTTAATAATATCATATGTTAGTAGAAAAAGACGTTCGTATTTCGCATGAATGGAACGCTATAATAGAAATTCTGTCAGATCCTTATTTCACTTTACCCAGATTATTTCCTCCAATAAAAAAGGTTAATAGAAATGGGGAATCATTCGAATGTGAAGGAAAGTTCGTTGGCATGCGTTTTACCATGAGAGGAAATATTTATAGAAGCACAGATTTGATAACATTTATCTTTAGCTTAAGAGCAGGCGGTGGATTAGGAAATGGAAAATTAATGATAAACTCAGAAAGCGAGGTTCTTAAGCTAATTTTTTCATATGAGGGTTGGATGAATAGATTTTCCAAAACATTCTTTATGTCAAAATGGTTTGATAATTTTGCAAAAAATTTGAATGAAGAAATTAGATTAGAAAGAATAAGAAGGAAGATATGATTTATTTTTCGCTTATTTTTATCGGAGTAAAATTACATACGTCTGTTATTTTGCCATCCATAGCATCTTTTAATAGTAAATAAGGATCTTTTACATCCCTAAGATGTTTACCACTACCTTTCCTCATTATTAGAACTAATTCTGATAGAGCGCTTAAAGCTATCTCTTCTGCAGTCTTAGCGTTTAGATCAAGACCCATTGGGCCATAAAATCTTTCTCTAAGCTCTTCTTGAGGAATTCCCATCTTTATTAATTGCGCAATCGTATAAGCGGCTCTTTTTTGACTTGAAAGGAATCCTACATACTTGGCTTTGGATTTTAAAGCTAAAAATGCTGCAGGAATATCGTATGGTTTTCCTCCTTCATTAGCAACTATTACAAAGGAATTACTGGATAATTGCTCAATAACTTGAAGTGTATTTGAAAAGAATTTAGCATCTGGAAAATCTTCCTCTTTAGCGTCTTCTGCTACTACTTCAACAAGAAAACCCATAGTGGTTGCTAACTTAAAGATCTCTTTTGCTATTGTACCAGAACCTACGAGAACCAGAGAAGGTCTAGGTTCAATTACTTCTGCAACTATTTTTATTCCATTCTTTTCCACTTCTATTTTGTTTCCTCTCTTTTCTGCCTCTAGCGCCAAATCTTCGTACTTCTTGTTTCCAATTATTAGTTTTCCATCGACGAATACACTTCTTACAGGAATATTGGAATATTCTGTAACTAATATAACTCTTTTACCTTGAGACGTGT
Organism: Acidianus brierleyi; assembly: GCF_003201835.2. Classification (NCBI taxonomy): domain Archaea; kingdom Thermoproteati; phylum Thermoproteota; class Thermoprotei; order Sulfolobales; family Sulfolobaceae; genus Acidianus; species Acidianus brierleyi. Next base: position 2,712,359 of record NZ_CP029289.2, on the reverse strand, counting down.
AATCGGCTATTATTGGGAATATTTCACATACTGACATAAATCAGAATACTCACTTTAGTCTTATATGTTTTTCATGAAATATGTTTAATAAGAATATATTAGATATTTAATGTAAACTCTATATTATGTGTATTTCTTGGAAAAATCAAAAATATTGTATAAAATCTTTCTTTATTAAATTAAGCTTTAAAATCCAGAGAATATAATATAATCAATGCCTACTGTTTCTACATGGTTAAATCCATCAACTTTTAAGCTCCTAGAAGATTTTGCAGAATCTGTTAACAGTTCTCCTTCAAAATTAATTAAACAGATGATAGAAGATAAGATTAAACATTATTATAGTGAGGAATATGCTAGGAAAGTAGAGGAACTCTATAGGTGGTTATATTATGAAGGGGACTATTTACCATTTGATATTTATGCTAAGAGAATACTAAAAAACAAAAATTCTGAGGCAATACTTTCTATAATCTCAACAAATGATGAACTAAGGGTATTATTAAAAACTTTAGGCATGCTTATGCTGGTAGTCTCTTGCAAATCATACTCCGATATTTCCTCAGAAGATATATTGATGATAAAAAATATAAAATATGCAATAATTGACGAAATTAAAGGTATTAAGGTATATTATAAGCCATTATTTTATGCAAAGATTCTATGGTTGAAATGTATTGACAAGATTAGGAATGCTTCACTTAATAACCAAAGAGATTGGGAAAAATATGCATTCACATGCGGACTTCAAGCTATAACATTCTTAAGTGAAGATACCTTAAGCGAAATATATAACAAACTCGGATTACATAATATAGAAGATAGATGGAAAGAATTAATAAAATACGCCATAAATATAACAAATTCTCCAGAGAAAATAGTTGAAAAATGCGCTAACTGTAGAAGTGAGATAATAAATGGAAAATGTTCTTGCAAAATTACCATAAAATACTTATCAGATATAAATTTATAAAAAAATTATTCCTTGACTACTGTGCCATGTTCAAATTTGGAGGTTTCATTATAGATAAACTGATTAGGTTTCCTTAGTCTATGAGTTTCGACCTCATATACGTAACCAGTTATTCTAATATCTTTAGGAATTAGTGGATGATTTCTTAAAATCTCTACGCCCTTAAGTGCCATTTCATCAGGAGACTTCACGCCTAAATCCTCATAAAACTTAAACCATTTTATAAAATCTTCTTCAGATGAAATACGAAAAGCTGGTAATAAAGGATCCAGTTGAATTTGTGTTGGTTTTATACCTTTACTTTCAAAATACTTAGCTACTTCTTCTCCCGTAAATCTTAACATTCCGCAATCTGTATGTGTAACTACAATTATCTCTTTTGTACCGAAGAAATTTGTAGTTAATGAAGCAGATCGTATTGCATCATCTGTTACTATTCCGCCAGCGTTCCTATAAATATGAGCATCGTCTGGCTGTATCCCTAAAGCCTGCTCAATATGAACTCTCTCATCCATGCATGTTAAAACCCATAGCCTTCTATTATTTGGAATTCCTTTAACTCTTCTTAAGGCATAATCTTCGAGTCTTTTTAGTTCCGAATCTATATATTCCGATACCATTATTTAGTATAGTAGTATAGAAACGTAATATCTATATCCTTGTGAATATTTATATTCCTATATCAATTTTTAAACTAAATCGCTTTAATACAATGGATTAAGTCAAATGGAGACTCATAAACTTGAATAAAATTATAACTTCATTTCAGAAAGATCTTTATATAATGTATAAACAATATTAAACTATGAAATATCAAGAGCTTAAAAAGGAATTTTCTTGGAACGAGGCATTAAGCTATTTTAAGGATAATTTGCTTTCATTTCCAAAAAATTCAGATACTGCGTTAGTAAGATTTGACATGAATTATGATAAAATATCTTATTCGTTTTATGAACTTTATAATAAAAGTAGTAGACTTGCAGGCTTTATGCAAGGATTGGGCGTTAAAAAAGGAGACGTTATATCAGTTTTAGCCTCTAAAAAAGCTGAACAGCCAATAATACTTTTAGCTACATGGATGATAGGAGCAATTTACCAACCACTTTTCACAGCGTTTGGACCATTAGCTATAGAAATTAGGACAAGGGATGTTAAACCTAAAATTATATTCGCACAAGAAGATCAAATTCAAAAACTCGAAAGATTTAATTTAACCATAATAACATTTCCTGGTAAAACTTCTAATTCATTAAGTTTTGATGATGCAATATCATCCGAACCAATAAAAAATCCTAATAGACCCTCTCTTGACGATACTGCTATTTTAATATATACTTCAGGAACTACTGGTAAACCTAAGGGCGCATTAGTTAGCTTTCGATTACTATTAAATACTTACGTATACATGAAATATGGTATAGGATTAAAAGAAGACGACGTTTTCTGGAATCCTGCAGACCCAGGCTGGGCATATGGATTATATTATGGTTTAATAGGTCCTTTACTTTTCGGTAAGACAATATTTTTCTTAGATAAACCTTTTGATCCAGAAGATACATTAAAATTTTTAGAAGATAATAAAATTACTAACCTAGCATTTGCCCCTACTGCATATAGGATAATAGCTGGAAAAATTAGAGATCCTAAAAAATATAACTTGAAAATAAGGAGAGCGAGTTCAGCTGGAGAACCCCTTAATCCAGAAATAATAAAATGGTTTAATACAAATTACGGAATTACTATAAAGGATCATTACGGTCAGTCTGAAGTAGGAATGGTAGTCTATAATGGTTGGGGTTATGAAGCAGAAACAAAACCTGGAAGTATGGGATTGCCAGCACCTGGCTATGAAATTACAACCATTGATGAAGTGATAGCAGTCAACTCTAAGAGTGAAGGGTTCTGTTTTAAAGGTTATCTAGCTGACGAAGAGAGAACTAAAAATGTCTTCAAGGGAGATTGGTATTTAACGGGGGATATGGCTAAAATCGATGATGAGGGATATTTCTGGTTTATAGGAAGACAAGACGACGTAGTTAAAGTTTCAGGATACAGAGTAGGCCCATTTGAAATAGAAAGCGCATTAATAACTCATCCTTCAGTTTTAGAAACAGCAGTAGTTCCCGTAGATGATCCAGTAAGAGGACATGTATTTAAAGCATTTGTAGTACTTAAACAAGGATATTCTCCAAGTGATGAACTAGCTAAAGAATTGCTTGATTTAGTTAGAGAAAACTATTCTAAGCACGTTCATTTGCACGAAATAAAATTCGTAGATTCCTTACCTAAGACAGAAAGCGGAAAAATTCAGAGATTTAAGTTAAAGACCATGTAATAGTGTAATATTAATATAGTATAATTCTTTATAACATAATATCAAATTTAATTTATTTGTGAACTAGAAATTGTGGTAGACTAGTTAGGGTTGGGTAGTTCACCATCTAATCTCCTAGTTATCACCTAATATATAGTTGTTAAAAATAAATATGTATCTTGATTAAATTAATACATTAGTAGTTCTGGAAAGTTCTTTTTAATTTAGATGACGTAAAATAAGAAGAAATAAGACAAAAACTTACTGGAAGTAATAATATTAATAGATGCTAGAAATAAATATTCATATATTCTAAAGATTTGCTTTTACATTAATTATGTAGTTCTTTATAATTAGTGCAAAATTTTTCATCTGTTATTAAGTTAAATGTATAAAATATTTTATTTCTTTAGTTTTCCTGTCATTACTTTACAGAATTCTACTGCGTCTCCAACAATCATGTAATCAGCGTTATCAATTATAGGTGCGTTCTTATCTTTATTTACTGCAACTATTATCTTGGAATCTCTTATTCCAGCAATATGTTGTGGCTGTCCAGATATTCCTAATGCTATGTAAAGCTTTGGCCTTATTCTGAGTCCAGACAGTCCTATTTGTCTATCTTCAGATACCCAATTTAATTCTGCTGCTACAGGTCTACTTCCTCCTACTACTCCTCCTATAGCATTAGCTAATTCCTCAGCATATTTCACGTTTTCTTTTGATCCTATCCCTCTTCCTACGCCTATTACTATCTGAGCTGTAGCTAAGTTTGCTCCAGAAGTAGTAGGCTTGACATTTACTATTTTTATCCTTCCCTGATTTAATTGTATTTTTTCCATTTTACTTTCTATTTCCTTAGGTTGTAACTGAGTACCAGCAATTGTGACAACAGCTGGTAACGATGATTCAAGTTGAGAAATTCCTATTCCACTATAAGATGTCCTGTTGACAGTTAATTTATTATCAAATTTTAAGTTAACAGCGTCTGGTATGTATCCAGCTTTTAACCTTCCTGCCACTCTTGACGCTATTACTCTATCTCTTCTTACACTTCCTGTAAGTAATAGGTCAGGGTGAAGATTTGATATGAAGTCCACCAACCCGTCCTCATCTGGTTTTTCGTAAACGTAAAGCTGAGTTGTAAATTTAAATGGTTGAGGAGAAATTCCTATTAACTCATCAGGGTTAAGGCTCTGAGCTATTGCTGAAGCCATTTTATAATGAGGTGGACTCTCTGAAAAGACTACTACTTTCATAAAACACCATCCTCCTTCAATTTTTCTAATAATTTGTCTACAGCCTCATTCATGTTTGCTTCTATTATTATCTTTTTCCTATTAACAACTAAAGGTTTAGTTTCTATTACCTTAACTTTTGGTTCTAATTCAAAGGTAACTTCTTTTACGGGTTTCTTTGAAGATTCCATAATTTGTCTAACAGTAGGTATTCTTGGAGTATTTATTTCTCCTCCTACGGAGATTATTAAAGGAAGCTCACTTTCTACTGTTTCAACGTAGCTAACCATTCCTCTATCAGCTATTACCTTTTTACCTTCAATTTTTAGTGATTTTACGTTAGATATATACGGTAAGTTAAGAAGTTCTGAAACATAGCCGGGAACTCCAGAAGTTCCACTATCTACTGTTTGCTCTCCAAATATTATGATATCGGGATTCAAATTTTTTATATTTTCAACTATGGCCATTGCAGTTCCATAAACGTCTAAGTTACGTGATGATACTGAAATAACCTCGTCTATTCCCATTGACAATGCTTCTCTAATTGATTTTTTATCGTTATTTCCTACAGTTATCCCTACCACTTTTCCTCCAAATTTTTCTTTGAGTTCTATACCTTCTTCTATAGCATTTTTGTCATATGTACTTATCTTTAACGGAACATCCAAAAGAAGTTTTTCTCCGGATGCCCTAACTAGTGTATCATCAGGGACTATTTTAAAACCCACCACAATGTTCATAAATAAAAATAGATAACTAAAAATTAAAAGTTTGTAGTTTATGCCTACCTAAAGAGTTATGAATATAGTTTATAGTTATTTCTTATAAACCGTTACAAATGTTTTATAGAGGAATTTATTTATTGTTTATTTAAATGAAAAAGAATAAAGTTATATAATTTTTCAATTGAAAAAGTTTTGAGATCTTCTATTATTCAATTAAAGTCAATAAGCTCTAATCTTCTAGTTAAAAGATACAGGGAAAGAGTCTTTTCTTCTTACCAAATCTTCTAAGATATTCGTCTCCAAAATTAGAAATTAATGTTTTTCTTCATTTTTTATTCTAAAATAGTAGGCTACAAAAGTAATTATCGATACTACTATAGAAAGAATTGGGTGAGCGAGTAAGGATAATCCTAAAATTGCCACGAAGGCTCCAGTGTAGGATGAATGTCTTACATACTTACAAGGCCCTTTATCTACCAAGATTATGGGAAGTTCATTATTTTTAGTAAAATTATATAAAGAATTATAAAATCTTTAAAGAAAACTTTGTAAAATTAATACTAAATATGTATAAATATAAAATTTAGTAGTTATATAAAAAGTTAAAAAGAAAAGATCAAGGTGGTTTTACATCTATTGCTGCTACTGGACATACGTTAACGCATGCCATACAAAATATACAAGCTTGTTCATTTATTGGATCTGCCTTTTTCTCAGAAGCTGGATGTCCAGGTGTATCATACCATTGAAATACGTTAACCGGGCAAGCCGTTAAACAGGAACCATCCGCAGTGCATAGATCAAAATCTACGCCTACTATAGTACCATGAATTCCTAAAACTTTAGGTGGTTCTACTGGACCATAAACCTTATGCCCTTCATGTTCCCCTACTACTTGTTTAGATGTCCGGAAGTTTGGATCAATTCCCATTTTATATCATCTATTGTAAGATATGAATCTAAATATAAAAAATTTAATTCTATAAATCCTTCTAGTATCTATAAATACCTATTTCTTAATATTTATGTTACTTTCAGAAAGTTATATTCCACTAAAAGATTATAATGATAATTTTCAATTCAAGTTATTTACTTTTATCTTATTATAACCTTTTTTATAAAAATTGTAACATATAACTTTAGTATAAAAGTTATATTTTTTCATGTTAGTTAATGATTAGTTGATGAATAATTCCGTTATTAATTAAAAACTATCTATTTATTTATTGATTCATACTTGTACTTTATATATTTTTATGAAATAGATAGTCTTCTTTAATATGTGGCAAAATATTTAAACTTCTTAACTAACATATAATTATGAGTGAATATATTGCCGGAGTAACTTTAAGGAGAGCTAAGGAAGAAGATTGGAATAAGATATATGAGCTCTATTCTACTCTTTCTGATGATGATTTATACCTAAGATATTTTCATCTTTATAGGCCTACAGTGGAAGATGTTAAGAAACTAACAAACGAAAACGATCACATTACCATTTTAGCCGAATATAATGGAAAAATAATAGGTGAAGGGACTATTTATAATGATGGAGAATTTTCTTTAGTTGTTCACCCAGAATTTAGAAGATACGGAATAGGAAGTATGATAGTCAAATCTTTGATTAACGAAGGTAAAAGGATGGGACTTAAGAAAATAAAGTTTTACACATTAAGCGAAAACATGCCAATGATAAAATTGGGAAGAAAATTAGGTTTCAAATTAATTAATGATGAAGACGAGATTTATGGAGAACTAATAGTAAATAGTATACAATCTGAAAGTACTTACGAAATCTACGCTTGATAACTATTTATTGTATTCTTCTTTATTTTATAAGATTAACTCTAATGAAGATTACTATTTTATCATACCTTAATATTTTAATTTTAGGTTAATTATAAAGAGAAATTCATGAAACTTTGCTATGTTTTTAGATTCTAATTATTCAAGTTTCTTTTATTAGAATATTTTCAATTAATCTGTATAATAGTCAAGTTTAAAATACAAGAGTAATAGATCATTTTATGCTAAAAATTTCCAGGAATATGTTAATTGCAGGAATATTAATTCTGATAATATCAATCATGAATTTTATGATAGGATACATAGTAGTTTGGCTAACTAAGTTTTTTGGAGATAACGCACATGGCTTTTTCCTCAGCATAATTTATACAGATCTTACAATTTCAGTAATTTACATTATATTATTTTCTATGTTATTGCTTGTCACATTAATAGGTGGAATTATAGGAATAATTGGTAATTTTACCTATCTTATCTTGTCATTATATTATTACTCAGTATATTCCTCGTCTATATTGACTAATGGAATTGATTTTCATTTAAGCTTCATGGAGTCAACACTAAATCTTATAGCGTTTATTATAATATTCATTAAAATTCTTACCATTAATAAACTAGCAAGTATTATAGGATTTGTAGGAGTGATGCTTCGAATCATCAGCGATTTTATGGCTTATTTCTTTTTAGTAAATGTTATACACGTGAGCAGTTCAATGATGAGCTTTATAAATACTTTATTATGTGTATTGATTTTTGGTGATATACTTTATGGTGTTGGTCTAATATTAGGTATAAATATTGCAAACAATGTAATTTTCTTAAGTACTGGTGAAGCAAAGCTAAAATTCTACTCTCAAGTGCAAGGCAGTGTAAAAAATATAATGCTAAATGGTATATACCAAGCCGTAACTTTTCCTTCATACATTATGTTGGGAATTAATTCGATGGAACTAAAGTTTCCTAAGGTCAACGTTAATGAAAATTTCGTTACAGTAGCTTTAGATAACGGGTCGTCTATAAATATTCAATTAAAATCAATCTCAAATAAATAGCTAAAAAATTTAGGAGTGTTGTCATGCAAGCATCTTATTCGATATTATTTAATAAAATTATATAAAATTCTCTCTAATATTCTGTAATCTCTTCAAGTAAGCCTCGTTCAAGAGAGAAGACTCCTTTGAATTACAATTTACATAAAGTTCAACAAGAGAAACGAGGGCTCTATATGCTCAGCCTCTAATAACCCTAGGAGCTAAGAGGCTCTCTAGATCGATAAAGAGAATTTATCAAAGAGGGGAGGAATCAAAAAAAATTATTTAAACGGAAGGGAAACCAGTAAACTGCTATCAGAAGTATTGTGAAATGGTTGCGAGATTCATTGTCTATCTACAAAAGTCTCGTAATTCTTGCACATAAATGTTCTAGAAGTAATTTTTCGTCGTTCTAATAATTTCACGTTTAGCTCCAGAATAAGATGATTACATTGAGAATACTCAAAAAAATTTATTCTAATTCGAGATAATATGTTATGTAACCTTCTGGTTCTCTTTCCTTTACTTCCAATTTAACGTCTACACCAACAGTAAGTTTTTCTAAGTTTCCTATTACCCAAGCAGTTACATTAACTCCGTTACTCAATTTAGCAATACCTACAATATAATCTTGATAATGCGAAAATGATGGAGGTTTAACAGAGATTTTAGTATAAGTTATTAATTTGCCTTCTTTAGGTAACTCTATCCATTCTAATCCAGACGTTTTGCAATAAGGACAGTCGTCTTGAGGAGGAAAATATACTGTACCACACTTTTGACATTTTGTAGCTAATATTTTACCATCTTTTAGACCATTAAAGAATTTCTGAACTTTCTTTACAGGTATTTGATATCTTAAATCTAATTCTCTGACGTCAACCCATAATGGATTTCCACTCTTATCTTGGATTATAGGCATTTTTGTCTGCTTTACTAGAAAATCTAACTGTTTTATAGAATCATTTATTTGTTTTTGTAAGTTATCTCTAATACTCATCATTGCGATGGCCTCCTAGTAGAAAATATTGTAACATAACCGTAATGTCCAGTTCCGCCAACATTATGAGCTAAAGCCATACCATTCTTGACTTCGACCTGCATTCCCTTATTTGGAGCTCTATAAAGTAGTTGTCTAGCCAATGATACTGCCATGCTAACTCCAGTAGCGCCTATCGGATGTCCTTTAGCCTTTAATCCTCCGTCAACGTTTACTGGAATTCTTCCTCCTATATATGTCTGATTCTCTCTTGCTAAATTAACTCCTTCTCCTCTCCTTGCAAATCCAAGATCCTCATAAGCTATTATTTCAGCTATTGTAAAGCAGTCGTGAACTTCAGCTACATCAAATACTTTCCATGAGTCTTCCCTATTTATTCCGGCTTTTTTGTAAGCCATATCTGCGGCTTCTCTTGCAGCTTCTATTGTTGTAAAATCACTTTTTCTTGAAAGATTAGCAAAACCCGATGAAACTCCTTGAGATACTATCCATACTGGAGAATCTGTGACTTTTCTAGCGAAATCTTCTGAAGCTAAAATTATTGCAGCTGCTCCGTCAGTTATAGGTGAAGAGTCGTAAATTTTTAAAGGCCAAGCTACTGGCTTGGATTTCATATATTCCTCCATTGAAATTTCTTTTTGGAAGTGAGCATAAGGATTAAGCGAACCGTAATGATGCGCTTTTATTGCTATTTTCCCTAAGTCTTCTTCTTTTAATCCGTATTTGGCCATGTATGCAGTAGCGTATAACGCATAATATCCAGGGAAGGTTAAACCAAAGTTCTCAAATTCCCAGAAATAACTTCCTGCTCTGCCTATCATTTCCACAACATTTGGATTTGGAGATTGATGCATTTGTTCTACTCCTATGGCCATGGCTACATCTACTTCTCCTGATTTAACTGCAAGATATGCCTCTCTTAGTGCTGCACTCCCTGAAGCACAAGCTGCTTCTACTCTCATTGTTCCTTTTGTAGTCAATCCACAATATTCTCCTACAACTATTGCAGGCAAATTTTCTGAACTCCACATACCTGCATTTCCTACAGAGAAATATTGAATTTCCTTTTGATCTATATTAGCTTCCTCTAAAGCTTGTTTCACGGCTTCCCAGGCTAGCTCTTGCAAATTTACATCTGTTCTAGCTCCAAACTTACTGTGACCTGTTCCGATTATTGCTACATTTCTCATAAGATAAGATATATCTTTTCGATATTTAACTCTTTTTAATTATGAAAGAAAAAAGAGAAATCTAATTATTTTGCTTTGATTATGTCTCGCAAACTCTTCTTATCGATTTTATTTGTAGATGTTTTTGGCAAATCACTAAGGAAAACGAATTTATCTGGAATCCACCATTTTCTTATTTTTCCTTCCTCAGCTTTTTGCATAAGATAATTTTTAAGTTCTTCTTCAGTCATTTTATCTTTTAATACTATGAACGCTACGGGTCTTTCTCCCCATTTTTCGTCTGGCATACCAACAACAGCAACTTGTCCTATCTTAGGATGAGATGATATTACGTCTTCTAAGAGTAATGACGGTATAAATTCTCCTCCGCTCTTTATCGCGTCTTTATCTCTATCAACTATTCTTATGTATCCATATTCGTCTACTACTGCAAGATCACCAGTATGTAACCATCCTCCACTCCAAAGTCTCTTAGTTTTTTCTGGATCTTTATAGTATTCTCTAGTTAGCCATGGAGCTCTAACAACTATTTCACCAATTGTGTTACCATCATGAGGTACATCTTTAAATTCAGGATCAACTACTCTTAATTCAACTAATGGAATAGGTACTCCAGTTTTTATTTGTTGCTCAAATTTCTTTTCATCTGGTAATTTTTCAACTTTAGAATTATAATACGATATAGTTAATACTGGGGCAGTCTCTGAAAGACCGTATCCTGCCATTACTGTAATTCCAAATTTTCTTGCAGTATCAGCTAGTCCTTTAGGTAAAGCTGCACCTCCTATCAAAACCCTCCAATTTTTAAAAACTTCAGAATACTTTGGTGCGTCAGGGTGAGATAAAATCATGTAAAGTATAGTTGGTACCATAGCTGAAAACGTTACTCCTTCGTTTTTCATCAAATTAAGTTCTATTGTTGGATCATATCTTCCCGGCAACACGTATTTATTTCCTCCTAGCATGAAGAGATAAGGATATCCCCATTGATGAACGTGAAACAATGGTACTAAAATTAAATAGACGTCTTCAGGTGTTGCGCTAATTGGAGGTTTTGCAGCTGCTATGGAACAAGACATTGCGTGAAGTATTAAATCCCTATGTGTAAACCATACTCCCTTAGGTTCACCCGTAGTTCCAGAAGTATAAAATATTGTAGCAGGAGTATTTTCACTTATTTCCTGTTGCTGAAATTGGTTATCATCGTTATTTATTAATTCCATAACATCAGGATATTTTACTTTATTTTCGTCACTGTAAGCAATGATTTTAACGTTATTTAGATAATTTCCAGCTTTTTCTATTAATGGAAGAAATTCGTCTCTTACAATTAGCCATTTATCCTCAGCGTGAAGAATTGTTTTAACTATGAGTTCAGGCGGATATCTTACATTGACTGTATGAAGCATTGCACCCATCATAGGTATTGCATAATAACTCATTAAATATACGTCAGTATCCCAGTCTATTACACCCACTTTATCTCCCGGTTTAACTCCAAGTCTCTGTAGACCTCCGGCTAAGTTTCTTACCTTTCTTCCGAAACTTTCAAAAGTGTATCTTCTTTTATCTCTATATACTATCTCCCTGTCTGGATAAACTCTTTCTCCATATTCCAGAACCTTATCTACCGTCAACTGATAGTTATAATTCTCGCTCATATTCTATAATTTATGTTAAAACTTAAAAGTAGCCATTAAAATTAAGTAAATATATTATATATCTTTTAAATAAAATTTAATCTAATCCAATTAGATATATCTAAAATACCTTCTTTCTTACGTTAAATTATTTCTTATAAATACACATATTTAAGCAGTATAATAAGGTTTCATTAAAAACAAAATTCTGCCAAAGATATATCGTTTACTTTTTTAGCTAACAATTATAATTATTGATGAATAAAATTGTTCCCGTTTGAAAGTGCGCAAGATTTCGAAATCAAGATAAGTGAGGATCACGAATTATTTAGAAGAAGTGTAAGAGAATTCTCTGAAGAAATTTTAGCTAAAAACGTAATGCAGATAGAAAAGACAAATTCTATTCCCAACGATAGCGAGGCTATAATTAAAGCAAAAGAATTAGGATTATTAGGTATAGGAATACCTCAAGAATACGGAGGCCAAGGTGGAGATTCTTTAATGCTTGCTATAACTAATGAGGAAGTAGCAAGAGTTTGTCCAGCTTTTGCTGCACTTATAGGAGCTAATTACCTTTTTACTACCCCTCTCCTTATTTTCGGTACAGAGGAACAGAAGAAAAAATATGTTCCTCCAGTAGCTAAAGGTGAAGTCTTTGCTGCACATGCTAATACTGAGCCTGGAGCGGGAAGCGATGTTGCAGGCATAAAGACTACTGCTAGGAAGGAAGGGAGTAGATATATAATAAATGGAAGAAAATACTTCATAACTGGAGCTGACAGGGCAAAATATCTAGTAGTCTCTGCTAGGACCAGTCCACCTTCAAAAGAAAGATGGAGAGGTATAACGTTTTTCATAGTTGATACAGAAATGCCAGGTGTAAAAATAGGTAGTAAAATAAATGTAATAGGTTTAAGAGGAGAACAACCCAATGAAGTTATATTAGATAATGTGGAAGTTCCAGAGGAAAATATTCTAGGTAAAGTAGATGAAGGATTCAAAGTAGCAGTTACAACTTACGATAAAGGTAGAGTAGGTGTTGCGGCTCAGGCAGTGGGAATTGCTCAAGGCGCATTTGAGAAGGCATTTAACTATTCACTATCAAGGAAGACTTTCGATAGGCCGTTAATATCATACGAAGGGATAGCGTTTAAATTAGCTGATATGCTGGTAGAATTGGAAGCTGCAAGACTCCTAACTTATTGGGCAGCTAATATGAACGATAAAAATAGGAAGGAAGCAGTAATGGTGTCCTCTTTGGCAAAGTTGATGGCTACAGAGGTTGCAGAAAAAGTTTCGTCATTATCAATAAAAATACATGGAGGAGCCGGTGTAGATCAACAGAACGGAGTAGAAAGGTATCTTAGAGACGCCATAATTACTACAATTTACGAAGGAGCAAACGATATTCAAAGATTAACAATAGTAAGGGATCTAGTAAGAAAAATTTTAGGTACAAATATAGAGATTATGTGAGATGATGAGTATGATAAGGAAATTTACTGTAATTGGAGCAGGAACAATGGGTCACGGGATAGCTGAAGTTGCAGCTATCTCAGGATTAGAAGTATGGTTAAACGATGTTACCGAAGATATTTTAAAAAACGCTAAAGAAAAAATTTCTTGGAGTTTATCAAAACTTGAGGAAAAAGGACAAATAAAAAGTAAGGACGAAGTATTGTCAAGAATTCATTTAACTACTGACCAGGAAGAAGCTCTTAAAGACACTGATTTCATGGTGGAGGCAGTAATAGAAGATATTAACATAAAATCTAAAGTGTTTTCAAAAGCCGATGCCTTATCTTCGGATAACGCTATACTAGCATCAAACACTAGCAGTATTCCTATATCAGAAATAGCCAAATACGTTAAAAAAGGAGAAAGAGTAGTAGGAATGCATTTCTTTAATCCTCCAGTTATCATGCCTCTAGTTGAAATTATAAAAGGGGAGAAGACATCAGAAGAAACCGTAAAGGAAGTTTACAATTTAGCAAAAAGGCTAGGAAAAGATCCAGTAGTAGTAAATAAAGATGTACCGGGTTTCCTTGTGAATAGAATATTATTTAGGGTAAATGAAGTAGCCTGTTGGCTTGTCGAATCTGGAAAAGCCAGCATAGAAGACGTAGATTACACTTCTATTACTGATTTGGGCTTTCCAATGGGAATTTTTCTTCTCCAAGACTACACTGGTCTAGACGTAGGATATTTAGTAGGTAAAGCTATGGAAGAAAGAGGTTTTAAAACATACGAATGTAAAATGTTCGAAGAGAAGTTTAAATCCAAAGAACTAGGAGTAAAGAGTGGGAAAGGTTTCTATACATATCCAGCTCCAGGCAAATTTGTTAGGCCAGAATTTAAGGGAGCCAAGAAGGTTAACGCAATACTTCTATTATCTTCTGCAATAAACGAAGCCTCTTATTTACTAAGGGAAGGAATTTCTTCTAAAGAAGATATAGAAAAAGGGTGCAAACTAGGATTAGGATGGCCAAAAGGAATATTTGAATATGCTGATTCCTTCGGAATAGACGAAGTAATAAATGCCTTAGAAGAATTAAAGAACGAAACAAAATTAGAAAACTTTACTCCAGATCCATTACTAATTTCAATGAGAAATGAAGGAAGATTGGGAAAAAAGACTGGAAATGGATTTTATGAATACGGAAAAAGAAATTTTACTACAATTAAATACGAAATTGACGGAAAAATAGGGATTATAACATTAAATAGACCCGAGAAACTTAATGCGATAAACGAAGATATGGTTAAAGAATTAAATGAACTTCTAGATGAAATAGAGGAAGACGATAAAATTAGAGTAATTATAATCCAAGGAAGTGGAAGGGCTTTTTCTGCAGGAGCTGACACCTCAGAGTTCTTAAAGATGACTCCAATAAAAGCAATGATAGCTTCAAGAAGATTACAAGAATTATACAATAAAATACAGTTTTTAACAAAACCAGTAATTTCATTAATTAATGGTTATGCTATAGGAGGAGGTTTAGAATTGGCCATGAGCACTGATATAAGAATAGCATCGTCAAACGCTCAATTAGGACAGCCTGAGATAAACTTGGGCATTATCCCTGGAGGTGGAGGGACACAAAGATTGCCTAAATTATCTAAAAGAAAATCACTCCAATTAATACTTACAGGAGAAAATATATCTGCAAAAGAAGCGGAAGAATTAGGAATTGTAGATGAAGTAGTAGATCCTTCAGAATTAGAAAATGAAGGTAAAAAGATAGCTAATAAAATAGCTGAAAAGTCTCCCTTAGCAGTAGCCTTAGCAAAATACGCTGTGAATCTTGGTAATCAAACAAATATATGGACTGGTGAAGCATTAGAATCCTCCTTTTTCGGTATCTTATTCAGTACAAAGGATTTTGAGGAAGGAATTAAGGCCTTTATAGAAAGGAGAAAGCCCCAGTTTAAGGGAGAATAAATGAAGGCCGCAGTTCTGGAAGAATTCGGAAAACCCCTATTAATAAAAGACGTTAATATGAGCGGAAACGATAACGACGTATTGGTTAACATAAAATCTTCAGGAATGTGCGGAAGAGATATAGTTATATGGAAAGGAGGATTTAGAAACTTAAAGTTACCTTTAATACTAGGGCATGAAATTTTTGGAGAACTGAATGGTAATCCCGTAGGAGTATTTGGTACTATTGTATGCGGTAATTGTAGATACTGTAGAGAAGGTAAGGAAAATCTATGCGAAAATTCCGTATTTTTCGGTGAAGGAAGACCTGGAGGATATGCTGAATCCGTTTATGCTCCAAAAGATTCCATTTTTTCCCTTCCAGATAAAGATTATGAAAAATATGCTGCGTCAGTATGCCCAATAGCTACTTCTATTCATGCTTCTCGTTTAGCCAATGTAAGACAGAATACTGAAGTTTTAGTAACTGGTGCCGGTGGAGGGGTAGGTATTCATATGATACAATATCTAAAAAGTTTAGGAGCTTACGTAATCTCTATAACTTCTGAATCAAAAAAGGAAGAAGTAGGAAAGTTCTCTGATGAGGTAATAACTGAAAAGGAATTTTCTAGACTCGTTAAGGGAGTAGACGTTGTAATGGAGTTAGTAGGTAGTGAAACTATTAATGAAAGTTTAAGGTCATTGTCAAGAGATGGAACGCTTGTTCTAATAGGAAACGTTAGTGGGAAAGAAATTTCTCTTAAGAGACCGGCTTTAACTATAATGAAACAACAAAGGATTATAGGTTCTGCATCTTATACTAGGAAAGAAGTTCTTGAAGCAGTTGATCTTATTCATGATCAAAAAATTATTCCTATATACAAGAGATATGAGTTAATAAACGTAAATAATGCAATAAAGGATTTAATTGAAGGAAGAATACTAGGAAGAGCAATACTTACACCTTAGGCTGTATGTGTCTCTTTTATTGACGAAGAGTCTGTAAGATTTGATAAATAAGATATGGAAAACTGCTGTAAAAATTAACTTATATTATTTAATATCTCATTTAAAATCTCTTCTTTTAATACATTCCTATTACTCAAAGTAAGTGTATATATTTTACCTTCTTCCTTAATGTTTCTATGAACAACTGCAATTAAAGGTTTATCGGTCTTTAAAGCATAATCTATAATTCTCTTTATTGAAGGAATTGAAAGCTCCATAGGTCCTATTTCGTCTATTGCTATAATTTTAGAATTAGAAAGAGAAGAATATATTTCGTTGGCTATGTCATCAACTTGTTGCACAGCATATTTTCCAACTCTTATTCTTCCTTCTCCAACTTTAGCTAACCATTTCTCCTTTCCAGTAGAGATATCAATTATTTTGAATCCTATTCTCTTACCATTTTCTCTTACTTCTGGGCAGTAGAATCCAGAGACGCTTATTCCTCTCTTCTTAACTTCATTAATTATGTACATTAACGTTGTTGTTTTTCCTACTCCCGGATTTCCAGTTATAAAAATTTTCATTAGATACATATTGAAAGAAAAGGTTTAAGATTATCATTTCACATTACTATCTATGAAAATCCAAGAAATAGAACCGATAGTTCTCACATCAAAAGAAAAAGGAGGAGCTACCTGGGCATCTACAATGATTTTAGTAAAGATGACTACATCTAACGGCGAAGTAGGTTATGGAGAAGCTGTACCCACATTAAGAGTAATTTCAGTGTATAATGAAATAAAACAAGTAGCTAAGGCTTTTATAGGGAAGGAGGTTGAGGAGATTGAAAAGAATTATCACGAATGGTACAGACAAGATTTTTATTTAGCTAGATCCTTTGAATCTGCTACAGCTGTTTCATCCATTGACATAGCTTCTTGGGATATTTTAGGAAAAGAACTAGGCTCACCTATTTACAAATTTTTAGGAGGAAAATTTAGAGATAAGGTGCTTGTTTATGCTAATGGATGGTATTCGGACTGTGTTACTCCAGACGATTTTGCTACTAAGGCTAAGGAAGTAGTTAAGAATGGATATAAAGGTTTAAAATTTGATCCTTTTGGTCAGTATTACGATTGGATAGACGAAAAAGGATTAAGAGAAGCTGAAGAAAGGGTTAAAGCAGTAAGAGAGGCTGTAGGAGATGACGTTTGCATAATGATTGAACACCACGGAAGATTTAACGCTAATTCTGCAATAAAAATCGCTCATGTTCTAGAAAAATACAATCCCCTCTTTATGGAAGAGCCTGTTCATCACGAAGATATCGAAGGATATAAGAAATACAGATCGTCAACTAAATCGACCGTAGCATTAGGAGAAAGATTAGTAAGTTTAAAGGAGGCAATGTTTTATATAGATAATAGGTTAGCTGACGTTTTACAACCAGATATTACAAACATTGGAGGAGTAACCATAGCAAGGAAAGTTGTAACTCTTGCTGAAGCTAATGATGTTGAAATAGCTTTCCATAACGCTTTTGGTTCAATTCAGAATGCAGTTTCAGTTCAACTTAGCGCCGTTATTCCTAACTTACTGATATTGGAAAACTTTTACGATTGGTTCCCACAATGGAAAAGAGATTTAGTATATAACGGAACTCCAGTAGAAGATGGTTATGTGAAGGTTCCTGAAAAACCAGGGATAGGAGTAGACGTTAATGAAAAATTAATTAGCGAACTTAAAGCTGAACCAATACCTTTAGACGTTGAAGAGGAGCCTGTATGGGTAGTTAAAAACACGTGGAAAGGATATTGATTTTTATTAATTCTAATCATAATTAGCACAAAATTATAAATATTGAAATTCTAACTGCTTCTTAACGAATTAAAAAATAATACGAAAAAATGATCCTAATATCAAGAAGAAAGTAGCTAAATATGCATATGAAAATAAAAAATAACGCTCGCTTATTATCTTGTCTTTGGAAAATTCTGCTTTTAATATACACAATTATTATTTGAATTCACAAGCTAACATACTTACTCCTGGCCAAGGTACTGCATAATCTATTACTTCAGCCTTCTTAGGTTTTATAGCACCCATAACTACATACATTGGCCTTAAAAATCCCTCAGGCTGAGCTTGTTTCCATTCCTTTGTCTCCTCAAGATTCATTATTGAGTCAAAATCTCCTTTGTTAAGGAGATCGATCAATTTCCTATCAAAATTGCTTTGTTTAGGTTTTATGTTAAAGTAAAATAATTCTAAAATATGTGTTGGAGATCCGGTACCAAGGATTAATACATTTTCATCTATAGATTGAGCAATAGCTTCACCTAACTTATAGTGAACTTCTGGAGACTTGTCTGTTATTGATAAAGTAACAGCCCTTATTCCCTCGGGAAACATATACATTAGCGGTATCCACGCCCCATGATCCAATCCCCATTTATTATCTTCAGCTATATCTATTCCTTTTCTTTTAGCGTTTTCAATTATTTTATATGCCAGACTTACATCATTTTCTGCAGAATAACAAAACTTATACAATTCATCTGGAAATCCATAATAATCTTGAATACACTCTAATTTTTCTTGAGTCTCTACTAAAAAAGTTCCGGACCAAGAGAAGAAATGAGGACTTACTACTACAACAGTTTGAGGGTTCAATTCATCCTTTATTCTTTTCCCAATACTCCTAAGAGTGTCTTTCCATTTATTATTTTCAGTTAGAATTGTAGGAGATCCATGAGAGATGTAAAATCCTTTTATCATCAAAAGTTAATTTGTTTACTTAGTTAAATAAATCTTATGTCGACTTAAGGATTAAAGGCAAAAATACTTTCAAACCCAAATGATAAACATAATATAAGTGGTATTTTTATAACTCTCAAAATTAGTTTTATGACTTTATTTATCTCATAATTTTTAATATATCAAAATTAATTACAGCTAAATAAAATAAAATTAGATTTTTAACCTAGTTCTCTCAATTCTTCATATGACTACAGAAGAAACTTTAAAACTTGTAGAGGAGATAAAGAAAAAAGTTTATGATACAAAGGAAAAAATAATGAAAGATACAAATAAGTTGTACTATTCTGTTAATAGTACTTTAAACTCCGAACTTGCTAAGGCTAAGAAAGAAGGTAAGAAGGTAGATGATATAGAGAAGGAATTTAATGAACTCCTTAATAAAATGGATAATATAAGAGAAAAACAGAAAAAACTAAGTGTTAAAGATCTTAGGAACGCCCTAAATAAGTATGCGGAAAAAGCTGAGGAACTTATTAAGAAAGTCAAAAAATAATTTTTCATAAATATTATCTAGTCTTCTATTATTAATATATAAGTTATGAATTGTCTTACTTTTTGCTTTTACATCAGTATGTTAGATTTAAAAAACTTATATTCTATATTTAATTACTTATATATTTTAAACAAAATATTTATTAATAGTAAATAATATTAATTATTTGGTGAATGCTTTGAAATCACTTATAATCGGAGGAGAAGAAGTAGATACTGGAGAATACTCAAGCATAGTTAATCCAGCTAATGGAGAACCTTTCGAAAAAGTTTCCGTAATCAAAGATAAAGATCTTATCAAAAGATCTATAGATTTGGCAGAAGACTCTTTTAGAGAATTCTCAAAATTACCTTTAAAAGACAGATCGAAAATTCTGATGAAAGCTTCTGAAATAATGGAGATGAGAAAAGAAGATTTGGCAAAAACTCTATCGTTAGAATCTGGAAAACCTATTAAGGATTCTAGAGTTGAGATATTAAGAGCAATCTCAGTATTTAAAATAGCGGCAGAAGAAGCAAGGTTTGTATTAGAAGGGAAGGTACATAGGGTAGATGCTTATGAATATCCTCCAGGAAATCAAAACAGAATTGTCATGGAAGTTAGAGAACCTTTGGGGATAGTAGCTGCCATATTACCGTTTAATTTTCCTGCAAATAGCTTTGCACATAAAGTGGCACCAAATATTGTTGCAGGTAACACAGTAATAGTAAAACCTTCTGTCTCAACTCCGTTATCGGCTTTAGAACTAGGAAAAATTATGTATGAAGCTGGTCTCCCTAGAGGTGTATTAAGTGTATTAATTGGAGACTCTGCAGTTATTGGTGATGAATTGATAACAAGTAAGAAAATTCAAGGAATAACCTTTACTGGATCTACTAAAGTAGGATTAAGTATAGCTAGCAAGGCTGTACTTACTAGCAAGAGATTAATGATGGAGATGGGAGGTTCCGATCCAATAATTGTATTAAACGACGCCGATATAGAGAAGGCAGTAAATGTAAGCGTTAAGGCTAGATTTGAATATGCAGGACAGAATTGTAATGCAGGAAAAAGAATTATTGTTCATGAAGACGTTTACGATAAATTCTCCAAAATGTATATAGACGCAGTAAATAAACTAAAGGTAGGAGATCCTCTAGATGAAAATACTGACGTAGGTCCAATAATTTCTAATACTGCAGTAAATACAATGAATGATTTTATTGAAGATGCTAAAAACAAGGGTGCTAAAATATATTCTGGTCTCAGAATTCAAAAGGGATATTATTATCCATTAACAGTTCTTATTAATGCATCACCGGATATGAAAGTAATGAAGGAGGAAGTTTTCGGTCCCCTAGCACCTATTGTAAAATTCTCCTCAATTGATGAGGCGATAGATATAGCTAATTCAACGGACTATGGCCTACAATCAGCCATTTTTACTAAAGATCTTAATAAGGCACTAAGGATATCTAAAGAATTGAAATTTGGCGCGGTAATAATAAACAATAGTACGAGACTAAGATGGGACGCTCTTCCCTTCGGTGGAGTTAGAATGAGTGGATTAGGAAATAGAGAAGGTGTAAGAAACACAATAATGACTATGACAGAACCAAAAATATTATCTATAGAATTAGAATAGCCAAAATATAAAATTTTAAAAATACTAGGTTATATTTACTGAAAGTTCTTATAGCTTTTTGTTGGGAAATCCTTGCAGTATAACGAGATCTTGAAAATTTTTAAAAATTATCTTATCAAATACTATTCCCCTACTACTTTTACCGCATTATCTAACATTTCCTTAACTTTTCTTAGATGCTCAGTAATATCTACAGTTGAAAGTTTTGCTTCATGAAAACCCCACACGTGAAGAGTATAAGCGGAATTCCAACCATTTAAAATCCAATCACCTAAATCCTTAGCTAACCTATTAACTGCGGAGGCTAACCAATATGTGTACCACCTTCCTTCTTTCAATGCTTGTTGATACTCAGGAATGTTGAATTTCTCTGCTAGGGCCTTAACGATTTCTTCAGCAACTTTGTAAGCCTTCCCTGAAGCCTGTACGGTATCACCTCTCTTCAAATAGTCCTCTGCTTCCATAATGTATTTCTTTGCTAATTCTATTCTTAAGTTAATTGCCTCTTTAGGATCTTTCCTTGAAATAGCGTCTATTATTAGGTCATTAATATCGATGTCGTACTCCTTAGCTTTCTTAATTAGCTCCTCCATGTTTAGAATATTATATTATGAAGCTTTAAGCGTTATTATGGATCGTTCTAATTCTCCTTCTAATACGATGTTGACACATTTTGGATAACATTTTCACGTTTTTCTTAAACATCTTCTTGACACTTATTGATAAATACCTTTAGGACACCTTGAGGTACTGTCCCAGGCACAAATAATTGAATAAATACGATGTATTAGTAATATAATATCATAATTAATTAAAAATAAAATACAATTATATTTTTTAATATAAGAGATAATTAACGCTTTATTTTAAGACAAAAGATTAATGGAGAAAGTATTGTACTATTTTAATGTACAACAAAACTTATTAATATAATTAAAATTAAATGTTTTATTTTACTGAATAATTTATCTATAATCGGCATTACATAAATTTAATTTATGTTTAATTGAAAGTGACTCTATAGGTACTCTTGACCCATATATCTTCATAATAATGGTTAATCTAGTAGAAGGCGATTTAACTTTAAAAATTCCGGTACCGGAATATTTTCGGTGGCGGAAATTCTCTTTGATACTAGACCAAAAACAGAGAAGAAAGATTTCTTTGATAGAGAAAAGGAAATAGAGGAACTTAAGGATATAATAGCGCATAGAGATTTTGCCGCAGTCTTAGGTATAAGAAGAATTGGAAAAACAAGCTTAGTTAGAGTGACGCTTAACGAACTTTCGAATTATATGGCTCTCTCTATTAATCTGGGTAAACTTGGTAATAAAAAATCTTATCCAATGGAGATTTTTTCTAGAATTTTTATAGAAGGTTCTGTTGAAGTATTAAGAAAGAATACGTTTGCTGGAAAAGTTTCTAAAATAATAGCAAATAGACTCGGTATAGATCCTACTGATATTTTAGAGCTTAATTGGGTTAAGATAAGTATAAGATTGAGAGAATTTAATACTCACGACGTTAATGAGGTTGTTAGAGCATTAGATTCTATATCTAAAGATAACGGAAAATACCTAGTGATTTTTATTGACGAGGTTCAGAATATTAAAAAGATTAGAGGATTTGATTTAGGTTCTTTTCTTCACGATATTTATGAATGGTGTAACAATACAATAATTGTAGTATCTGGTAGTTTCGTAGGAGTTACCGAAGAAATATTAAATCAAGTTGAAGAAGAGAAGCCGTTTTTTGGAAGAAAGTTCTTTAGAATTAAGTTAGACCGTTTTAATGAAGAAAAATCTAAGGAATTCTTAAAGGCAGGGTTTACAGAAGAAGGAATTGAAGTTAACGAAAAGGTTTTAGAGGAGGCAATTAGACTTTTTGACGGTATACCAGGATGGTTAGCTCTTTTCGGAAGAAGTTATTCCTATGCAATGAAGCATTCTCATCAGGTAGATATAAAGATAATATTAAAAGAGGCTGCCAAGGAGGTCTCGAGAGATTTTACGAGATTTTTAAAGTCATCAAATTCTCCAATGAGATATGCTGAGACAATTTTAGCTATATCTAGGTTAGGCAATAAGGGTAGTTTAAGTGAAATTAGAGAGAGCGTTAACTCCTTATTTAAGGAAGAAATAGAGGATTCTAGACTTCATGAATTATTGGGTACATTAATAAATTATGGATTTATAATAAAAATAGGTAGAGGAAAATATTCGCTACCTTCAGATCTACCTACTAAACTAGGTTTAAAGCATTCTGCTAAAAACTGGATAAAGAAAATGAGTTGACTTAATTTATCTTAACAAGGGCGTTCAGTAATAAATATTTTGGTTGAACTTCAAGCATAATGTCAACTAAGATTGCCACGTGTACCTTTCAATCCACGTGGCGATTTGGGGAGGATCACTTAGGCTCATAAGGCTTATTATTATACCAAACACTCCAAACTATTCTAGCCAATTTCCTGGCTAAAGCAGTGTACAACTTCTTTCCCTTCAACTTTTCCTTATGGTTCTCGTAAAATTCTAGTAATGTAGGATTACGAGAGTAATTCATCTCAGCGAGGAAGTAGAACAAGCTGCGCAAGGACTTATTACCCTTCTTCGATATTCCCTTACTTACAGTAGCTTTACCGCTCCTCTCAACTATTGGGTCTAAACCACAGTAGGCTACGAAGGACTCAGGGTTAGGAAAGCGTTTAATGTCTCCAACAATGCCTATTATTATTCCCGAAGAAAGTTTTCCTATTCCCGGTATAGTTAATAGAACGTGATTTTCAGACTGTGATTGTATCATTTTCTCTACTTCTTTTATTTTCTCGCTTGTTTCCAGTAGTGCTTTAGATAATACTTCGATTTCTTCAAGTACGATCTTTGTGTACTCTAAGTTGTATAATTGTATTTTGAAGTTTCCTTTAGAGAATTCTTCAAGCATTTCCTTGCTTATTTTTTCCTCGTCACTGACTAGGAATAGTGCTCTTTTTACCCTGTTCTTGTACTTTACTTTCAACTTTTAGGAAGATATATAGTGTTACTAGTTCTTTCAATGGGTTGTAGTTGTACTCCTTTGCCTTGTTTGCCATGTTTATTAGTTTTTGTGCGTCGTAAAAATCTGTTTTCTTTCCTCTCAAGTCCTTCTCCTTCCATAGTATATTTGGGCTTACTTGTAGTATCTTGATCCCTTTTTCCTTGAAGTATTGACATGGTTTTATTGAGTATGCTCCTGTCGGTTCGACCACTATTGTGTTTAGTTTCACTTTTAGTATTTCTTCATAACCCTTCTTGTTGTTCTCGTAGACCCTCCCCTCACTCGTTACTAGATGATCTTTTGATATGTCTATTCCTAGGATCCCTACCTCTTTATCACACCTATATCCGTGCATATTATCACAATGTTCAGTCCGATGGTAGGGGTTTGTCACGCCCCCGTTCGAAGACTTTGCTTCAGTCAAAGGGTCGACCATGTTTCCCAGTTGGAGAGTATTACTCTCCCCAACTAATTAATCTATATAGGGTTCAAAGGGGGCGGAAGACTCCATCCGTAAGGGTGGAGATGGATAGGCTCCACATGCTTTGCCTCTAACATGGCTAGGCGATAGCTTGAAGAGCCGAGGAAACCACTCGATAGAGGTTAACTTTAGGATCTTCACTTTGTATGTGTAATACTCTTTTTCTGATTCTTGAATTTTTCTATAATACGCGTTGTATTGTTAATTTTGTTAGGAGATAGTGCGAACTAAGTATGAGAACGTCCCCTTAAATTTTTGCACGCTCCTACTCGGGATGTTGTCCCACATGTTAGATCGCGGGGGACGTATAGCCAGCCTATCCAACGGGGTTTTATCCCCATGCCCACTTTCGGCTTGTGTTATTTTCTTGTTCTCTTTATAAAAGTTTTACTCTTGTAAGGCTTGTCTTCTTGTTTAGGAGTGTTGTTCGTGAAAATCACCGTAGGAGCCCCCTTTGTGGTTACATTTAAATACGTATTTTTCAAATATTCTATTAATGGCAGTCACTGACGGAGTAAGCGTCACTGAGACGCCTTGGTTAAAGCGAGGGTCCATGTGGTACGCCTCTGCTCCATTCAACAGTCCCATATTGGGATACTGTGGGTTCACATTAGTGCTCGGGGTCGGAACGACCCTTAGTGCCTGTGGAGCTGAGACCTCTACCTTTGGCAAGCCTCGGCTTTGAAGCAGGAAGCCACGCCCGTTAGGGCGCGGTAGTTCACAGTCAGAGTTTGTACTAAAATTCCTGTAGACTTACGTTAAAAATAATATGATAAAAATTAAATAGTTAAACATAATTACGAAAAATTAACGTAAATTTTAACATAGTTTACTCCATTATCTAATGAAATAAAAATATTAAACAAAATTTAAATAAACTATTCACTGTTATCACAATTAAAAATTCTCTAATGTGAGACTAGTTTCTGAAGTATTTGTATTAACGTGCTGATCTCTTCTTCGCTCAATACATTAAGTTTTTCCCTAGTAACTTCAGAATATATTTTTTCAGCCTTCAGCAAGATTTCTTTACCTTTCTCCGTTAATTCCAATTGTATGACTCTCCTGTCTTTTTCGCTCCTAGTTCTCACAACTAAACCTAATTTTTCTAACCTATCTACAGCGTAAGTCATAGCGGACTTTGAAACTCCTAAAATACTAGCTATTTTAGCTGGAGTATAAGGAGAAATACTCAACGCCTTTATTATTCCAACATCTAATGGCGAAAGGTCTTCTCCTATTCTCTTTAACGCTTCTCTATTAATTTCTTTGTATATTATTGACATTATTCTTAGAACTTCTAGTTCCTTAGATTCTATCTCTTTCATCCTTTACACCCCTTTGAATTGGTGAATTAACTCTTGTTATTTCTTCTTCAGCTATTGTTCTTCCTCCTCTCAATGCTGAAAATATTGCACCTAAGAAAGCCATTGCAGAGCCTATATAGAACGAAATTTTAAGTGCATGCATGAAAGGTGGAGCAATGGTCTCTGGGAACCACTGTTTACTTGTTAAAGTTGCAACTGTAGATGGACTTAATGACGCTGTCAATTGATGAGGTAAAGCTGAAAGTATAGCTCCAACTGGATTGTAACCTAGAAATGCCGAGAATAAAGCACTTGTGACCGGTATTTTTGACATTATGGGAGCTAATTGAGGAGCTCCAGCATTCGTAACAGCGTCTGAAAGAGCAGTGGGCAATGTAGCTGCTAGTACTCCTATTATTATAGTAAAGAATAACGCTAAGCTAGCAGTTTGAGCTGAATTCTGAAGTGTAGTTCTCATCCCTGACGCTGCGCCTCTATGCATTCTTGGAACGCTATTCATTATAGCAGTAGTGTTTGGAGCTCCAAACATACCGCTACCTAATCCCATAATAAAGATTATTGTAGCAAATTCAGGATAGTTAAAATTATACGGCAATGTACTCAATGCTATAAAAGCAACACCTACTATGCTTAATCCTATAGTTGCTAAAGTTCTTGCTCCATATCTATCCGATAATGCACCACTTATAGGTCCCATTAATACAAATCCTGCCATCATAGGTATCATGTAAACTCCAGCCCAAAATGGAGTAGAGGAATAGCTATATCCATGTAGTGGTAACCATATACCTTGGAGTAAAATTATTAGCACTATCATTATACCTCCGAAAGCGAACGCGAAAAGTAACTGAGAAATTCCGCCCATTAGAAATGCCTTTATCTTGAATAGTTCAAGTCTGAACATAGGATATTTCATTCTCTTCTCTACAAACGGGAAGGCTACTAAAAGTCCTGCACCAGCTATTAGGGACGCTATTACATAGGGGTTTGTCCAACCCATTTGTGATGTTCCGTATGGCATTAATCCGTATGTTACACCTAGTAGTAAGAATATTAATCCACCAGCAAAAATTAAATTGCCTATCCAATCTATTCCTTCTCCTTTTGCAGTTCCTCCAGTTTCCTTGAGTTTGAAGTAACTCCATATTGTACCTAATATTCCTACTGGAACGCTTACTAGAAATATGAATCTCCAATTTATAGTAGCTAAAATTCCTCCTAAAATTAAACCTACTAGAGATCCAGCTAACGCTGCTATTTGATTTATACCTAACGCCTTGCCTCTTTCCGTCACTGGGAAAGCGTCAGTTATTATTGCTGCACTATTTGCAAAAAGAAAGGCCGCGCCTATTCCTTGTACAAGCCTGAAAATTATAAGCTCTAGAGCTCCAAGATCTCCAGTATTAGGAGTTATGTAAAGCAATATAGAACCTATAGTAAATATTGCAAAGCCTAAATTGTATAACCTTACCCTTCCGAAGATATCTGAAAGCCTACCAAAAGTCACAAGAAACGCTGCAGTTATTACGTTATATCCCATTAGAATCCATAACAGATATTGGAAAGAAGAAGGTTCTACTGGATTAATATTTATTCCTCTAAAAATTGCTGGAAGAGAAATTAGAATTATTGTACCGTTTATTGAAGACATTAGAACTCCAATTGTTGTATTTGAAAGTGCGACCCATTTATACTGAACCATTTTGATCTATTAAATAGTTAATAGTTAAGTTATAAACTTTTCTGAATTGAACTAGTTAAGAGGATTTATAATAAGGTAAAGAGAATAGATTACATGCCATTTAATTTAGATCCACTCAACCCTTTTCCTTTTTATAGTATTATGAGAAAAAGATCTCCAGTATATTTTGATGAAAAGTCTGAAATATGGAACGTTTTTTCTTATACTGATGTAAGAAAGGTATTATGGGATTATAAGAATTTTTCATGGGAATTCGAAATGGACGGAATATTAAAAGGAACTATAATAAATTTAGATCCACCAGCTCACGATAAGTTAAGAGCATTAGTCTCTGATCCTTTTTCTCCGAATAACGTAGGTCAATTAAGCAATAGGATAAAGGATATAGTTAATGAAATTCTAAATAATGTTAAAGGTAACGAAATAGATATAATAAGTGAGTTAGCAATACCTGTTCCAGTAAGAGTAATAGCTAATTTGCTTGGCCTTCGAGAAGAAGATTTATGGAAATTTAAAGATTGGACTGACAGTCTCGTAGGAGTTAATGATTATTCTACTGATAAAATTACTGAATTGATTGAGTATCTATCAGAAATTATAGCAGAGAGAAAAACTGAACCTAAAAAAGATCTAATATCGCTACTTTTGTGTTCGACTGTTGATGGAGAAAAACTAACTGAAAAACAGTTATTAGGATTTATAGTATTACTTCTAATAGCAGGAAACGAGACTACAACTAATCTAATTGGAAACGGAGTATTGACTTTATTAGAAAATAAAAATTCATTATATGAACTTAAAAAAGATAAGCAAAAAATGACTACTACTATAGAAGAGATCCTTAGGTATAGATCTCCTGTTCAAGGAATGTTCAGAGTAGCAAAAAACGATGTAGAACTCTCTGGTAAAAAAATTAAGAAAGGTTCTGCGGTATTAGCATGGATAGGATCTGCAAATAGGGACGAAAATCAATTTCCTAATGCAGACAAGTTTATAATAGATAGGAGTCCCAATCCTCATCTAGCTTTTGGAAGCGGCGTGCATACATGTCTAGGAGCACCTTTAGCTAGACTAGAAGGTAAAATCGTTCTTAGCACACTTCTAGAAAGATTCTCAAACATGGAATTAGTTGATCAAAGATTAGAACCAATAACTAACGGTCTATTTTACGGCGTTAAAAGCCTAAAAATATACATAAGTTAATGAAGTTATTGAATTTATATCATAGTTAATAAATTTCACAGATTATATTGATATGAAGTAGATTTTTCCAATAGATAGAGGAAATATGAAGCTTTGTAATTCATTATAGTTCCAGATTCATTAATATATTTTAAATTGATGAATATTTTATAATAAGTCTTTTTTTTATTTGATATAACAAAAACTTTTCATCTGAAATCTATAGTAAGTCTGGTTCTAAATTTTAAAAAAGGCTAAACTTTTATTCTTAAATTGCTCTTTATCTTTTCCCATTTTTCCACATCTCCATCAGTAACGTAAAATATGGGATTGGTTTCGATGATAATTTCATCCTTTACTTCTTCGTACTTACTTGAATCCCTTACTCTAAGTTTTTCAAGTAGATGTTGGAATTCGTATTGTATTTGTCCCTTAGTTACTGGCATCCTAACCGTTAAATCGTATTTTATTATTTTATTTTTGTCAAAGTTATATCCTCTACTTTCTCCCTCAACGTAAACATAATATAGATAAGTCCCTATATAAAGAATAGGATCCTTAGTATTTTTGAATCTTATTAGTTGGGGATGATTCTTGTAACCTACTGTTTGCCCTAACAATACTTTTTGAGCCAGTAGACTTTCTCTCCATAAGCCCAAAAGTCCTTGAGAATCGAGATATTTGGGATGTATTGACCACAGTCTCATATGAATCAAGATTGTTGGTGTTTTAAATAATAATATAAAAAATCCTTTAATGCCCGGGTAAAACTAGTATTTTAGAAAATATTTTATTATTAAAATGAACTATAGAGAATTTAGTAAACTTATGGAAAGAAAGTATCTGGATCTGGATAAAATTGAATCTAATGACCTTCAAATACCGAAAGTCATATTTCATTTTCTTTATCCAGTTTTTAGCAGAATGCTTTAAACCTAATTTAGTAGATAGATCTGAAGGTAGTGCATACTTTCCTCTACCCATTTTTATTACAAATCCGTTAGAGTTTTTAATAATTCATTATGCATAGAATATTCCATTTCTACTTAAATAGAGAATTTATTACATGTCTAATTTCGCTTAAATTGTCTTTTTTCCTATAGTAATATTGACACTACGAGAAGGCTTTTTCAATTAATACATCAGTAGGCTTATATATTTCTCCCTCTTTTATCAAAAACGATGCCTTTACAAGATTATTTAACAGTTGCGTGAACCTCTTATCATCAATTCTCACTCCTTCCTTAGCCTCTAAGGCAATTTTAGCTTCTTTCCATTTACATCCGTTTTTATACACTGTCATTATAGTCTTATACCTTTCTTTAGCCCCTTCTCTACCTTTTAAGAAATTGTTAAATTCTTTCTTTATTAAAGAAATTGCGGTTTCAACAGTCTTGTTAAGTGCTTTTTCATGATCTTTTTCTTGAATATAGTTAAATCCGTAATATGTAAGCCAGCCAGGTATTCCTCCTAAAGTGTTTACAGCATCTTCTAATTCCCTTTCCTCAACTTTTATTTTAAATTCTTCAAATCCTTTTCTAAGGAACTCTAGCGAAGTCTCTTTACTGAAAGGAGGTACATTAACTTCTGTATAAGCCCTTCCGTAAAGGGGTGAATCAGGCTTGTCTAGCTTAAGAAAATCATAAACCATTCCTATTTCGCTACCTGTAAATATGAATCTGACCTTTAGATTATCGAAAGCGTAAGCTATTGGATATAATAAATTAACACCCTTAAGTTTTCTGAGTTCTTGTGATTCGTCAAAGATTATTATAATCCGTTCACCTTCCTTTTCTGCAATTTCTGAGAGCTTATCTAGTATCTGAGCTAATTTAATCCTCTCCTTTCCCCAGTTAAATATTACGTTTACTCCTACAAAGTTAACGCCTTTCACTCCAGCGAATACTTTCTTTAATCTTTCCGGCAGAGAGGTATTTATAGACTTTTCTAATTCTTGTATTATATCCTTATAACTAATGTAAGCAGACGACTCGAATTTTCTCAAATCAAGATATAACCAAATTCCTTTCTCCTCCTTCATCAATACCTTGACTAATGAAGATTTTCCACTCCTTCTTATTCCCAGTAAAAGGGTCATAGGATAATTTATTCCGAATCTTAACTTTTCAATTTCCTTTTCCCTATCGAAAAGGTCTTTCGGGTCTTCTTTAGGCTTTGGGTTGAATAACAGGAGATATCTCCAGTTACTGGAGACATAGCCAGTTAAAACATTTTTCTTCAAAAGAAGTTTCTGGAAAATTCGTTAATTGCCTTGTAAGTTCTTATCTTATCATCTAGCAATTTACGCTATGTAAAGTCTACCACGCCCTTAGTGACGTGGCTTCCTGCTTCAGAGCTTCATCTTGCCAGAGGGAGGAGCTTCACAGTCACTAAGAGTCGTCATACTCTATGATAGATAAAAACTTTATTTTTACGTAGATGATTTTAGGTCTACTGTATAGCACTTTTTGAGATGTCTTTCAATTAATGTAATGGAAATGGAGTGTGTTCATTGAATGATATTTTATGTGCTTTTCAAATTTCTTAAAATGCTAAACATTCTAACATCTTTCTATCTTAGGCATGTAAAGCAAACCTTCTCCAACTCTTTCGAATTCTATTACTCCTATTCTGTAAACATGATGGTCTTCAAATACCATTATCCATACTACTGGTGTCTCTTTTAGGTTAAAGCCTTGACTTAAAAACACCCAGTTATCGTTGGGAGTTGACACTGCGTCTAAACTTACTATGAAAGTTTTGTTTTCCGTATATACTGTTGAGTTCAATAACATTACCACGAAAGTTTTGGAGGAGAATCCACTATATACTGCTTGTGGTGTAATATTCGGTGAGAAGGAAGGAGGAAGATAAGTACAAGGATTTGCCCCTAATGGAATAACTCCAGTAGCAAGAAGAACTCTTCCAGAGTAATCTGGAATTCTAACCTTAATAGAAAAACTTAGGTTAAAAGATGTGCTGTTAACTCCGTAGGCGTTAACTCGAGGTGTTGTAACACTTGCAGTAAAAGTATTTCTCATCTCTTTGATGCTAGGAGGGAATATTGATGGAAAGTTGACCCAAACCAGGGAAGCTATGACTATAATGGATATTATAATGGCTAGATACGTTAGCTTTCCCATGGCCATAATCAGTAATGTATTTATAGTTGCTGAATTTAAAATTTTCTATCGTTTTTATTAGCTTTTAATACAAAATTAATTGTGCAATAAGGATTGATATAATTTATTTAACAGAGTTATCTTCTCCATCTATATTAAATTCTGAATTTATCTTTTTTCATAATAAACTTAAGTTTTTGCATTAACAGTTAAACTATTCCATATTTCACATTTAGAAATTATTATTTAGGAATAAGGTTAATTGTGAAATGAAGAATTATCGTCGTATTTAGATGAACCTTAATAGTTAGATTTTAGAAGACCTATTATCCTAGAAATCGCTGATATATTATAACTCAAAAAGTTTTATACAGAAGGAGATTACTCACTATTATGAGAATAGGTTTCATAGGTTTAGGTATTATGGGATATTCCATGGCTTCTAACTTATTAAAGGCAGGATACGAACTTACAGTATATAATAGAACAATAGAAAAGGCAGAGAAGCTAGGAAAAAGTGGAGCTAAAGTAGCATATTCTCCTAAAGAGGTAGCAGAAAATTCAGAGGTTGTTATTTCAATGGTTACGGACGCACCAGACGTAGAAGACGTTTTGTTTAGCGAAAAAGGAGTAGTGAAAAGTGGTAAAAAGGGACTTATATTTATAGATATGAGTACAAATTCACCTGAATTTGCAAAAAAGACTGCTAAAAAACTGAGTGAATACGGCATTGAGTTTCTTGATGCTCCAGTAACGGGTGGAGATAAGGGTGCCAGAGAGGGCACTCTAACTATTATGGTTGGAGGAAAGGAAAATATATTCAGACAAGTCGAACCAATATTCCAAGCTATGGGTAAAAATATTATTTATGTTGGAGAAATTGGATCAGGCCAAGCACTGAAATTATGTAATCAAGTAGTAGTATCTTTAGATATGGTTGCAGTAATCGAAAGTCTTATGCTTGCTAGATCTTTAGGGATAGATGATGAGAAATTGTTTTCAGTTCTATCTACAGGAGCAGGAAATTCTTTCACAGTCCAATACTATTTACCTAAAATCATGAAAGGAGATCTGGAACCTGGATTTAAGGCAGCGCATTTAAAGAAAGATCTAAAATACGCACTGGATACTGGAACATCTGCATCTCTCCCATTGCCTGGAACATCCTTAGCCTTACAGTTATATAATTCGATGGTGTCGCTAGGCATGGGAGAAAAGGGAACTCAAGGTTTGATAAAAGTTTATGAAAAACTCATAAAAACTTAAGTTTTTCATAAATTTAAGAATTTGTTAAGAATAATACATTAAATAATATATATGAATAAAACTATATTATATCAGAAATATTTATATTATTTTTAATATTCAAAATATCATTTAATTGATTCATTTTTAGTAATAAAAATATAAAAATTATATTATAATATTGTGTTGTTGACTGTTGAATTTTCTTAGGTACTGGACTCACTACATCAAAGTAAATTCTAAACAAGACGTTTAATTAAGAGTAAGCTTAACGTTATTTCTGAGGAAAAATTAAAGTAACCACTACAGCATTATAATATATTAATTTTTCTAAAACTCCTCGTAGAATCTATCTGTAAATTATATTGAATCTTCATAAATTGCCATTAGACTATTCTACAGTATGCAATAAACTCTCTTAGATTAATGTCAAAACTACGAAGAATAGTATAAAAGTGCCAAAGATTATTTCTGACATATTTTATCATTAACAATATTTAAAAAGGATAAAAAATAGATGTTATTTTATATAAAATGTTTAATTAATATAGAGACATTTTTTCTCTAGAATTAACATTGATCGGTATTTATTTTAGCTAAAAATATAAATATTAAAAACTACTATTTGATGAAATTATGATCTTTAAATATCTTGATATTAATTTTAATGAGATAAGCAATGACAAAAGAATAGATTCATTTGAATCTATATCGTATTACATGCCTGCTAAAGACCCGTCTAGTGAGGATAAAAATGGTAAATGACGTAATCATTCAGTTAACAGGTGGTGTAGATTCTACAGTTTTAGCGTATTATCTAAAAGATAAATATCAATTACATGCCGTATTTATTTACTATGATTATCCGCCTCAGCGTAAAGAGATTGAAATAGTGAAAGATTTAGTAAAGAATATTGACATAGAGCTTACGGTGATAGATTTTTCTTCGTACATTAAATCGTTTGATTTACCTCCTATTTCATCTATAAATTATAGGTTAAGGTATCAATATTTAATCGAAATTCTTGCTGCTTTTTCAGCTTATCCGAATTTTAATACCGTTGCTGTGGGCTGGTAAAAAGGGGAATGGGAAAGATGGAAAGCCGTCGTAGATGAAATTTCACACAGTCTTAAATTGAGTATAATTTCACCATTTTCTGAAATGAGTAAAGCTGAAGTAATAAAATTAGGTTCGGAATTAAATGTAGATTTCTCAAAAACTTGGAGTTGCATAATCTCTGGAAAAATACATTGCGGATTTTGCGTTCCTTGTAGATCTAGAAAAAGAGCATTTAACAGCATTAAAATAGAAGATCCTACAAATTATTACTATAATATTGATCCTAACCAAATAGACGAGCTTGTTAAAAAACTGAGCTTTGAGGAACTGTATGAGAAATATTTGAAACCTTTTCTTCAATATACTGCAGAATATCCGAAAGAGTTTGTAGACAATTATGTAAATATTATGAAGAAATGTGGTGCTAAGCATTAATCAGAAAAGTAGCGTTATGGTGTTTAGATCAATCTTTTCCCTCTTTACAGGATTTATGAGTTTTTCATTTATTGCCTTGATGAAAATTTACGGTTTGAATAGCTTTCAAGTAGGACTCGTATTAACTTTAATAATGATAACGCAATCGATTTCTTATATAGTGCTTATTATTTTCTCAATAGGGAGAAACATAGTTGTTTCAGCAATAATGGAAGTATTAATAGGATTATCTTTACTCTTTTTTAAGAATGTTTACAGTTTTCTTTCAGCAGCAATACTTATGGGTGTATCCAACGCTATATTCTCGTCTGTTATAATACTTCAAAAAGATTTCGTGAGGAAGGATTACTCTATCTTAATGACATTAACTTCGCTATTAAATATATTAGGAATAGGATTATTTTACTTGAGATCTTTTATTAATTTCGATATTATTCTATTTGCAGTGATTTTGGCTTTGATTTCAAATGTAATAATCTCACTTAAAATTAAATATGAAGAGCCAAAGGGAACTTTAAGAGAATTATTTCGATTAAAATCAATATGGATCATATTTCCATTGAAATTCTTTGCTGCTATGAGGAGAGTTTTAGTAGTAAGTTACATTCCTTTAATTCTCCTCTCAGTTTTTTCAACTTATCCTCCGGGAAAAATAAGCCTTTATTTAGCGTTTTTTCAAATTCCTCTCATTTTGTTTCTCTATATAGGGCATAAAATAAGCAATAAGGTATATATTATTATGACAATAATGGAGTTCTTCCTGTTTTTACTCTTATCTGTATTTTATAACATTTCCATTTTCGTATTTTTATCAATAATATTATTAGCCAATGCTACAGCTTATCTACGAGCACCGGCAGTAGAGGAAACTGTTGTAAAATTATTGCGCTTTAACACTAAACTTTCAGCTTTTTCCCACTTGACGGATATGGTATTCTTAACGTTATCTTCTATTTTATTTTCGTTGTTGATAAAATTCCATTTATATTATGTTATGTTTGTATTAGCTGGTTTAGCGTCATTCTTGCAAAGTATTATGATCTTCAGGATAATGGCCAATCATAGTAAGTGAAGATAACAATTTTGTTTCTAATTTAATAATCTTTTCGTTATTTGCAGTAATCAATTCTGTTAGAATCAGAAGAATAATTTCATATTCAACTGATAAGAACTTTTTCATTTCTCTCAATTCATCCTCTACTTTATGTAATGCATTATCTAAGATAAGTGTTAAATAAGTCAACGCTTTGCTCTCTAAAATGCTTATTTCTCCTTATTGCGTGAATATGAATTTTTAATGTTGATATATAAACTACCTTTATTTATCCTTCTCTATTATTCATATTCTACTTTCGTCTAAAATGTCCTACTATTGCCAAAACTATACCTGCTATGATTAATAAAATTGATAAGAGGAAAAGCACTCCCATTATAAAGATCTTTACAGCTGAACCGATTAGTAGGTGGAAAAAATTAGCGTCATTACTAGGTAAATATTCGAGTTTATAATTAACTATTATTGGCTTTGAATAAGTATTTATGATTGTTATATTTCCACTGTATGACGGAACGAAAGTATATGACCTAGAAACTATTCTTATTGAGCTATTAGAAAAAGGTTTTATGAACATGGTAGAATTAAGAGCATTAGAAGGTATTCCAACTATTTTAAGGTAAGAAGCATTAGTGTAATAAATGCATACAGCGCTACCATTAGCAGTATATTTTAATGTAATTGATGAATTGTGATCAAGATATGCTTGGTGAAGATCTGAAGGAAAAGCAGTAATGCTTCTTGCATATTCGTAAAAATTAAGATAATCAAAACTTCCTATTATTACTCCAATTATCAATAGTATAAGACCTAATTTTACTAAAGATTTCATAAAAATATTGTGGATATGGGAAATAAAAATCTTTTCGTATTATAACTGAAAAATATCTGACATAAGGATAAAAATCTAACTGACTAACTTTCTAAAGTAAAAATTCTCTTATATTAAAATAAGTTCTAGGAAAGTTCATAAAAACTATGATAAAGTATATAAATATGAGATTGGAAATAGATTTATGAGCTATAATAATCCAAATCTTCCAAACAATCAGAATAATTATCAAAAAGATAGAGAAGCATTAAGCAAAATAAGACTATACGCACTTCTGCAGATTGTAACAATAATAATAGGTATAGTTGGAAGTATAGCCTTAATTGCAACAATAATTCCCACTTTACTCCTATCTTCTGCAGTTCCTAGCAATCTAGTTGTATTATTGACACCTATTATTGGTATTTTAATTGGGCTAACTATACTACTCCTTATAATTAGTATTGTATCCATATTACAACTAAGAAAAGGATATGGAATATTGAAAACACTCTCTTCTGATTTTAGTCCCCCATTTACTGGGACAACGTTGATATTGATAGCTATTCCACTGATTATCTTAGGTTTAATAGTTCTAGCATTAACTATAGTTCCAATAATTCCTCTTATTGTAAAACATCCACACACTGTTCCTTCTAATATTTTGCCGTCTATTGCATTAGGATTAATAATAATTGTTATAGCAGGAATAATGGCTTTGATAGGAGATATATTATATTCAATTGTAGGTAGCTTTAATTTAAGTAAAAGATACGGAGAGGAAGGATTTAAAACTGCGGGTTATCTTTTCATAATAGCTTTAGTATTATCATTATTTAACAGTTTATCTCAAATCTTTGTATTTATATCTTCTATTCTATATTTTATAGGTATAATATTGATTTATACTTCCGCTGGCAATGTACTAAAGAGATTACAGTAAAAATATAATGATGGCCAGGAAGCTCAGATGTTCTTTTATATTTTTCATTTAAGTTTTATGATAAATTTACTAAAATTGAAAGTCAAAAATTAAATTTATTTTTAATTGCCCATAAATATCTTTCAATGGATCTATCAAAGGAAATTTTCAGTTCAGATGTTATTGATAAAATAAAAGACCAACCCAATTTAATTACTCAACTAGTAGAATTACTTTCGAGTAATGATAAAGACGTTAAGCATAAAGCCTGGGAAATTCTTCAGAAATTAATAGAAAACAATGTTATTAAAGATAAGAATCTCATAATAGATTTACTTTGTTATAAGGATGAAGGAAGTAGATATAGAGTATGGAATTTCGTACCAAAAATGATAGAAATGAAAATAATAAATGAAAATGATATAAAAAGTAGCAAACAATGTCTTTTTCAAATGCTCACTACGGATAATATTGATGTAAGAGCTTTAACCTGGTATTCTACTTTACCTCAAGTACTCCCTTACTTAAATAAAGATGAGATATATCAGTATTTAAAATACTGTAAAGATCTTCTTAATTCATCATGGAAGGACATAATAGAAGAAACTTGTCAAGAATTCTGACTATTCTGAAAGATATTTCCAGGATAATATTATACCTATTGCTGATAGTATAATTGCGAACATTCCTAGGTAAATAAAGTCAATTGTTAAACTACTTGGTATCCCTAATAACATATTTCTTATTGCTTCATTAGAGTAGGTAAGAGGATTTATTTCGGCTATTGGTTTTAGCCAGCTTGGCATTGCGCTTATAGGATAGAATGCATTGCTTGTGAACAATAAAGGTAAGTTTAGTAAGTTCATTATAGCCATTTGTGATTCCCAACTGGTAGCTCTTATTGCTAACATTATGAAAAGTGCTGAAAGACCTAGTGACATTAAGAACAATGCGGAATATGCTCCCAAGAAATCCATGACATTTATCCCTGGAGCGAATGTCATCCCTAGTAAAGTTGCGGCTACTAAAACTATAGTAGCTTGAACTAATGATCTTATAACTGAGGACATTACTTTGCTCATAATTATACTTCCTCTTGGTATTGGAGTTGTTAGTAATCTATCTAGAAATCCTAGTCTCCTATCCCAGACTACTGACATTCCGCTCTGCATTGATGTAAATAAAGTTATGAAAGATAACATTCCAGCTGCTAGAAAAGAGAAGTAATCAGTAGTTCCAAAAGTCGCCTTTAGAACTTCTTGGCCTATCTGATCTAGAACTTCCTTAGGAACTACTAATCCTGGTAT
Organism: Acidianus brierleyi; assembly: GCF_003201835.2. NCBI lineage: Archaea > Thermoproteati > Thermoproteota > Thermoprotei > Sulfolobales > Sulfolobaceae > Acidianus > Acidianus brierleyi. Next base: position 2,673,448 of record NZ_CP029289.2, on the reverse strand, counting down.
TGAGATGGCTGTTCCAGTAAATATCTTTCCTAAATTCATGGATTTTCCGAAGAGTACTATCCAAAATATGGGTTGAATTAATGATAATAGTAGTATTACTGGAGCTTTATACCATTTCTTAAGTTCCCTATTAGTTAATGTCCAAAATCCATGAAATATCGACTTATTTCTTTTTTCTTCCTCTATTTTTTCTTCCATCATGATCTCGCCCTCCTCATGGTTCTCATTAATCCAAAAGCCTCTTCTGAACTAGATTGTTCGTCTCTCAGGCTCTTTCCAGTATATTCCATATAAACTTCGTCCATAGTAGGTTGGGAAATAGATAATCTAATAACCTTTATATTATTCTTTACTAAAGTTTCCATTATTTTTGGAGCAATCTCCTCTCCGTTTTTCACCTTCATCCTTATTTGTGAATCCCTATTTTTAATTTCCAGGATACCGTCTATTTCTGAGAGCGTTTTAATTGCTTTTTCAATATCATTGACCTCTACTGTAACCATATCTCCTCCAATACTCTCCTTAAGTTCTTTAGGACTTCCAATCTTTATTATCTTTCCTCTATCTATTATAGCAATTCTATCACAATACATATCGGCTTCTTCAAGGTAATGAGTAGTTACAAAGATAGTCATGTCAAATTCTTTCTTTAATTTCATAACATACGTCCATATAGCGTTTCTAGTTTGAGCATCTAAGCCTAGTGTAGGTTCATCCAGGAAAAGTACTGCAGGCCTGCTTATTAATGACATAGCAATTTCTAATCTTCTTCTCATTCCACCGGAATAACTGGAAACTTTTCTTTTTGCAGCTTGAGTTAATTCTACCATTTTAAGAAGTTCTTCAGCTTTTTCTTTTGCAACACTGTTAGGTATGCCGTAAACTCCAGCCATAAACATCATGTTATCCCACCCTGTTAGATCTTCGTCAGCAGTATATTCTTGGGGTACGACACCTATGGATTGCCTTACTAAAGAAGGATTTTTAATTATATCATAACCGTTAACAATAGCCGTTCCCTCAGTAGGCTTTAAGACTGTTGTTAACATTTTTATTGTTGTGCTTTTTCCAGCTCCGTTCGGGCCCAGAAATCCGAATATTTCTCCTTTTTCTACATCAAAGTTTATATGATCTACTGCTGTAAAATTTCCAAATTTTTTAGTTAAATTTATTGCTTTAATTTCGCTCATTCTATCAGCCTCTCTAACCTATCCTTTGCCTTGATTAGCCTATTTTTATACGGTAGTAAGTTATCCTTTCCCATATCTTCAAAGAAGTCCATTAAGCTTTCTAATTCTTCTACTCCAGTTTCTACACTACCCTTATATCTTGGTGGAAGAAAATCACTTATTTCCTCTATACCTTTTTGTGTAATTTCATAAATTCCATTCTCTTTTCTTGTTATTTCTCCATCCTTCTCCAAAGTTGATAATAAAGGATATATTGAGCCGGGCGATGGTTTCCACCAACCCCACGTCATTTTCGATATATCGTCAATTATATCAATTCCCCTTTTTGGGGATTGACTGAGAAGCCAGAGAACAAGGAATTTTAACCTACCTTTTTGGTAGCTCATCATAATATCGATTTCGATAGTAAGAAATATAAAACTATCTATATTTTTTTGATTAAAAACATTTAAGTTAGAGTTTATAAAATAGAAGGATATGGATAAGAGATCCTTAGTTCTAACTGTGGTTGTTCTGGGTGTATTAATGGGAGCCGTAGATTCTACAATTGTCATATTAGCTTTGCCTACAATAGTACAGAGTCTTCATTCAAATTTATTTACAATGATATGGATTATTCTGATTTACCTTCTGGAAATAGCTGTGTTAACTACACAGTTAGGTAGATTAGGAGACTCTTACGGTAGAGCTAAAATTTACAATCTAGGTTTCATAGTATTTACAATAGGATCGGCATTGTGTGGAGCTTCACCAACAGCCTATTTCCTTATAGGCTCAAGAGGAATTCAAGCCGTAGGAGCTTCAATGATGCAAGCAAATAGCGGTGCCATAGTTTCTGACTATTTCCCTCCTAACGTAAGAGGAAGGGCATTTGGTTTCACGTCCATCGGATGGAACGTTGGAGCAATTTTAGGAATAGTTTTAGGAGGAATAATAACTACTTTCATAGGATGGAGATACATATTTTACATAAATGTTCCTATTGGTATAATTGCAGCAATAGTAGGACTAAGAGTAGTTAAAGACGTCAATAAAATTAAAAGCAAAGTTGACATTCCAGGATTAGTCTTATTTGGAACTTCTTTATCCCTAATAACTTATGGAAGCGCTGATATAGCAGGAGAAGGAGTGGTTCTTAAGAACGAACTCATGATAATAATAGGGATTCTATTACTTGTTCCATTTGTTCTTATAGAAAGAAAAACTAAGTTTCCTTTAATAGATCTAAAGGTATTCAGAAATAGAGTTTTAACCTCGTCTTTATTAGCATCATTTTTCCAAAGTACCGGATATTTAGCTACTGCTTTTTTACTCATAATGTATTTACAAGGAATAAGAGGTCTTACTCCATTTAATGCGTCATTATTGCTAATACCGGGATATATATTGGCGAGCATGGTAGGACCTTTTGCTGGAAGGCTTTCAGATAAGATAGGGGCTAGGATTCCAGCAACGCTCGGAATAGGTCTAATGGCCATAGTAGCTGCGTATTATGCGACTCAACTCACCTTAGTAACGCCTTATATTGACATTATCTTGATTTCCGTAGTGGGAGGTTTAGGCTCATCGTTGTTTTTCCCAGCTAATAATAGTGCAGTTATGGCAAACACTCCTAAAAAACTATACGGAGGAATTTCAGGGATTCTAAGAACCCTGGGAAATACTGGAATACTTCTAAGTTACGTAATAACGATAACCGTAGCCTCATTAGCCGTACCTAGATATGTAGCTTTTGAGGTATTCTTAGGAACTTCCAATCTAATTGGAGGAGTAGCATCTAAGTTCCTTATAGGCTTGCACGCAGCTTTCCTCGTATCTATAGGAATTTTAGCAGTTGCAGCAATACTTTCAGCAATAAGAGGAAAAGAAGTTAGAGCAAATACAATAGAAATCTAACGCTTGTTTAATACAACCCATGCACTAAATCTAGAAACCCCTCTTTTTTCTATATACTCAAATAATGAGAAAAATTCTTCTGCTGAAATACCTCTAGGATCCTTTCCCCTACCTCTTCTTATCGTTACTAAAGCTCTACCTCCAGGCTTAAGAACTCTTTCTATTTCCTTAGCCAATTCCTTATGTAGTACAGTGCAACAAAGAACGTCCTTAGAAAGTAAAAAATCTATAGATGAAGAAGGAATAAAGCTTAAATCTCTCGATAAAAAAGTCTCAACGTTTTTTATACCCTTCTTTTTTAACTTATCTTCTAAAGCTTGAATTGACTTTCTATCAGAATCTACAGCATAAACCATACCTTTTTCACCTACTAAATATGCTAAAGGAATAGTGTAGAACCCCGGACCGCAACCATGATCCAAAACTGTCATTCCTTTTTTCACAAAAGGACTTAAAGTTCTGTAAGGGTTTTCAAAGAGTTTCCTAATGGGCATTGACAATATAAAAGGGGGAATATGTCTATCATCCACTTGCATAACTGTCATAATATTATATAAAGCGTCTCTAGGTTATTAAGTTTTTATTATATGTATTTTCCTAAAATAATAAAAATAAAAAATATTTACTTATATTCACAAATTGTAGATAAGTTTAAAAAAAATTAGAATAAAAGTCTCATATGTCACAGATAACTTCTTCAGAAGTAGCAATAAGGGGAGATAGAGAAATTAAGGAATATGTAGCTAGCCCAGAAAATCCCAAAGCAGGTATAATAGTTATTCATGAAATATGGGGATTAAATGACAACATAAAAGATATAGTTAATAGATTTGCTAAAGAAGGCTATTATGTTGTAGCTCCACATCTTTATTCCCAGGATTTTATGAATGAAGAAAATATTAAAAGTACAATGACGAAATTCTGGTCAATTCCTGCAGAAAAGAGGGGAGACGAAATATACATTCAAAAAGTATATGAGAGTTCTACAGACGTTCAAAAAAAGATTATAGACGTTTTAGTAATGAATAGAGAAAATACTATGAAACAGATGATAAAAGATTTAGTTTCAGTATATTCAAATCTAAAAAATACATTAAACAAGAAGATAGGAGCAATAGGATTCTGTATGGGCGGAGGATTAGCTTTTGAGTTAGCTACGGAAGTAGAATTAGATGCGGTTACAGTATTTTACGGAGCAAATCCCAATCCCTTAGAGAAAATTTCAAAAATAAAGGGTCCAATACTAGGTATCTATGCAGGAGAGGATAGAAACATCGACTCAGGTTTACCGGATCTATTAAAGGCAATAATAGAATATAAGAAAGACCTGGAACTCAAGATTTATCCGGGAACACAACACGCTTTCTTTAATGACAGGGGTCCAGTTTATAATAAAGACGCTGCTGAAGATGCGTGGAATAGGACAATTAGATTCTTCTCCAGGTGGCTTTCATGAGCCTAGAATGCTTTTTAGCTTGGACAGAACTCTTAGAAAATATAGAAAAAACAAATCCAGAAAAGAAAAATGATCCACCACCTTCAGGACCGTTTTTTGACGATTTTAAAGTAGGTATGAAATTTAAGAGTAAAATAGGAAGAACAATAACAGACGTCGATAATATATGGTTTACTCTATTAACAAATAATAACAATCAAATTCATTTTAATAAAGATTATGTGGAGAAATTTTATTCTGAAAAGCCATTTGAAGGAAAATTGGTAGTTAATGGTTTCTTAACTTTAGCAATAGCTGCAGGTCTTCTCATAGAATACACAAGTAGCATGGGATTCATGTTAGGCATAGATAATGTTAAATTTGTGCATCCGGTTTTCCCTGGAGATACTCTCTACTCCGAGGCAGAGGTAATAGAAGTTAGAGAATCAAAAAGCATGCCACAATACGGTATCATAAAAATTAGAACTGAAGGATACAATCAAAAAGGGGAGAAGGTTATAGAATTTGATAGAGCCTTTATGGTTCCTAAAAAGACTTAGAAATATTTCTCAAGATTTTCAATCTCCTCTGGAGAAAGTCTCCATCCTACTGCGTCTAAATTTTCTTTTACATGAACGGGATTTGATGCCCTTGGTATTGGAAAAGTATTATCATGCTTACTTATTATCCAATTTAGCGCTATTTGAGCAAAAGTTCTTTCGCCGTGATTCTTTCTTATTAGATCTACTGCATCGGAAGGGAACTGTTTTGCTAACCTTCCATGACCAAGAGGATAATAACATATAACGGCGATTTTGTTTTCTTTAGCATATGGTATTATGTCATTCTCTATTCTTCTATCAACTAAACTATAAGGCATTTGAATGGACGATATTTCGTATTTTTTAAGAGAATTCTGTGCCTTTTTCAATTGTTCCAAGTTAAAATTACTAACTCCTATAAATCTAATTATGCCATCATCCACTAGTTTCTCCATAGCTCTCATTGATTCCTCTATAGGCACTGTTCTTGAAGGAAAATGTATTTGATAAAGATCTATATATTTTGTCTTCAGTCTCTTTAGGCTATTTTTTGAAGCCTTAATCAGTGAATTATATTTTAGATGTGAAGGCCAAACTTTAGTCGCTATAAACAACTTTTCCCTATCGTAATCCTTTATTGCTTCTGCAACTAAATCTTCAGTATTATAAAGCTCAGCAGTATCTATAAAATTTATACCACCTTCCAATCCGGTTCTTAATGCTTGTATCCTTCTTTCCTTGGAAGGAGTTATCCCAATTCTTGAAAGGACTATCCATTGAGGATCGTAATATGTTCCCATACCTATTACTGATACTTTTACTCCTGTTTTTCCGAAATCTCTAAACTCCATAAAGTAAGGTTATTTTTTAAACATTTAACTGAGATTATCTAAAGTTAGAATACATCTCCAAGAATGAATAAAAACTAGAAATTCAATAAAGAATATATTGTTGTTGAATGAGAGTTTAATATGATTCTAGATCTATCTGGTAAAGTAGCTATCGTAACTGGATCTGGAAGAGGGATAGGTAGAAGTGTAGCTATAAGGTTAGCTAAAGAAGGCGTTAAAGTTATGGTAAATGCAAAAAAGGGAGTGGAGGAAGCTAAGGAAACATTAGAGCTTATTGAAAAAACTGGGGGAGAAGGAGAAATCTCTATTGCAGACGTATCTACCAGAGAAGGTTGTAGAAAACTAAAGGAAGATACGATTAAAAAATTTGGAAAAATAGATATTTTGATAAATAATGCGGGTCTAGGATTATATTCCTATTTTATTGAAGCAGACGATAAGATGATAGAAAAGCAATTAGATGTAACATTAAAATCAGTTATATTCTGCTCTCAAGAGATAGGGAAAGAGTTGGATAAAGAAGGAAGCATAATTAATATCTCTTCAATAGCAGGTTTGATACCAGCAAGGGGTCTTTCAATATACGGTGCAGCAAAAGCAGGTATAATATCCTTAACAAGATCCATGGCAGTGGAACTTTCTCCCGTTAGAGTTAATGCCATTGCGCCAGGAGTAGTAAAAACCAAAATGGGAGATAGTCTACTCAATATTTATAAAAGAAGTGAGGAAGATTTCTCCAAAGAGAAAACTCTATTAGGAAGAATAGTTGAGCCTGATGAAATAGCCGAAATTATTGCGACTATTCTAAAAATACCTACTATTACAGGCCAGGTAATAGTAATAGATTCTGGAGAATCATTACTTGGAATCTTATAATCAATAATGAAAGGCAAGATTTGTCGTTCGCTAGTACTTTCAGAAAGTCTATAGCTTTTATCTTAAGGATTTACCGTTAAATTCTAGTCTAAGAACTTTCAGTAAATACTAGCGTTATCGTTATTTTCCATAATCATTGATAATCATCCATGCATCAATGACTGAAAGTGAAGCTACTAGATAATGGGAGTGCATCTATATCGTTTATCGATGCACTTGAATGACTTATAACTTACCTTATAGGAATTATACTGTCTGTTTTAGGATTATTCATGACAATTAGAACAAACAACTTTTCTTTGTGAACATTATTATATATTTTGTATAATACAAAAACAGATCATAATTGGGAAAATCATAGGATCGTATTAAGTTAATTACAGATATTTGTAAAAAGTTATTCAATTTTGAGAATATGAAACTTTTTTACTTCTTTTCTTTCACTTAAATTATGGCCAGATATCCTCAAATTCTTTCTGTTCATCTCTTTCTTTTAAGAGATGATGAAATACTCTTACAACTTAGGAAGAATACTGGTTACAGAGACGGTTGTTGGAGCGTTATAGCAGGACACGTAGAAGCTAAAGAGTCTGCTACAAATGCTATGATGAGAGAAGCTAAGGAAGAATCTGGAATATTGTTAGACTCAAAGGACTTAGTTCTAGTTCATGTAATGCATAGATTCGAAAATCAGGAAAGAGTAGATTTTTTCTTTAAGGCAAATAAATGGAAGGGAGAACCAGTGATTATGGAGCCAAACAAGGCGGGAGCATTAGAATGGGTTAGGCTCTCAGAATTACCCTATAATGTAGTACCTTATGTTAAGCAAGCAATAGAACTAGGTCTTAAGAAAGGACAAATATATAGTGAGTACGGATGGACTTGAAAAATAAGTGAACTCCTATAGCGATTTTCACTAATATTTCCAAAGTTTTTGTATTTCTTATCTTACACTATTTAAATGAATAAGAGCATTATGGAAATACTAACGATGTTATTGGAAAAATTACTTATCAAATCTTGGTAAAAATCATAATTATCTCAAATATATCCGATCTATTTGTATTTGTGATACCCTCATGTTAAGCACTCTTGATAAATTCCCGTAAACCGCTATTCTAAATTTAATGTCTAATTGAAAATTTGTTTATCAATATTGATAAAAACTGAACAATGTCACAAATCAGAAATTAAAGAAAAACTACTTAAAAGATTATATGGGAAAGAAAGTAAATATAGTACCTTTATATCTGCAAATTTATGGCAAATTTTCTATTTCACAAAACTAAGGACTATTTTAAAGTTACTCTAATATTCTTTGTCTTAAAAAACAATGTTACATAAACTATTACACCAATAATCCCTACATATTTTAGAACACTTAACCCTCCAATCTCAGCACCTATTTCTGAAATTACAATTACTGCTACTGAATATACTAATGAGAAGATGAACTCCATAATAGGTATTATAGTTCTTATCTTCTCCTTTTCGATAGATGTTACTAGAAAAGAGTTCAGATAAATAAACGAAGAGTTTTCCAGTACCAATATTGCAAATACTCCTAGCATGAATACAGGAAAGAGAGAGACTGTTAAGGATAGTAAAACGATTACCATAGCTATTGTAACTCTGTAGAACAACACATAGTTACCGAAAGTATCAAAGCTCAATACGTTAGAAATATATGTTGCTAAAATCATTGATATTGAGAGGAGAACTAGATAAATAGAGTAGCTAATATTGTACATATTTGTAACTCCTAATAAATAGAAAATTATTGGAGATACAGCTGTAATAATTGGATAGAGTACGTAATCACTCATAAGGAAGAGTTTTACAGTAGTGTTTATCTTCTGTAGAGATTTGATCTGATCTATAAATAAGAAAGTGAGGGATTTTTCTGCCTTAGGATAGTGTAAGCTCAGCTTAAGCAAAATGATAATTAACATGAATAGTAACACTATTGCGAATCCTACGTCAAAAATTATTAGTCCGTATATATTCTCCAGCATAATTATTGTTATGACTATAACAGTCTGATTCACTTGGCGTAAAGAACTTAAGATTCCCTCAATCTTTCTTAGCTTGTTAAAATCTAGGTTTACGCTTTTTAATAAGTACAAGTTGACTGGCTCCCTAAGTATAGATAAGGAAATGAAGATTCCTTGAACTAGTCCGTAAAGAGGAATGAAACTAGAGTTAGTCAGCACTAGGATAATAATAAATATTAGAGTAACAACCTGTGCTGAAATTATCGTAATGTCGTACCTCTTTAAGTTTTTTACCAAGTTATTTATTGTAGAAGAGAAAGGCAGTAGAAAAGAAGGAATACCGCTTATTGATGTAGCTGTAATTATTCCTATGTCTACTAAATTTCTAGAATAAAGATAAGTATAACCTACTAGCAAGTAATAAAGTATAAGGTTGACTGGTAATAGCTGAGTTAAAAAAAGAACTTTTAGAGTATTATCATGCTTCAGAACTTCAAGACTCTTAATAATATCGCTAATCTTTTCCATATTTTTCATATATTATCATTCCTAGACTAATTATATCTTCATTATTTCTGGCTCCTTCATACGGGCATAATAGTTCGGCAGGATTTCTACTTCTTAATCCTCGTGTCCACCAACTAAATTTATCTTTATCTATGTATAGGTTTCCATTACCATCTAAGTACCCTACTATTCCTCTATCGCTATAAAGATCTTGACTACATTGTGTAGAGATAAAGCTATTCTAACTGCGTTTTCAGCATCAATGCCCAACTTTTTGAGGTCTTTTGAAATTCCTATTAATCCCGTGATAGGAGCAGAATATCCAACGCTCTCATACCAGTACTTCTCCTTCTCGTTTTTAGACTTGATAATCTCATTAAGGTTTTTTACTACAAGCGCACTAATAGCCGACTTAACGCTCAGAAAGGCCTTTGCTGAAGCATTTTGTAATAGCCCTCTTTCTAGCATTTCTAAAGTTAATTTACCCTCAACTAAGCTATCGTATAATTTAGCGTAAATGTACGCTTTAGAGTCTTTCTTATAGTCTAAATATCCTTCCATAAGTTAAGTGCATCTAAATTATAAAAAACTTTAAGATTATAATACAGGATGAGAATTTTAGTAGAATATACGGTACTATCATTAGTACTTTAGTAAGTTTTTGTCTTATTATTTCCTGTTTTACGCTATCTAAATGAATAAGAATTTTATGAAACTATTAGTATTTTTAATTAGAAGCCTTCTCATTAGTATTTCCGGAAAATTCTTAGTGTTCAATTTTTCTTATCTCGTAATGAATAAGGCCTTTAGAGTTTACTAATATTAAAATACCTTGGTGAAATAGATAATATAGGTGAATTAGATGACTTTGGTTATAAAAAAGATTGATGAAAAAAAGCTTAGAGAATTTAAAGCTGAAGCCATAAAGAGAGGATTAACTCTATCTGAGGCTATAAATCAAGCAATAGATTTATGGTTAAGCAATACTAAAGGAGAAGATTTTGAAGTAGAGAAGGAAAGAGAGTTAAACAATAAAGTATTTGAGGAATTAAAAGATAGATTACCCAAAGATAAGTATATTGCAATTGCAAAAGGTAAATTTCTAGGGGCTTACGATTCTTTAGAAGACGTGTCTAAAGCATTGAGAGGTTTAGAAGTTAAACAAGCAATAGTTGTCAAAATTGATAAAGATCTTCCACGTGAGGGAGAATGGCTAACAGGAAGTATGTTACAGTAGAGTGCTTTGAGGGTGAAAAACCATATATTAATGTCAAGTTAGTAAACCTAAGGGGAGACTCGTCAGAAGTGAGTTTAAGAATAGATACTGGTTTTTGATGGGAGCATATTGCTTGATACTTCAACGTATGCTAAATTTAGTATTGGAGAAATTCCAGAATCGTTATGGTTTAGGTTTAAGACTTTGAATGGATATTTAATAATGAGGACTGCTAAAGCAATCCTGAATGTTGGTGATAAGAAAATAGAGACTTATGTCTTAACATCTAGGGACTTTGATGGCAAGAATCTAATAGGGCTTGAGGTAATAAAGGAATTGGCAATATTATTAGATGGAAGAGAAACATGCATAATGAAAGAGTTTAAATCAAAGTGATATTATAGAAATTTAGTTGTTTTCCTTAAATAAGCAGCTAGAATATTGTTAAAGCGTTGAGATTGGAATAAAATCTATTATTTGTTAGATTCTAAAGCAAAATCTAGACTTATGGGAGTTCTAGTAATTTTTTTGCCTAAAAGTCTTTCTAGAGCTATGGTCACTGCTGCCACGGATCCAGTAGTTCCAGCTTCACCTACTCCTCTGGCGCCGTCAGGAAGTGATGAAGGAAATTCTACGATATTAGTAATAACCTTATACGAAGCCTCCTTTGCAGTTGGAACTCCTTCATCTCCTATTGAAGATATTAAAGGAATTCCATTTTCGTCGTATTTAGCTTCCTCCCATAAAACTTGAGATACGCCTTGCAAAACGCCACCTATAACTTGACCTTCGACCTCTTCTTTAATAATAGCCTTACCAACGTCATCGAAAGCGTAATATTCCACAACTTTAGGACGATAATATTCGTCAATGTCTACGACCGCTATATGTGCGCCTGGAGAAAATATTACGTCTGCTTTGTAAAATACTTCATACGAGAACTCTTCGTTAGATTTTATTGCTTCTTCGATCGTGAGACCCCTAGATTTTAGATCTTCTAATATCTTTTTACTAGCTTCCACTACTGCCGAGCCTGCAATAGCTGCAGTTCTACTACCAAAACTACCAACTCCCTCTTTTACACCGATTGTAGTTCCTGTAATAACTTCTATGTTATCTTCATTAACGTTAAGAACTTGCGAAGCTAGTTTAGCAAAAGTAGAACGATGAGCTTGACCATGAGGACCGCTTGGAACAATGATTTTAATCTTTCCTTTACCTATAGTAACTCTAGCAGATTCTCCGGGAGGTACGCTAATTTGTTCCGCGAATACTACCAATGACTTCCCCTTTTGTGGTATCTTTCTATAAATTTCCTTTGCTCTATTAAATACTTCCTTATAACCTCCTTTATCAATTTTTAATCCTGAGGGAGTTACATATTCTCCATTAATGAGATTTTTTTCTCTCAATTCTACTGGATCCATTTTTAGTTCGTTAGCAAGATCCTCCATCAGTGTTTCATGAAATAATGTAGCTTCTGGTCTTCCAGCTCCTCTGTACGGTCCAGTAGGAGGCAAATTAGTGAATACTCCTCTAGCCTTCACGGAAATAAATTCCATTTTATAAGGTCCTGTCAATAATCTTGCTATAAAGGACGGAGTGGTAGCATTAATTGTGTAATTATATGCTCCTAGATCGACTATTATTTCTCCCTCAATTCCTAACGTTATGCCTTGTTTATTTGCGTATAATCTTACTTTTCCATAAACTCCTCTCCCTTGAGTAGGATTTGTTAAGTGTTCTTTTCTTGTCTCTATCCATTTTACTGGTCTTCCTAACTTTATTGAAGCCAATGAGGCTAATGCATATTCTGAATGTCCGGGGACTTTATTTCCGAATCCTCCTCCCACATTTTTAGGAGCAATTACAGTAATATTTTCTGGACTTATGCCAAGAACTTCATGAAGATCATTCCTTATTCTGAAAGGAGCTTGAACTGATGCATAGAGTGTAAGAGATCCGTCTTTATAATATGCTATTATTCCTTTAGGCTCCATGGGGTTAGAAACTATTCTATTTTGTGCTATTTCTCTATCTACAAAAACTTCTGCCTTTTCCTTTAAGTTTATATTTCCTCCTTTAATTTCGTTATCTGTTGAGATATTAGTTCGCAAACTCGGATGTATTATATCTTCATCCTTCATTGACTCATAAACGTTTGTAATGGGTGTCTCAGGCTCATAATCTATACTTACCTCGTCAGCTATATCTTCCATATCATATCTGTTTTCAGTCACTACTGCAGCTACTGGTTGGCCAAAGAAATTTACGTTTTCTCTAGCTAAGACCGGCATTCTTGCTACTTTAGTTCCAGGGAAAGTAATAGCTGGCATTTCTGCATAAAAGTCTTTTCCAGTTAGAAATAATAATGAACTAGAGGGTGGCGTTATGCTTTTAATTTTTGCCCTCGCGTAATTTGATCTTATAACATATAGATATACTTCGTTATCAAAATGAATATCGTCTACATACGTGGTATTACCTGACACTACCTCATAATTTTCTTTCAACATTTAGCCATTATTTCTCGTGATTAGATTAAAACTTGACTTCAAACTTGTTTTATTGTTAACATAACGAAAAATGAAGATGTATATATGAAAATTGATAATAAAAAGATCTATGTTACTTTTACTACATTTTGTATATTTTTAGTCAATAGTTGAGTCTTAGTAACTTTAAAATACAAAGTATAGTAATATCCCCCCATTACATTCTCAACTTTTAGTAAATCTACTTCATCATTAACATATCCTCCTAGTTCTACTGTGGCTTTTCCTTTCCATATTTCGCCAGAAATACTTTCGTCTCTGACTCTACTGACTACTTCATATAGATCTTCTTCATTATCTCCCCTACTTGCAAATCTTCTGATATTTAGGAACGGACCAAAATTTCTTAAAGGCACGGAATCTGCTTTTTCTTTTAACTCTACTTGCAATCTTAATAACACTCCACCTCCTCTTACGGCATAACCTCCCATTTTTAGTCCAGCTTCAGCTTTATTATATTTAGGAAGTAGCGGATGTAATTTTGTCATTGATATTTTGGCTATTTTCTTTGGATAACCGTCTAACCAACCTCTTACCAATGCCCAGTCTTTATCTACCCACATGAAAGGAAAATATAGGTAATTTTTACCTTCAAAGTTCACTTTAAGCCCTATGGCCCCTTCCATATATTGCACTAAATCAGGATCTTGATACATGTAATCCCAGTTATTCTCGGAAGTTGATATAAAATCTGCAATATAAACCCAGCCTTCTCCATCAGTAGTAAGAAACTCTGGCAAGACCATATTTGCCGATTCTCTAGTAAACTTAACATGTGCAGATATATATGTTACACCATAATACCAAGGTGGTGGGAATACTATTTGTGATTTATCATTTTTGGTTAAAGGTAGAGTGAACCCGTTATTTGAGTTTTGTAGCATAACCATTTTCTTCATGTGATTCTAAATAAGTGTTTATCAAACAAGTTTTATGTATCACGATGCTATTATACTAATAATAAAGGATATCAAAACTTTTTCAATTGAAAAGTTAATAAAGTCTTGGAAAATTTTAATTTTATATGTAAAATATTTCATAATTAATTCGACGAGATTAGATCTATAATATTCTCAGAAAATACATCGAAATACGTTCTAAATATGTTTTAATACAACTATATTACTATACTAATTTAACTATAAAAATTTCTTATTCAAAAATATATGATTGTAATGAATGGCGCTAATATACTCTTGGAAATGCTTGAAAGATATAACGTTAAATATGTTTTTGGATTACCTGGAGAAACTTCGCTTGCGTTATATGAGGAATGGGAAAAGTATAATGAAAAAATTAGACATGTCCTTGTGAGAGATGAAAGAAATTCTGTATATATGGCGGATGCATATGCAAAGATCGCTTTTCAGCCAGGTATAGTAGAGGGACCTAGTGTAGGTTCTACATACATGCTTCCAGGAATTGCAGAAGCATATAAATCTGCTACTCCTTTAATAATTATAACAACAGATACCCCATTAGGTTCTGAGTATAAAAACGTGTTAACATCTATTGATCAGTCTGGTATATTTCAAAAAATTACTAAAAGCACATATACGGTGTATTCTATCTCTGATCTTCCACTAATAATTAGGAAGGCATTTAGAATATCTACTAGTGGAAGACCCGGCCCAGTTAATATTAGAATACCTTCAAATGTTCTTGAAGATAATGTTAAGGATCCAGAGATATATTCACAAAATGAATTTTCAAAATATCCTGCAATTAGAATAGTTGATGATGAAGAGAAAATTAAAGAAATCTCAGAAATGCTGATGAAGGCAGAAAAACCAGTAATAATTTGTGGCCAAGGAGTATTATATTCCCAAGCATGGAATGAAGTAACTGAATTAGCAGAACTATTAGATATACCAGTAGGTTCTACAATAACTGGGAAAGGCTGCATTTCCGAATTACATCCTTTGTCTATAGGTGTAGTAGGTGGTAGAGGAGGATCAAGTTTTTCCAATAGTGTAGTTAATGATGCTGATTTAATATTTCTTTTAGGAAGCAACACGGACTCTGCTAATACAAATTATTGGACTATTCCAAGTAAAAACAAAGTAATAGTTCATATTGATATAAGCTTTGAAGATTTAGGTAATGTGTATAAAAGTATTAACGTAGTTGGAGATATAAAAGCCATCTTGAGAAAGATAATTGCAAATACTAAAAAAATTCAAAGAACCGCATGGAGAAATGAGGTAAATGCAAGGAGGGAAAAGTTTCTCAACCATATTAAAGAACTTAAAGAGAAAGATTCAAATTATATAAATATTCCAAAATTAATAGACGAAATGGATAAACTAATCAAAGATGATATACTGATAGCAGATCCAGGGATAGGTGCGATTTCGACAGCTGCGTTTTATAAGACGAAATATAGCGGTAGGCGCATAATATTCAATTATGGCATGGGAGGTTTGGGATATTCGATCCCAGCATCAGTAGGAGCTTATTTAGCATCAAGGAAGCACATTATAGTACTTACTGGAGATGGGAGCTTTAATTTCTCAGTTGGAGAGTTGGAAACTATAAAAAGATATAATATAAACGTAACAATAATATTGTTTAATAATTCTTCATATGGATGGATAAGAGCCGAAATGATGTTATATCATAACTCAAAATACTTCGATACGGATTTCTCTCCTATAGATTATTCTAAAATAAGCGAAGGATTTGGATTAAAAAGTTATATAATAGAAAAAAACGCAGATATAGCACCAGTTTTGACAGAATCTTTTAAAAATACGCCTAGTCTCGTAGATATTAGAAGCATAACAGAGGATAGATTACTCCTGCCAGTTGAACATTGGATTAATAAAGCTAAGGAAAATAAGAATAATGATTTTATATACTAATTGTATGTATATTTAAGTAACATTTAACAACGTAAAGTTATAATTAGAAATTTTATATGACGTTATAAGAAATATATGTATAAAAAAATATAAGAATATGTAGTAAAGTTTCGAACATGTTGCAAGTATAGAATATAAATCAATATGATTAAAGTACTATGATTGCACATGACAATTCTAGACGAGGTTCAAAGCAACTATGGAAAGCTTAAGCTTTTTGTTAATGGAGAATATATTAATTCTGAAACAGAAACGTTTTCTCCAATATATAATCCAGCAAAAGATGAGAAGATAGCAGAAGTACCATTTTCTACTAGACGAGAAGTTAGTAATGCTATAGAAGCAGCTCAAGAAGCATATGAAAAGTGGAAGGATTTACCAGTAACTAACAGAATACAGTATCTATTTGAGTTAAAAAATAAACTAGAAGAATATTCGGAAAGTATTGCAAGAATAATCACACAGAATCACGGTAAAACTATCCAAGAATCCAGAGGAGATATGAGAAGAACTATAGAAAACGTAGAATCAGCTATTGCAGTTGCATATACGTTAGCAAAAGGTGAAAATATAGATCAAGTTTCCCAAGACGTTGACGAAATGGTTTCTAGAGAGCCTTTAGGAGTATTTGGCGTTATAACACCATTTAATTTCCCAAGCATGGTTCCATTTTGGTTCATACCTTATGCAATAGTATTGGGAAATACTGTAGTAGTAAAACCTTCGGAAATTACTCCAGTACCAATGGATTTTATTTCGAAGATTTTTAACGAAATCAAACTTCCTCCTGGAGTCATTAATGTCGTACATGGAGCAAAAGATGTTGTTGACGAGTTTTTGGAAAATAAGCTAATTCAAGGTATAACGTTTGTAGGATCTACTAGAGTTGGAAAATATGTCTATGAGAATTCAAGTAAAAATGGTAAAAGGTCCATAGTACAAGCAGGTGCTAAAAATTTTATAGTAGTAATGCCAGACGCTGATCCAAATATTACAGTTCCATCGTTGGTATCATCATTTTTCGGAAACGCCGGACAAAGATGTTTAGCAGCAGCAAATCTACTATTAGTTGGAGATAATGATAATATCAAGAAAAAGTTTGTGAATCTTTCTAAACAATTAAAGCTTGGATACGGTCTTGATGATACAGTAGATATGGGTCCTGTAGTAACTAAAGACGCAAAAAAGAGAATCACGGGATATATAGAAAAGGGAGATGCCGAAGGCGCAAAACTTTTACTAGACGGTAGAAATGTTATCGTGAGCGAATATCCTAAAGGTTATTTTATTGGACCGACAATATTTGATAACGTTCACCTTGATATGACTATAGCGAGAGAAGAAATATTTGGTCCAGTAGCCTCTATATTATACGCCAAAAATCTAGATGATGCAATAGAAATGGTTAACAAAAGTAATTATGGGAATGCAGCCTCTATCTTTACTACGTCGGGCTATAATGCTAGAAAGTTTAAGAGAGAAGTTATCGCAGGAAATATAGGTATAAATATAGGAGTAGCTGCACCTATGGCATTTTTCCCATTTGGTGGAAGAAAAGATTCGTTCTTTGGAATTTTACACGGTCAAATAGATAGTGTGGAATTCTTTACGGAGAAAAAGGTAATTATAACAAGATGGTAATTTTTAGTCTTCCTTGTTATTTTTTATATGATTGGGCAAATTATAGAAATCCAATTCTCTAATCAATTGTTTTATTACTTTATATTCAGCAGATCTTAAATGGTAAGTAAATGTAGACTTACTCAGATTAGCAATTTTTGATATTTTATCAGACTTTATCTTCCTAGGGAAGTTCAAATATCCGTATTTATATGCCAGTGTTAATGAATCTAACTCATGCATTGAGAGATTATCTTCTTCTATATCAAACTCACGTTGCGCTATATAATCCACCTTACCGCGACTTTGCAACTCGTTAAAAAGTTGATGTAAATAATCTTCATATATGAGAACTCTCCAAAACTCTCTACCGTTATATTTGAATCCGTTTAGAATTACTCCATTCAAATTTAGTACGGTATTTATAACACTATTTGAGTATTTTTTTCTAAAATCAAATAAGATTTTGTTATCTGTAGCATTTAATAGTGAGCTACCAATATAAGTTTTTGATTTTTTGATTTCATATATTAGATCCTTATTTTTCTTATTAAATGTTATTATAGATCTAATATAATCTTTTTCAGTGTCAATTTGTAAATTAATAGTCTTAACTACATAATCTCCAACTAAACTAGTCCAGCAATGTTCATGTGAAACAGCAAATATCACCTCGTTTAGCCTATTTTTAGTATAAGTCATTAAACTTTTTTAATCTTTAAAGAATTTAAAGATATCGTCAATTATATATATAAAAGTACGAAATCAAATCATATCTTTAGCAGTGAAGTTTCATCAATTTTACTAAGAACGATACAATTTCTATGGAAGAGAAAAATATCAAGAGAGATAGAAAAAGTCGGCATATTTCAACATAATTATCAAAAAATTTAAGATTAATCGACAAAAGAAGATGAAAATGAGTTTGTATATTCAAGATAATACTATGTGTTTAGTATTATCAAAAGAAGAAGAAAGGTAGAAGAATGAGAAGAACAAGAAAAGGTTAAAACGAGGGACTCCATTTCCCCATTATGACATCCTCGTTATCCTTAACGGGGTTGGAGTCCCTCACAATACAATCTGTATTAGAAGGACTTAACGTTATCTCCCCAGAAATCCCACAAAAACTCGCAAAAACAGCCCCACCAATGACAGGGAACAGAGGAAAAGAATACTTATACTTAATAAGACAAGGACAAAAAGCACTACAAGACAAGAGAAGCTTCAGGTTCTACCCACTATACGAAAAAGTGAAAGGAAAGCCAAGCGTACTGGCTGCAGACGAATCAGGAATAACTATAGGAGAAAACGAACAAGAAAAGGTAAATGACCTTAACTGTATAACTGGAAGAGGAAGGAAATAAAAGCAAGATCACTAGACCTCGTATACCCTTGAGGTTAACCCTCCTCGTGGAGATCGCAGACTTGAGTAGCGAAAGTCCATCAGAATTCCTACTCCAAAGCGTGAGAGAGGTCTCACAACACATTCCCATAGATTACATGCTTGCAGACGCGGGATTCTTGAGTTTGAACATGTTGAAGGAAATGCCGGTCAAGACAATAATAAGGGGTAAGTCAAGCTTGAAGGCTTTTAAGGAACTCTCTACTCTTCCTCTTGTTGAGAAGATCTTCAAGGTTGAAGATAGGATTTACGTTGCTTATAGGATGGTTGAGATTGACGGTCTTTATTATTATGATGTTGTTTACGTTAAGGAGAAACCTAGGCATTTTACTTTTGTTTCGAATTTTCTTGGTGATCCTTATGAACTTGCTGAACTTTATAGGTTAAGGTGGTTGAGGAGGGCTTCAAGGTCAGGAAGGCTAGGATAAGGTATGTTAGGAAGTTGGGGGAACAAGGTCTTTCTTTTTCTTTATTACACCGTCCTAGATTCTGCGTGGAATCTCGTGAATCACTTGTTCTTTAATTTTGTTTCTCCAGGTAGGAAGCCTTTATCCTTTGATTCTTTCGTTAGGCTTCTCTAAATTTCCTATTTGTTGAGTGTACTCTATGCACGTCTTTTTTACGACGTGATAAAAATTCAAAAATCTTCAATTTCTTGAAGTTCTACACGCCATGTTTGATTCAAATTATCTGAATATGTTTTGTTTTATGAATATCATATTAACTTTCTTTATATCAGTCTCTTATTGAAAGGCTTAATATTATATCTTTCATAAGAAATAATTTAGTGAAACACCACTGCTAATTATATAGAGTTTTTAGAATTTGTTATAGATGTTCCATAGTCTTTAATAATAAAGTTTAAATTTAACAGAATTATTGAATTTCCAAGTAATAGATTGAAAAGATAATAATTTATTTGATGCAAATTTTATGTTGTATAATCGAGTAGTTAACCTCAATAATTATTTTAAGATTTAATGAAATCGCACTGTAATTTAGAAGAGCCCATATTGTTAATTATAACAAAGTTTCACATGTATTTTTAACTAAGGATTGCAGACAATGGTAATATACTATTAGAAATTCTTATTAACCTTAATTTTTTATTATAATATATAATGTTTCATATATTAAGCTCTCAAACTTGTTCGATTAATATTTTTAAATATATTAACCAAATTAACAACATGATAAAAAATGGTAAATAAAATTCTCTCACAATTAACAAGCGTAGAGATATTGACACCAAAAGTTGACGATACTTTATGGTTTTTTAAAGATCTGATTGGACTTCATGAAGTAGGAAGAAAAGGCAGATCGATATATTTAAGAGGATGGGAAGATTGGTATACTTATAGTCTAAAGATAACCGAATCAGATACTACTGGTGTAGCTGAAATAAACTGGAGAACGTATAGTGAACAGGATTTATTGGATGCAGTAAAAATAATAGAATCATACGGATTAGGATTAGGCTGGGACAATGGAGACTCAGAATTTGGAATTGGTAAAGGATATAAATTTCTTTTACCAAGCGGGCAAGTAGGTAGAATAACTTGGGAAATGAAGACGTTTAAATCTAGTGGTAATCTCAGGTCAGGATTTAAAGCTAGACCAATGAAAAAACCTACAATAGGGGTGCAAGCAAAAGATCTATCGCATGTTTTTATTTTTGCATATAATGATCAAGCATTAGCTAAATCAGTAGATCTATTAAAAAGACTTTCTTTTAAAGTAAATGAGATGCTTAAAGAGGGTAATCATACAATAGCATATTGGATGGCAGTTAACGGAACTGCACATGATCTAGCTATAAGTGTAGATCCATCTGGTATTCCTGGAAGATTAAATCACTTTACTTATAATGTAGATTACGCAGACGATTTATTGAGAGCTGCAGATACTTTCAGTGAATATGGAATAGAAATAGTGGGAGGCCCTTTAAGACATGGAATAACTGATAGTCACTCATTATATGTTAAAGAACCTAGTGGAAATACTGTAGAATTATTACATGGGGGATATACTAATGTAGTACCAGACTGGGAACCAGTAGTATGGGATACTAAAGAAGATGAAAACAGATGGCTATATTATTGGGGTCATGTAACAGAAGCTTTCTGGGACGGTAGCCCAATACCGCCATCCAGAGTAAGTGAAGAATTAAAGGAGTTAGCTAGGCAAAAATTAGGCGCTAAAGTATAAAAATAATTTTTATTTAAAAAAAATTAAAATTTCTTTATAATAAATCTTCCTGAATTCTTATATTCACTCATTTCATTATACGCATCATTAACCTCATCAATACTTATTACCTTATATATTATCGGATCTAAGTTAATTTTTCCTTCCGACATGAGTTTAAAAATTCCTTCATAATGCTGTGCGGCTAACATTAATGCTCCTTTTATATTTATTTCACGAGCTACTATCAGATCTGCTGGTAAAGGTATTGTTTCTTTTCCTTTCATCATTAAACCAGCAAGTATAAGAGTTCCTTGAGGTCTTAAAGCAGGTAATAGCGCGGCTACTGCGTCTGGATTTCCACTACCATCAAAAATAACATCTACGACTCCGTATACTTTGCTTATTTCGTTTAGAACAGAATTAAGTTCGTTGATTTTTCCAGAATATCTATATGCTCCAATACTGCCCAATTCTCTAGCTTTTTTTAGAGTTTCAGTATTAATATCTACAGCTATTGTTCTTGCTCCTATTGCGCTAGCTATAGCAATAGCGCTTAATCCCATTCCGCCTGCGCCTATAACCAGAATTAAATCGCCTGGTTTTATTTTAGATTTAAGTACTAATCCGTTCCAAGCAGTTCCAAAACCGCAACCAGTAATTGAGGCCCATTCTGGTTTAATTCCTTTGGGAACTTTAACTAGATCTGTGACAGATCTGGCTGGAACTAGCATATATTCTGCAAAACATCCGTCTATTCCGAAACCTGCTATAACTAGATGTTCACATACGTTAGAATTTCCATTCATACAATATGGGCATGTCCTAAAATCTCCAGTAGAAGAAGCTGGCATTACAACGTTATCTCCTATCTTTACTGATTCCACGTTATCACCTACTTCTACTACTTTTCCAAAAACCTCATGTCCTTGAATTATTGGCAATTTTCCTCCTGACCATTCCATATATGCGACTAAAGATGGATCTCCTCGCCATAAATGCCAATCTGATCTACATATTCCGCATGTATCAACTTTTAATAATACATCTCCCTTACCTATCTTAGGTTCTGGTATGTCTTCTATTTTTAATGGACTCATAAATCCTACTAGTCTAGCTACCCTCATTATCTGTTAACTCTATTTAGGAACTTAATTATATGTTTCTAACATGTTTGAAGATTTCTTATTAAATATAATTATGAATTATGAACGTAGTAGGCAAAATACTATCATTAATTTATTAACAGAAAGTTTTAATCGGAATTCTACATTAAGTAGAAAATTTAATTATTAATAAATTAAATACCAAAAGTAAAACTTATATTTTAATGCTAGTATATTAGTATATAGAGGAAAGTTGGAAAAAACTTGTAAATATTTAATAATAGGGAGCGGAGTAGCAGGTTATAACGCATTAAAGGAATTATTAAGCATCAGACCAGATTCTAGGATAATACTAGTTTCTAAAGATAGAAATTATCCCTATGACAGACCACCTCTCTCAAAAGAATATCTCAGAGGAAAAATCGATAAAGAAATGTTATTTTATGAGAGTCCAGACTTCTATAAGAAAGATAACTTAGAGATCTTGTTAAACAAAGAGGTATTAAAAATAGATATAGGAGATAGGGTAGCGATTTTAACAGACGGAACTGAAATAGAATTTACTAAAGCACTAATAGCTACTGGAGGAAGACCTAGGAAACTAAATATTCAAGGAGAGGAGAAGAAGGGAGTTCATTATCTAAGAACATTAGATGATGCAGATTCCATAAAAAACGATGTTATTTCAACAAAGACCCCTGTAATTATAGGAGGAGGATTCATAGGCATGGAAGTAGCATCGAGTCTAACTATTCTAGGATTAAGACCTATAGTGATTGAAGTTAAGCCATATATTTGGAACACGTTTGTAGATGAAAAGATTTCAAAATTCATACAACAATATTTTGAAAATAAAGGAGTAAGATTCCTTATTAACGAATCAGTTAAAGAAATTTATGGTAGCGATAAAGTAGATGGAGTAATTACTGAATCTGGAAAGAAAATTGAGACTAATTTCGTTCTAATTTCGGCTGGGATTATACCTAATACAGAAATTGCAGAAAGAAGTAAAATAAATGTAAATAACGGGATAACAGTTAATGAAAAATTAGAAACAAGTGCTCTAGGCATATATGCAGCTGGGGATGTTGCTAGCATCTTTGAACCTATAGCGAATAAAAGAAAGCGTATTGAACACTGGAATAATGCTGAGTATACTGGAAAACTTGTAGCGCACAACATGCTAGGTAAGGAAGAAACTTATAATTTTATATCAACGGTTTGGTCGGATATTTTTGATTTACATATAGAATCAGCAGGAGATACTATGGATTATGATGAGTACCTAATACGTGGAAGTTTCGAAAAACCATCGTTTAGTGTAATATATGTAAAGGGAGGAATAGTAAAAGGATATCTAAGTATAAATAGGAAAGTCAAAGAAATAGCAGCATTAAACAAAATAATAGAGAAAAAAGTTGATGTAAGCAATAGGAAGAACTCATTGGTTGATGAAAGTTTTGATTTACAAAAATTATTAAGTTAAATTTTTTATATGCTTCTTTTTAATAGTTAAACAATGCTCTGTAAATTATGGAATATTAATTAACATATTTGTAATTTAAGTATAACTAAAGTATTGACAACGTATATAATAAGTATAGAACATGTTCTAATAATGTTTATATTAAGTATCTTCAAATATAATGCAAATGAAACCAACTCCTTCAGAACCTAAATTACCGTCAAGAGACGAATATTATAACCTTGCTACTAAATTAGAATGGACTCCTAAATATGTCTCAGAAGAGGAACTATTTCCAGTAGATATGAGCGGAATACCTAATTTACCTATGGATGTTTGGGAAGAACTATATGATGCTCCATATAAGGTAACATATAGGGAATATGTTAAGAATCAAAAAGAGAAAGACCAAAGGTTTTTCGCCGTAAGAGAAGCCGGATTAAGATCGGAATTATTGAAAAAATTGGATCCAACATATCATCAAGGGACATTCTGTTTTCATATAACTGCAGTACCAATACCAGAATATACAGCATCTATAGCAGAAGCTAGGATGGCTAGATTCGGAAAAAGTGGTGAGTGGAGAAATCTATCTACGTTCGGGTCAATGGATGAAATAAGACATACTCAGCTTCAGATTCTATTATCACATGATAATATAGCCGTAGATCCTAAGTTTGCATTTTCTCATAAAATGTTTTATGTTGATGGATGGTTACCGATAGCTGCTAGGTCATTCTTCGATGATACTATTACTGGGACTTCTGCAATAGAATTTGCGTTAATGACAACTTTCGCTTTCGAAACTGGATTTACTAATTTGCAATTTGTAGCTTTAGCTGCCATGGCTAATAAAACAAATGACTTCGTATTCTCTACTACAACGCAAAGTATTCAAACAGACGAATCTAGGCATGCACAGATAGGACATCCAGTTCTAAAAATATTTTCTGATATTACAAAATTAAGTGATGATTTAGTTAAAAAGGCATAATTTTTTTAATCTAAAATATTTATATATTTCTCTTCAATGAAATATAGAAATATTTAAAATCAGTAGTACGTATTATTATTTATGAGGAATACTTTAAGATTAGATCTAGAAGATGCTAAGATACTTGCAGAAGGTGCAGAAAAATCTGCAAATAACATGGGTATTAAGGTCTGTATATCTATCTGTGATGAAAACGGAGATCTTATTTTATTTCATAAAATGAATGATGCATTTCTTATAAGCACAGAAATTTCAATATCGAAAGCCTATACAGCAGTGGCAGTTAAAATGCCTACAAGAACTATAGGAGAAACCACATATCCAGGAAAAGTTAACTACGGTCTACAATTTACTAATTTGGGCAGATTTACAATATTGCCAGGTGGTTTTCCTATCATAATAAATGGTAACGTAATAGGAGGAATAGGAATCAGCGGAGGCACAAGCGAACAGGATGAGAAGATAGGATTAGATTCAATAGCTTATTTTAAGTCTAAAACTAATCTGCAAGTCAAAACTAATTTTTAACCTTAACTAAAATTCGTATATCATAAGATTAATTGTATTAATATTTAAATTTTTTATAATAATGAGATATCAGTATAAGCCATTTTTAATTTATTTAATGGTATAAGTAATAATGGAATATTTTAGTAGATCATACTACTCAAACAAGTTTGAACAATACTTAAAAGTATATAACATATAGACAACCTTAATGATGATATATGGAACAAGAAGGATTAGGCAAAACTAGGAACGAAGTTAAGAATAATCTTCAAACTATTTCATCAAATTTGATGCAGCAATATAGAAAAACAGTAGAATATGCTGCAAAATTGGGCGAAAAAGGTAAGGGTTATAGAGAGGCGGGTGAATATCTTGTAGCTAAAGGTTTTTGGGAATCTATAAGGCTTATAGGCGCTCTTACAGGCGTTTCCATGGATTACTTAACACCGCTTGATGCAAGAATAATGTCATACAAGGAATTTATGATGGAATGGGTAGGAGCTCAGTTCAAACGATTACTAGAAGATTACGGAGTAAATCTGCCATGGTATTGGAAATGGTTCGAACTTGAGTTAGACTATTGGCATCATGACTTCGATATAGGTTTATATACATGGAGAAGGACGTTAAACATTAGCTTTAGAGGACCTTCTCCAGATGAAAGAAAATGGCTTAACGAGAAATATCCCCAATGGGAAAAATTTTTTGGTAGAGTTTGGGATTTCTATGCTAACAAGATAATTAATGGAGAGAATCCATTACCACTGACTGCAGTACATCTATGTAACATATGTATGGTTCCTATTCAAGCACCAACCAATGGTAAGTATTTGAGAATTTACTTGAAGGAGTATAAAGGAAAAATTTACACTTTCGATAGTCCAGCATGCTTATGGATTTTTGAACAAGAACCAGAGAGATATGCTGGACGTAGGACATATACTCAAAGAGTATTGGAAGGATTAATACAGTTCACAGAAGAAGCATATCAAGATCCTAAAAGACTTCTCCAAGAAGTTATTTGGGATATGGGACTGACTGAAGAAGGAGAAGCTGGATTAGATCCCACAAACGGAGGGTATGGATTGCTATATAAAGAAAAAGATCCAGATTTCTTTAATAGAATAAAGAAATATACAGAGGGATAAAATATGAGCGAAGAAGCTTTACCTATAATTTTTGTTCCAGAAGAAGGTACTGTGTGGTTACCAGCTATATTACCTGCTAATATTAGTGTAAAAGAAGCAGTAGAGATTCTAAGGAGCCTTACAGTAAATGTGTTAGTCTGGGATAAGAAAAAAGAACTGCGATTAGTTAATTATCATTCTGGACAAGTTCTTGAACATGAAGCTAAAGTAAAGGACTGCATAAAGCCTTATGACGTGTTCTGGTTAGTATGGTGGCCACCAAAAGAGGAATTCTGGAAACCAGAAAATCAAACTGACGAAATATTCCAAGTAATTAAAGAAACAGAAGCAGAAATTAAAAATGCTCCTAGATCTCCTGCAAACATTTTTGGAGATGAATTAGAAAAATATAGTATAATTAAAAGACTTGAGAAAGAGGGTAAGTTAAGGGCGTGAATATGTTGAATTATCCTGGAACATTTGTTAAAGTCTGTAATATAGATGATATATTCGAGGGAGAAGCTAAATTATTCGAAATCAATAAATATGATGTACTTGTATTGAACGTAAAAGGTGATATTAAAGCATACTATGGAAGATGCGCACATGCCTTAGGTCTGCTTGAGCCATATTCTTTTGATGGTGAAGACAGAATAACTTGTCCAGTTCACCTATGGGAATATGACGCAGTTTCTGGTAAAAGTATAAATCCTGAAGGAAGTTCTCTTTTTCCTTTAGATGTAAAAGTTGAGGGGAACGAAATTTTTGTAAAAGTTCCCAATATTCCTCAATTAGAGTTCAAGGTTAAGTGGTTTAAAATGTATTCCGAATCTCAAAAAATAGCAGAGGTGGAAAAATGAGTGAAGAATTAACTATAGAAAATATTTTAAATAAATATGAATTAACTATAGATAAATTACCGCCAGATATAGTAGGCCCAGTTCTCACAAAAGACGAGATAGCGTTCGCAGTTATAGAGGCTATAGCAGCAGATAATCCAAGTAATTTTATCGGAGTAATAGATAGAGGTTCATATATACGAGTAGTAGGAGAGAGAAAGCTAATCCTAAATAAAGATACATTAGAACGTGTAGCCGGAGAAGAGATTAGATTTCCAGGAGAGATAGAAGTTAGAATGAGTGCATTTGCAGGAAAGATAGAAGTAAGAGGAGATCATATAATGTGGTATTTAGAGAGGTGATGAAAATGACTAAGTTAGAAGATTTAGAATGGTATAAAAGATATAAGGAACTTTTCGGTGCATTTAAATCTGGTGAAGGAGATAAATTCTACAGAGATTATGAATATAAAGGATATAAAAGAGTATGGGCAACTTGGCCTTTACTAGAGAAAAAAATAGGTAAGAAAAAGCCATCTGAATATCAAATAGTTACCTATGCTTTATCCTATTGGGCTGATCCTAAATCACCTACATACATATATGATAAAGGACCTTTTGAGTTAGGTACTGATCATCTTACACAAAAATGGTATAGACATTTTAGGGATAATTCACCATTTATTAAACCATTATTTGAAAGAAGGCAATGGCACGATTATGAGGATCCTTACAAGTTAACGTATTGGAATTATAATAATATGGCAGACGATAATGAAACATTTTTAGATAAAATTTATGAAGAAATAGTTAGTTCAAAATATGATTTGAACTTAAGTGAAGAATCATTGGAGTTTTATAGAGACGTTTATGATCCAATAAAATATATATGGCATATATTTCAAATGGAGTCCATGTACTTAGCTAGTATGAGCCCTACTAGTAGCGTTACAAACGTATTTGTTTTCATGGGAATGGATCATCTAAGAAGAGTGCAAAGAATTGCCCAAAGGATAAAGATGCTCGATTTCGTATATCCGTCATACGCATTCGGTACACGAGGGAGAGATCAGTTTGAAAGAAGTTCGATATTTCAGCCTACTAGAAAATTACTAGAGAAAATGTTAGTTACGTATGATTCAGGAGAAGCGTTAACAGCGTTTAACTTAGCAGTAAAATATGTATATGATGAATTACTATTAAACGGATTATCAAGCTTAGGTACTTCAAGAGGAGATGAAATCTTGAAGCATATACATAGTTCATTTTATAATGATACATTGAGGCATAGGCATCAAATTACTGAATTGTTTAACTACGCATTTAATAAAGAACCGTCTTTAAGAGACGTTGTTAGACCATGGCTAAACGATTGGAAGGAAGAGACTTATAGCTCTATTGAGGGATTCAAAGACGTGTTTAAACAAGAATATGATAATATAGTAAAGGATATTCGAAATGGTCATGAAGAATTCCTAAAGGGATTAGGATTATGATAGAAAAAATTATAGATATTTTGAAGGAAATTTACGATCCAGAGATTCCTATAAATATATATGATCTAGGATTAGTGAGAGAGATTAATATTGATGAAGATAAGATTACTGTTAGACTTATTTTTACAGCAAATAAGGGCTGCACGTTAGCTGATATGATAGCTATTCAAGCTAAATATAAAATTTCCAAAGAATTTCCTAATTATAAAGTAAGTGTAATGTCAGATTATAATGTTAAGTGGAATTTAAGTTATGCTACTAATGAGGGGAGAACAATGCTAGAGGAAATCTATGGCAAGGAGACAGTACAAAGTTTAGAAAATGTTACGATAGAGGACATTATTAGACCAAAATTTAGGGTAGAGAATTTAGATCCAAAAAGTTATATGGCAGAAATAATTGATAGAAGATATAAGGAATTTAAAAATTGGTATGAGAGACATAGAATTTTATAAAATCATATGTGAAATAATAATCTAGCATTTTTCTCTGCTATTTTATCTTTATCTTCTTCACTAATTTTAATTTTCTCTATTATTTCATATGGTTTATAGTAGCCCATTTTAAATGGATAATCGCTTCCTAATACTACATGATCTTCTCCTACGAAGTTAATGAGAAATTCTAATACTTTAGTATTAAATACTATATTATCAAAATACATATTCTTTAAAAAATCGCTTGGTATTTTATTTAGATCTGCCGAATTCCCCCTAACTTTATATCCGTGATCGATTCTCCCAATCTGATATGGAAGAAACCCTCCACCTTGAGGTACTATTACTCTTAGATTATATTTCTCGATCATGCCAGACATTATCAATGAAGCTACGGCTATAGTATCTTCGATAGGTACTCCTAATAAGTTAGTAAAATAATAGTTTCTTAAATTTTCGCTACATATAATATCGGTAATTTGTGGGTGAATAAGGATAGGTATATTCAGAGAACTAACACTTTGAAAGAGTTCTTCGAATTTCTTATCATCCAGATTCCAATTTAATATATGAGTACCTATTAATACGCCCTTAAGACCAAGATCGTTAACAGCCCTTTTTAATTCCTCCACCGCTATACTAGGTTCTTGAAGTGGAATCCCTGCAATCCCCATAAACTTACCTTTACTTTTTTCGCTAATTTCGGATAATTTATCATTAAATTTTTTATAAAAACTTAACGCTATATTTATGTCAACATCGTATAGATACGAAATTGGTGCCAAAGAAAGTATTCTTATATCTACTTCACTGTTATGGAGATCTTCTATCAATTTCTCCTCATTTAAAAATCCATTATAGGCACTTCCTTCCCAAGAATTCTTTCCTACAATAACCTTGATTTTATTGCTATTTATATTAAAGGAGAAATTAAGTTTGTTTTTAAATTCCTTTATAATATCAAGTGGAAAATAATGTGCATGCACATCAATTTTTAGCATAGTAAATGATATGATATCAAGAAAATAAATCTTTTTCTGCAGTGTTCATATAAAAACGTTCTGTTCATATATTCATAAGATATCTAAATCAATATAATTAACTTGTTCTAATATGTTATGAATTTCTAAATATTCCTGAGATTATCGTAAGCTAGTTCCTGTTCCATGATTTTAAGACATCAAAAAAATAATATCTGAAACCATCTTAAACAATTTTCCAAGGTAACTAAAGATATTCCAAATTTCTGCTTTAAGAAAGATAGAGGTTCTCATATTAGTGATGTTAATAATTAATAATAATTTAAGATTTGGGAAAAAGTTTAATAAATCTTAATTTGAGGTGAGAATATGAGCCTCGTAAAACAACTATATTTTCCGTTAAGAGTAATATCTGGAGCTTTACTTATAGTATGGGCAGCAATACATCTATATCTTTCAGCGTCTCTAGTTAAACTGCTACCGATAGTAGGCTACTTTTTCATTATTGATTCTATTCTCGCGATAGTCGGAGCAATAATTCTATTTATAAATTTAAGAATTCTTTATCTTCCACTCTTGGTCTATAATTGGATAAATTATCTTTTAGTCACTGAATCTAGAGTATTTCCGGCGCCTATTCTAGGCAAACCATTACCAGTTATTAATGTTTACGTAATAGCAGTAATAATTATTGACATTATTCTAATAGCTTTAACTACAGTAACGTGGATAGGATCTAGAAGATAATTTGAAAATAATATTAATTACAAGAATTGGGAAAACATTTATAAGTAATTAAAAGGATTGGTTAACTATGAAAATACCTAAGGCAATAGAATTGGCAATAATAGTGATTTCAATTATAGTGATAGTAATAGGAGGAGTATTCTTAGCTATGGTACCAGTTCATACATCGCATACTACTGCGCCCACATCTTACAGTACTTCCACTAACACATCGACGTCTACATCCAGTAGTTCCTCAAGTTCAGGGTACGTATGGGGATAGAATAAAACTATTTTTCTTCAATATTATTCATTTTTTCTAAAATTCTATTTAATTTTATTAATACGTCAGTCATTTCTCCCATATCCTCAAGAATCTCTGATGCGAACGCCTTATATATTTTAACGCCTTCTTCAAAAGTTCTTTTACCTTCAGGAGTTATCGATATAACGATTATTCTTCTGTCCTTAGAATTTCTTTTTCTCTCAACTAAATAATACTTCTCTAATCTATCTACGGCTGAAGTAATTGCTGCTTGAGTTATATAAAATCTTTTAGCTAATCCCACCATCGTAGTAGGTCCTTCGTTTGTAGCCTTCAAAATGAGGAAATCTAAATAGGTAATATTAAGCTTCTGTAAACGTCTATTTAATTCTCTCTGCATGGCCCTATGTATCTTAGCTATAGTACTGAAAATCTGTATATCTTCCTCATTTATCTGCATTTCTACCAACCTTTTCTTCGAGTTCTGCTATTTGAATTCTTCCCCTAAGAGCGGATGTAATTGCTGCAATAAATGACATCCCTGCACCTACGTAAAATGCATCTCTTAAGGAACTCATGAAGGCTGGGGCTATAGCTGTGGGAAACCACGTTCTTTGTTCCATTGTGGAAATAGCAGTTGATGGTATTGTGGACAATATATTTTGGGGTAATGTGGACAATATGGATTTTACTGGATCATAACCTAAGAAAGCCGCAAAAAGTGCTCCAGTAACTGGAACCTTTTGAACTAAAGGAGCTAATTGAGGTGCTCCCGCTTGAGTGACGGATTGAGCTAAGGCATGAGGAAGTGTAGCTGCAAGAGATATTATGACTATGGTAAAAAATAAAGCTATACTAGCAGTTTGTCCACTATTCTGTAAAGTAGCTCTCATTCCTGATGCTACTCCCCTATATTTTGAAGGTACGCTATTCATTATTGATGCAGTATTTGGAGACGCAAACATTCCATTACCTAATCCCATTACAAAAATTATTAACGCAAATTCTGGATAATTGAAGTTATATGGAAGGGTGGTTAATGCTAAAAATCCAATACCTACTATCACCATTCCCAAAGTAGATAATAGTCTTGCTCCATGTTTATCTGATAACCATCCGCTTATGGGTCCCATAGTTACGAATCCTAGCATTAAAGGTATTGTATATATTCCGGCCCAGAACGGTGTCTCAGAATAACTGTATCCATGTAATGGTAACCATATTCCTTGAAGGAAAATTATTATCATTATCATCAATCCCCCATAAGCGAACGATCTTAACATGCTTGCTATATTGCCTGCGGCAAACATTCTTATCTTAAAGAGTTCTAACCTAAACATGGGATATTTAACTTTCTTTTCTACATAAAGGAAAGATACCAAAAGTCCAGTACCGACAACCATGGAAGTTATTACCCAAGGATCTTCCCATCCAGTTTGAGATGTTCCGTAAGGCATTAATCCGTAAGTTACGCCGATTAATATTAATATAAGACCTAAACCGAAAGTTATATTTCCTATAGGATCTAATCCCTCGTTTCTACTGGGCTTACTTAATTCCTTCAATTTAGTATAACTCCATATTGTTCCGAAGATTCCTACAGGGACGCTTACTAAAAATACGTATCTCCAATTTATTACTGAAAGTATTCCTCCCAAAATCAATCCTACAAGAGATCCCGCCAATCCCGCAATTTGGTTTATTCCCAAAGCCTTTCCTCTTTCAGTATAAGGAAAAGCATCAGTTAGGATTGCCGTACTATTTGCCATTAGAAAAGCTCCTCCAACACCTTGTATAATTCTAAAAAATATTAGTTCTAACGCTCCTAGACTTCCAGTGTTTGGAGTTATTGATAAAAGTATTGAACCTATAGTGAATATAAGAAAACCTAAATTGTAAAGTCTAACTCTTCCGTACATATCAGAAAGTCTACCAAAGGATACTAGAAGAGTAGCTGTTACTATATTATATCCCATTAAGATCCACAATAAGTATTGGAACGAAGTAAACGGATTTATGTCTATTCCTCTAAATATTGCAGGGAGAGAAATTATCGTAATGGTACCATTTATTGTCGCCATTAAAATTCCTACAGTAGTATTGCTCAGTGCAACCCACTTATACTCCATAAACTTAAATAGATCCTTAAATATTTAATATTTTATATTCTAACTATTAGACACTAGATTTTTAAGTTATTTCTTTCAATTAGTGATGAAAAATTAGAAAGTATTTATAAAAAGAATTTAAAAAGTCAACCATGGAAGTGAAGATATGAAACTCAAAGTAGGAGATAAAGCTCCAGATTTTGAAGCTGAAGATGATGAAGGTAAAAGAGTTAAATTATCAGATTTTCTAGGAAAGTACGTAGTATTATACTTCTATCCTAAGGATGATACTCCTGGATGCAGAACAGAAGCTCTGAGTTTTAAGGAGAAATGGGACGAATTAACAAAAATGGGAGTTGTAGTATTGGGAGTAAGTGGAGACGACATTAATTCGCATAAGAAATTCAAAGAAAAATACGGTTTACCTTTCAAACTTCTTAGTGATCCAGATAACAAGATAAGGGAATTATACGGTGCTAAGGGTCTCCTCATTCCTCCTAGAATAACATTCGTTATAGATAAAGAAGGAAAAATTACCCATATTTATTCTTCTCAAATGAATGCCTCAAATCACGTTAAGGAAGCTATGAACGCAATTATGAAATTAGAAAGTGTAAAAACTTGATTTTTTTTAATATATTAATTTTAAAAAATTAGATTATAATAAGCAATATTATTAGTACCATTATTAATCCAACTATGTAGAATCCCACATAGTTCCTCAGTATTCCAGTTTGTACTTTTGTTACAGCCCAACCACCAAACTTCCTTACCATTAAAGGTAATTTTACATTTAGTGCAGTATATAAACCGTTATATTCTATGGTTTCGTATGTCTTATTAAAGAATTTCATGGAGTACATTCCTAGCTTATCTAATAATGGATATATGAAGAATCCGGAATATAAGAAGTCCATTACTGGATTCAGTTTCTCTATATGAATATTCCTTGTAAATACTAAATATGCTACTACTATGCCTAATAACGAAATAAGTGCATCCGAGAGACTAAATGATAGGAATCCCTTAATTGCAAACATTTGAGTGGACATGAATCTAGTTATTCCTACTATTAGAGCCCCTGTTATGATAGTTATTGCAACTAATAACCCTGGAGAGATAATCATTAATTTACCTAACCTATTTTCATCTTTTGAATAGTTATGCAAATCGTGATTTGAGTATGAGAACGTAGCATAGCTGTATCTTGGAGGTTTGTAAAGTAGATCAATACCAATCATATTTTCGCCTCTCCATAAGAAAGTTCTTACCAGGTACCTAATAATGTAAATCGCGCTTGCAAATTCTAAAATTAAGTACAAAGTAACCAAGTACGGATTAAAAGACACTAAATATGCAATAAAGGAATGTGCCCAAAAGCCTATTAGTGGTGGAATACTCGCTAAGTTTAGAGAAGCTAATAGTTGAAGCGTAAATACGCTTTTTAATCTCTTATATAGAGAAGGATATTCACCAATGTACCTACTTTCAGTGTAATGAATTACAGAACCCGCATTCATAAATAACGATGCTTTATATAATCCGTGAGCTATCATTTGTAGTATGCCTATAGAAATTCCAGTGTAAAGATAAGCTATAGAATGGAAATATAGAGTTAGTATTCCTCCTATCGAAGATGAAAGTATCATTAATGAAATCTGATCTGCCGTAGAATTGGCTAAAATTACTTTTTGCTCATTAGATACTAATGCATTCAAACTTGTATATATTGCAGTAAAAGCTGATATAGCAATCATAAATTCAAAGAAAGTATATAAATTCAAACTAGAATTACCTACTAAGAAGGGATATGTAAGGAATGTAAAAATCGCCCCTAGATTAACCATTGTAGCAGCATGAATCAATGCACTAACTGGTGTAGGCCCAGTCATGGCTGTTATGAGCCACTGAGTAAATGGGAATTGGGCACTCTTACATAAACCACCTATATATAGTAATATAAGGATGATCATAGAAAATGGAGAAGTAAATGTAGATAATGATCCAAATATCGATGTACCTGGAGGATACAATGCAGATATTCCGGAATACTGAGAAAAAGTAGTTTCAAATAATAAATAACCTAGTCCAGCTATTAATCCAACGTCTGCCATTCTCGTGAATATTAACGCCCTTATACCACTTACGCTGGGTGTAGAAACATTTCTGATACCAAAGAATATTTTTCCAGGATCTCCAACTATATTCTTTTCAGTATCGTCTAAGTAGTAACTTATTAAAGCAAATGAGGCTAATGAAGTACCTTCCCAACCTAAGAGAAATAATATTAAATTATTTGATAGTACGACAGCTAACATGGATGTTATGAAGAATCCAAAGAATCCCCAATATCTTCTCAAAACTTTATCTTCTTTCATATAGTCAATACTATATAATGCAATAAAGAAGGATATTACTAAAACAAATACTGAAATAATAGATTGCATTAGAGAAGAACTAAAGGCAAAATAACTGAAAAGATCGAATGAAAATACGGTTGAAATGAATGTATGAGGGACAGATAATATGTTAATTAAATTATAAATTCCCAAAGCTGAAGCTATTCCTATTGTAGCTAAAGAAATATAGCCTCTTAAATTCTGACTTAAAGAACTCGGAGTAATTAGTGCCAAGAACGAACCTAAAGATGGAAGAAAGACTATTAACGGCAAAATAAAATAATTTCCTGAAGTAAATGTAACGAAATTGTTAAATGAAGACGAAAGTATCTCGGGATCCAGAGATAAAATCACACTAAGGATAGAAAGTATTCCCATGGTTACTGTGTACAGACTTTTATCGAGATTGGCACTTAATTTTTTCCCACCGTATATTTTCTTAAAGAAGAGGGCAGCGTATCCAGAGGATATGGCTATGGAAATTAAGATTCCTATTATGATTGGGATAAACAATATTCCGGCTTTCTGTATTAACTCTGCTGAAGATAAGATTAATAATATTTCTCCTATAAATCCTATCGTAGGAGGTAAGCCTAGTACATTTAATACGCCTATAAAGGAAAATGCAGTATATATTGGAGATGATTTAAATAATCCGTCCTCTTTGTATTCAACTTCTTTTTCTATTCCTCCAACACTCATAAATAATATTCCTTTTCCAAAAGCTATAGAAATATAGATAAATATTGAGGCTAAAATACCTAATGGTATAATTGTAACACTGGAGTTTAAACCGATAAAGAAGGATATTGATGCTCCCAATAACATGTAGCCTAATTGTGATATGCTTGAATACCCCAGGAATTTATTCATATTATTTTGAGAAAATGTATTAATTCCACCGTAAATCATTGATAATATTGCCCATCCTATAAAGATAGGTGCTAAGTAAGATAATGAGTTAAAAAGATAAAAATAAAGAATAACTATATACAAGCTTATACCAGTTACTAGACTATTTAGAATTATTACTGAACTAGGGGATTCCTTATATGTTTTAGGTAACCACGTATTGGCTCCTACTTGAGCACTTTTAATCATCATCCCTATAGTAGCTAACATAAAAACTAGAACGGCATAACCAAAAGACGAGAAGTTATTAAAAATTCCGTATGTTTTATATATATCCATTGTGTTTAATCCTATGCCTATGAGTATTATTGAGGCTAATAAAAGGCTCATTCCTATCTGTGACCATAATATAAACATGCTGGAAGCTCTCTCTTTGTCCTCTTTTCCATAAAGAAGAATTAGGAAGAATACTGAAATAATCGAAACTTCTAAAAATATTAATAATTCTAAGAGATTTGTAGATAATACTGTATAGATTAATGTAACAGACGAAAGAGAAAAGAATCCAGAGAACAATCCCCAATTGATTTTTCTGCCTTCAAAATATTTAGAAGAAAAAATTAGAGTGAGTATTGAGACAATAAGTATTGTAATCAAGAATGGATAATTTAGACTGTTTACGGTAAATCCAAAAGATCCTATTCTTGTTCCAACAAAGAAGTTAGTAAATAATCCTGATTTTAAAAGAAAATAAGAATTAATAGTTATCGCAATTATTGATAACGATATTGCGTATAATTTTTTCTTCATTAAAAATGTTATTAATACTAAAATTAATGATAATATAAATATAATATACGGGATCATTTTTCTCACCTTTTGATATTACAGTATGAAAATATGATACAGGTATAATAAAATATGTATTAGAACATGACTTATTTTATTTAAATATTTGTATTAGATAAGTTATGATATAAATTAAAATGATTAATGAAATGTATCATTAAAAAATGTAATTATATATCAAGTAAGAAGTTACAAAGCATATTTAAGTAAAATCAGTAAAGATTTTATGTAGAATGAAAAGTATATTCTTTACAATCATAATCATGGTAAATACCTTCTAAAAAATCAGTCTTTTTTTATTAAATCTAATATATTATGAATAAATTAAACATAAAAAAGTTTGTATTGTTAAAATGTATCTATTGAGAGAAAATTCTCTAACTAAACAAATATATATGAATGCTAAACATATAAAATTTTTCATCAGTTTTAAAATATACATTATTAAGTAGTTAAAATATAAGTCCAATTAACAGAGTATTCTATGGAATTAACTTTTAACACATAGAATAGTCACTAGTTACTACTTCATTAAAATTAGAATTAGCCCTAATACTATCCCAAGTATTATATTAATTATTTCCATGTTCAACATGGCAAATCCTCTTAAAACATCTTCGTTAGAGATCGATAAGACAATTTTAGGTGAAAAATTTGCTATAATATAAATAAAATAATATAAAACGTTCATTAATACCAGAAATAAAGGAAGAATAAATTCCATGTTTATTAAAGAGTTTATTAATACCCATTTTATTGCAGTCATAAGACTAGGACTAAAACTTCCAGTGTAATGATGATACTTCCAGATAAGAAGTTTCATTAAATATGTTAATACAATAAAAATACCTACCATGAGAACAGATGTTATGCTGAATTTAGCGAAAATAATTGTCCACAAAATAAAAATTATCATAAAAAACGGTAATGTGTAACTTTCAATTTTTCTATTAAATTTTCTCAAATATAAAGAAAAAAGAGGCCCTTTATAGACATTAAGACCTTCTGTAATTCCTAAAAGAAAACTAAGGATAGCAATAAGAATCTGAACTTGCATCTCCTCCACTCAATCTAGTTTGATGAGCTCTAGCTTCTCCAAAATCAACTAAGAACTCTTTATCCAATCTCAAACCATCTTCCGAATTTAACTTAACCATCCATCCTCTTATCCCGCCAGGATAAAACTGATTATCCCAAGTGCTATATAATGAATTCGTTACGTAAATTCTCTTTCCATCTCTACTTACCTCTAACATCTGAGGACCTCCACTCAGTTCTACTCCTGAAGGATGATATTCTTTTGAACCAATCCCCCCAAGTTTTACCTTTCCTACTAATGATGGTTTAAATGGATTACTTACATCATATTTTCTAACTTCTCCAGTTCCCCAACAGCTTACATATAGATACTTATCATCTAATGATAGATCTATGTCAGTAACTAATGGTGGAACTGCATTAAAAGGCTTCAATATCTCAGGGAGTTGAGTATCGCTTTTTTCTGCTTCAATTTCTATAACTTTTTCAGCATTCCATTTTCCTCCCTCATAATACCATAGCCATATAGAACTACTCAAATCCTTTAGACTTACTACCATATTTATGAATCCCATAAGCTTTGTAGGGTCATGGAAAGGTCTTAATTCTAATGCCATTCTATTTTCGTCACCTAAGGTAATAGATTGTATTTTTCTCCTTTTTTCAAGATCCCAGAAATGTATTCTATTTCCATATCTATCTTTTAAATGTTCTATTTTTAAACCGTCTTCTATAGTATTTGGAACTCCCCATTCACTTGTAACCATTACTTCATTTGGTAAATTCCACCAGAAATCGTATGCTAGATACTGGTCTCCCCTATCTATCTCCCATCTTCCTAAGACATTAAAACTAAAATGATCTAAAACCAATATTCCTCCGGGGCCTTCACCAGCAGTGTTACCAAAAGCACTGATATATATTCCATTAGGACCGCAATGAACAGTATGAAGTCTACTATATCCTGATTTTTCCTTAACTTCTTCTGGCTCAATTATTTTAGTTATCTTTGGATTTCTAGGATTTTCTTTAGTATCTATTACATAAATCCTAGATGATCTTAAACCGGGAACTATTAAATATCTCCTCTCAATTCCAGGAATTCCATTAGGGCATAATGCAGAACTACAAGCATTCCAACCAAAATGGTGCAATTCATCTCCTTTATAAGGAAGTTCTACTTTTCCTACAACTTTTGAATACGTCTGAGAGTGCGGATTTACGTCAACTACAGCTATAAAGTCTGGTCTATCTAATTTGGTTCCCTCATATAGACACGCTACATAAGCTAGATCTTCTGGTTTCGATTTCATAGCTGACTTAGGAGATGGATAAAAAGTAGGGTCTGTTTTAAATGGGATCATATATCATCTATTCATAATATAGTTGACATAGGCTATATTCTTAGTTTATATGTGCAATTTTTGCACATAAAAATAAGTAGCTATCTAATACATATTTTATTATGAATATATCATTTTTCCTTTGTTGTACGCTTAATCGCTCATATAAAACATATTAGTCACATCTCTATAATGCACTATCAAGTGTAGCTTTTGTCACTAATTGACTTAAGTGTAAAGTATAGCACTGGACGTCCCAAAATTATTCGTTTTTTATATTATTTAAGATAAAATACATTGATGAAGAATTTGAAAAACGAAAATATTAGATAGAATACATCTTTAACTAATCTTTATATTTAAGCTAAAGTCAACTACCAATACCATTTGTGTGATTTCTTTTGGGTAACGTGCTATCCCTTCGAAGAACCTCTGTCTTGCATCGTAGAACCTGTCTGCGATCTGTTGCAGTGTTTGGGAATATATTTGTTGATACTGTTCATCCTGTTTTCTCAAGTCGAGGGCTAGTTGCCTCAACTCCGTCTTAGTGAGTCCTTTTCCATCTCTTTCATGAAAATACGCATCTGCTCAGCGTAGGATGTCGTACACTTCACATGATAACCTCAACTGGGCTTTTAACGCCCTCAACGTTTCTTCGTCAGTACGCTCTAAAGCGTAACCCTACGTCAGACATTAATAGGGTATTTGAAAAAGACGTATATAAGCCTTACAAGGGGAGCTATCTATCTCCACGGATGGAGTCTTCCGCCCCCTTTGAACCCGTTGTTAAGATAAAAAATAAGGGTACATAATAAAATGCTATTCTTGAGCTTTATTTACGGTTTCTGAAAATTCTTGATACGAAGTTCTATACCACGAAAAATTATACAAATTATGCATTACATATTCATATGTTAATCCCTTTAGAACTGTTAGATTGTACATTGGTCCTACCATAATCCACGTTCCTCCTTTACCTGAAATAACTATTGTGGAAATTATGTGGTGAGGGTTAACATAGTATGATGGAGAAATTGTCTTTCCGTTAATATTATATGTTGCCTTAACATTATAATAATATACTAAAGAATAGACCCATTGAGGAAGTACGTCTTTAATTTCTTTGATTTCAGTATTTAGGATATTATTTGGTAATACTGGAATTCCATTTGGTGTTTCGTTAAAATATTCGTTCATCATATAGCATACACTAAAAATAATGTTTCCAGAGGAGTAATTATATGGAACGCAAGTGTTAGGAATTCCGTTACTGAAAACTATCCCAGGTAAAGGACCTATTTTATCGTTAGGGTCGGAATAGTGTAGTGTAATGTTAACGTTAACGTTATTTTTGTGAAGAAAACTATAAAGTATCCAACTATCCGATGCGCCTACCGGACATCCTACCCACGTGACGAACCATATTACTATTTTACCTTTTGGAGCATAGTCTTTATTACTTATTTTAAAAAATTTTCCTAGGACAAGATTTTGATGGAAAGAAATGGAAGGATATACGAGAAGAATAACAATAGTAATTAATATAATTCCTACTATCCCTATCCAAACTTTCCTCATTTTTATCATGTTTTTTATCTCATTCTAATTTATATATTTTATCGTATGTTACAAAATATTCACAATCTATGTATCATTCCTTACTTCTATCTTGAAAATCTCACTGTATTTTTACTTCATTTAATCCTTTGAATATTAGTTGTGAAAAATTACATAAAGGATCGCATTTAATTTTTTTATATAAGAATGAAAAATTATTAACTAATGTATGTACGTTCATTATATAATTATTATATAAGTTTAATGAAATCTTTTAAAGAAATAGCATTTGCTTTTCTAATCAGATCTTTGTCATTGGATACTAAGACAAGTCCTAAAGATTTAGCGGCGTATACATAAGACGCGTCATAATAACTTAAACCTTCTTCTACGGCAATTTTCATCACTCCTTCAAATAAGAGGTTACCTATTACGTTAAATTTTGTCATAAACTTATAAAAAAGCGTCGAAAGAGTTATAGGGTCCTTAACCTTTTTATGTAAATAATACTCCTTCCATATAGCATTTCCTACCTCATAAAGGGTTAATGTAAGTATGTGACTTCTCTTAAAGTCTAATTTATCTGAATAATCTAGGAGCGAATATAAAGCCGAAGCGTCGAAAAGAAACTCATTATCTTTCATTTCTGCTCTCCTTAATATCTCTTATCCAGTCATCTTCGCTTACATCTCTCATTAATTCTTTAATTTTCATTGTAGTTTCCTTAATTTCTTCCTTCTCTTTTTCCCTTATTGCGTTATCTAAGGCTTTTTCCACCACTTCTCTAATATTAATTCCCAGTTCCTGTGCTCTCTTCTTTAGCTCTTTCGATACTCTTACACTAATTACGTCTGACATAATTATTATATACGGAAGCTCCGTATATAAAGATTCCGTATACATAAAACATCATATTCAATAGCCAAGTTTTCTTATGCAATACTATTATTCTAGAGTTCCTAGAATCAGAATTAACTATAAGTGTTGTGAGATTTATTTAGATTCACAAAAACGTTTTGTATGATTTCACATGAAGATTTACTTAGAAATAATTTCGTACTTCTCCAAAAAATTGTATCCTTAGTCTTGGGATAATATTCTAGATTAGGATAATATTCTAGATAAAGTACATAAAATTAGTTGGGAAAAACTACATTAATTATTCCATAAAATTCCATTTATTAATGATAGAAAAAATATAAGATAAGCAATTACTGATAATACTAACGAAGAATCAACGTTTAATATTTTTTATATGCATTAAATTCTATGAAATGCGAAGTAAAGTTCCAAGAACTACCTCCTACAATTTCAGTAGATGACCTAAACATATATAGAGTAATATTTTTAGATAATGGGTTTTACGCTAGGATCGATATAAATGGTGTTCCGCAATATTTATCCTTGTTAAATGGAAATTTAACAGTATACTCAAAACAGATTTATGAAATGATAAAGGAAATTGATTTCGATAATTGTGAATCTAACAAGTTAGTAGAGTGCATATTAGATGAGGTAGTCTATTCTTTAGGAATTACAAGAACAAAGCTTTTTGAGAAATTTGACGCACTTTTCGACAGTATAACTGAAGGTAAACTCAAGGATTTGACGTCAATAAAAAACTTAAGAAAAGAGATTCAGACATTATATTCAGATTCTTCATCGCTTTATTACGTATCTAAGAAATTATCTAAATATATAAGCAAAGATATTCAAGACGAAATTGCGTTTGCGTATGAAAGAACTGAAATATTAATTACAAGATCATCGGATTTGTATAATATTTATTTAACTGAGGTTCAAAACGAAC
This sequence comes from Acidianus brierleyi, assembly GCF_003201835.2. Lineage (NCBI taxonomy): Archaea > Thermoproteati > Thermoproteota > Thermoprotei > Sulfolobales > Sulfolobaceae > Acidianus > Acidianus brierleyi. The sequence continues at coordinate 2,630,410 of NZ_CP029289.2, read as the reverse complement.
TAAATATAATTATAAAGAAACTAACTTCCATATCTTTCATATTTTTGCCAGTAACTGCTATTGCAAGTATTTATGCTGTTTCTTACTCGTCTTTACCCTCTAACTTTTCTACAGTAGATACGCTGTACTTCCTAACCCCATTAGTATTCTTGGCAATTATGCTAACTGCATACTTGCATAAAATAGGATGGTTATAGCTAAAAGATTCGTGAATTTATTTCTCTTCTGCTACATAATTCCTAAGTACGCCTATGTTAGATATTTCAGCTTCCATTACATCCCCTGGCCTAAGATATTTCCCAGAAGCTAATCCTACTCCTGGAGGCGTTCCTGTAGATATTATATCCCCAGGCTTAAGTGTTATCCCGTCAGTTACATACTCTATAATTTTATCAATTCTGAAAATCATATCTTCAGTATAACCTTCCTGTCTAATTTCACCATTTACTTTTAACGTTAATTTTAGGTTATGCGGATTTACTATTTCATCCTTAGTAACTATCCACGGACCCAATGGAGCTGCAGTATCCATACCTTTTCCATGTACCCATCTCATTCCATATGGCCCTTCTGATGGAAATTGCTTATCCCTAAAGCTGATATCATTTAAAATAGTATATCCGAAAATATATTTTTCAGCATCGGAAGAATTTACATACTTCCCTTTTTTACCAATTATTACTGCTAACTCTATTTCGTGATCTACCTTATGTGATGACTTAGGAATTATTACGGACTGATTATGACCTATTAACGTGTTATTGAATTTTGTAAATAAATATGGTTCTTTTGGTGGAGAAGTACTAGTTTCTTGACCGTGCGCCTTATAATTTACTGCCATAAGAAATATTTTTTCTGGATTATCTATGGGAGGATAATATATTATTTTATCCGCATCCAAGGTAGCCAATGATAACTTTTCTTCATTCTCCTCCATGAGTTTATTTATTAAGTATAGAGGTCCATTTCCACCTTCAATTAATTTCTTCATATCGTAAAACCAGTTTGGAGGCTCAGCGTCGTATATTATTTGGTAGGCCTTAACTAGATCTATAACTTTACCGTTCTTATATATTCCGACTCTTTTTTCTTCAATGGGTGTGGGTGAGAACGAAAGTAATTTCATGCTTAAGCATATCTTATGACTTTTATATAAATCTAAATCTTTTTTCAACTCTCTATATATAAAGGTTTTTAAATTCTCTCTTATACTCTGTTAATGATGAAGAAAACTATAATTGCAATAATTGCTTTAATTGTGATTATAGCTGGAATTAGTTATTATGAGCTAGTTCCTAAAACGAGTAGTCAATCTGTCTCTGAAACAGTACCTTTTGGTAAATTTATCAAAGTAAGTAATGTAGATTATGCTCCACCAGGGAAAGTTGAAATATTTGAACAGTCTTGGATAGGATGTCCAGTAGGTGCTACAGCATCGTGGGTTATTTACATGATAATTTCTCACTATGGGAAAGTAAGTTATTATACTCACTATTCTGATCCTTATGATAAAGTGGCTGCAAACATACCAGGAATAATATTTACAGGATTTACACCGAATTCAAGTTTAGAATTTAACGTAGTCTATACTTATAACGAATATCTTAATGCTACACCGACTGGAACTCCAGTTTCAGTACAAAATCTTATAAGCGTAGGAAAGAAAGAACTTGAAGAGAGTCTTCCTCAAAATATTTCTAAGCTATTTATAGAATATGAAACTCAAGTTCCAGTTGAAGGCTATCATAACGCCTCTGCATACATAGTTAGTCCACCTCATCTCAATTTTGGTCTAATAATAACAGGTCCTAATGGTACATACGTTCTAACTACTCCTCTTGTAAATCCAAATGTTCTTAAAGGAGACAGTATAACTTACGTTATGCAAAACATGTATAATATAACTACTCTAGTAAACGCTGCAAGCTACTTACAGGAGATTATCAATGAAGCTTACGGTAGTAGTGCGCCAATAGTTAATTGTATTACCTAATATCTTCTATCTTTATAAATTTACCAATTTTTGTTGAATTTTCTGCAGTTATAACTAACGAATCTCCTTTTTTAGCTAAACCAGAATCTATAGAAATTATTCTGCTTATTTTTATAAGTTCGTCTACACTGTTGATAGGATCAATTTTAACGGTGTATATTCCAAAAGCTATGGATAATTTTCTTTCAATGTTCTTGTTTACTAATGCTATAATTGGTACATTAGGTCTCAACTTAGAAATTCTAATGGCTCCGTTACCTGAAGGAGAATAAATTACTAGTGCTTTAGCCTTACTAAGCTTTAGGCTCATAATTGCTGAAAAATAAATTGAATCCTCCAAGCTTCCTATTTTTACAGGAACTTTAATTTTAATATTTCCTTCAATACCTAAAATTAGTTTATTAAGTACTTGAGTAGCTTCTAATGGATGTTTTCCTATAGCAGTTTCGTCACTGAGCATTATTGCGTCAACTCCTTGAGAAATCGAGTTCGCTATGTCTATAACTTCTGCTCTTACTGGAGTTGGAGAATTAACCATAGATTCAAGTACTTGTGTAGCTAAAATAACTGGTTTCTTCGTCTTTTTCCCTAATTTTATAATATATTTTTGTATAAATGGAATATTTTCTAGGCCTACTTCTAGTCCCAAATCTCCTCTAGCTATCATTAGAACGTCCGAGAGCTTAGCTATATTAACTAAATTATTTAGAGACTCTTTTCTTTCTATCTTCGAAACTATCCAACTTTTTTCATTGGTAACATTTTTAACTTTCTTAATATCCAATTCAGAAGTTACAAATGAAATTCCTATAAAATCTGGATCGAATCTCATAATACTATCTAGCAACCTTAAGTCATTATCAGTAACTCCATATGGCATCTCTTTAGGTAAAGATATGCCTCGATGTGGATATATGATTCCATTTTCTAGAGCTGTTCCAATTATTTTGTCCTCAACTTTATTTACCATTATTTTTAAGTCTCCATCTCCAATAGTCAATAAGTCTCCATCATTAACTAGTGAATAAAAACTATCATCTACTTTTATTTCATTACCGAAAGTAAGCCTCTGTCCTTTTTTTACACTTATTATATTATCATTTAATATTCTAAATTTAGATCCAGGAAGATCTAAGAGAATAGGAACTCTTCCTTCTATCATATTAACGTATTTCTCTATAGAAGATGTATGAGCTAGATTTATCCTAATTATGTCAACGTTTCTAAGTAATTCGTCTATAAAATTCTCAGAAGACGGGCCTAAAGTTGCTATTATCTTAGTTTTCCTCTTTCTTACTTCCATATGTAAAGTTTATACACTAAAGATATAAAACTAAACTCAACTATTGTCTGTTTTTACAAAATACTAAAAGTAATGATGTATTTCTGCGTTAGGATATTTACTTTATGGTTAAAATATTGTATCACTTATTTTAATTAGCATTCATAAATCGTATTATTAATGAGAATATTAAGAACTTTTATATCCTAAATTAGAAGTATTAATTACGTAAAGTAATTTCTTCAGTTCGTCCTTTACTTGTGATATACTTATATATTTCTCATCACGTTTCACTATTTTTATATCATTATCTATTTGTATGATAGTAAATTTTCTTTGGTTCATATCTAAGTTTTTTACGTTAGCTAAAATCAAACCTGTTAACATAACGTTACCTACCATTGGTAAGACTGAAGGAAAATTGAATTTTAAATTTACTTTTTCCTTAATTATACAATTTATTTGATATGCCCAGACAAACTCATTAACTCTAGTTCTTAGTGATAACCACCTTAGGAACATATCAAAGATTTCCTGAGATTTTTCTCCTTCTGAAGAAAACAATATCGATTTTGTATAATCCTCACTTTTCTCTTCTTTTTCTATTAATACTTCAACGTTTCCAGCAGTAAAGTAATCGCTATCATTTTTAAAATACTCTCTAATGAATTGAAAAGGAAAAGGTTTAGAAAAAATGATTGAATTTGAGTTCTTAAGAATTTCCAAATTTAGTCCCTTTAAAATGTTCTCCAATTTTCCATAAAACTTCAATAGGATTCTCTATATCTAGTGGAGTTACATTAGCAGATATAGCCGTTGATCTCCTTATTGGATCTATTGTATTCTTTGAATCTCTTATTTCTATGTCCAAACCAAGATTCTTTATTAATTTCATTAATTCTTCTTTGGAATTAGAAGGAGGAGACGGTCTAATTATTATCAAATCTAAGAAATCCTTATCGGAAGTAATCTCTTCCATTGCTTCCTTTATTGTATCTTCTATTCCACTCTGTTTAAATAAATATCTAATAAGAAAGCTCAACTCTTAATCGCCTTCGATAATATATTTGTATAATAATAGGATTTTTCTACGCCTTGTGAATCTCTTATTGCATTATCTATTGATAATTTGCAATTAGGATCAAACGTTACTACTGACTTAGCCCAATTACCTAACTGTGACGCTGCATAAGCTCTCATTTTCTTTACTATATCCTGTTTATCTCTTATAAGTTCTAAATGATGGCCGCAAGTGAATAAGTTATAAGATGATGGAGAAGGTTTAGGTTCTTTAAATTTAGGTAAGGATAACTTAAGTAATTCTCTAGGTGGTTTTTCTAGACCTCCTAACCTACTCATGAATTCAGAATCATGAACAGTAATTTCGTCATTAAAATCTGCTTTATCTATTTTTATCTTACTTTCCTTATAGGCGTTATAAACTGTTTCTGTTAGATGCTCCACTTGTAAATCTAGTTTATAACCAAGACTCTTAGGAGCTTGCCATCTAAGGAAAAAGTAACCTGCTCCATCAGAAGTTACAATCTTTTTGACTCCCAGTCTCTTAGCTTCTTCATATATTTTACTAAATTGACCCCTTGCAGTTTCGAAATCTCCTGCAAAATATGCATAATATCCTATATCACTTAATTTACTACTAACTGTCCATTTTCCTTTCATACTCATCATGATAGTTCCTACTTCGTTAATGTAACCTTGTACTATTTCTAACGCACTTGGAACATACAAGACTTCAGAATCTTTAGAATCCGTTGGAAGACCGTAATTATTAGCCATCTCTACCCATTTTTCATTCTCCAAACCAAACGCGTTTCCGAATTTCTTAGTGTTCTCTGCCCATGTCTCTACTTCAGGAAGATTAAACCCAGTGAAATGCAGAACCCTTCTTAATAATAACGCAGTATACCAGTTTGGTATTTCTAGTGGAGAAGTTTCAGTACACCCTCCACAAGCAGTACAATTATACGCCGAATCGACCCAACTCTTAAACTCTTTAGAGCTTATTCTCCTAAGTCTTAAATATCTTGCAACTGTTCCATAACCCGTATAAAACATTGAAAACATCTTATTTATTTCATAAGTTCTCCATGCGGGCACATCAGTACCCTTCTTTGTTACTAGCCAGAACGGACATGTAAATCTGCATACTCCACATCTCATACATTCCTGTATTCCCCAAACATCGTAATGAGACATTTCATCGAAAATTCTTGAAACTAACGGTCTTTGAATTTTAACCTTTCCTTTTTCCACCTTAAATCCCCCACATACTTTATTCTCTTTTTCTCCCATAGGTATAGCCTCTGAATCCCTTGCCTATATAATAACCGAACATATGCCAGCCCTTGCTAAATGGAATATATGCTATGAAAGCCCCGACTAGCGCTATATGAAGACCGTACCAGTTAGCTTGATTTGGAATTCCTAAGTATGGTATAGAGAAATCATACATAGCGCCTATTCCACTAATTATTATCAATAATAATAATATTAAGAATGTATAATCTCCTACGGAGCTTAACCTCTTATCTCCCTTTATATCCTCAACTATTCTAGTAGTTAAATATCCTACTAAGCCCGCTAAAGCTATTAGCGCCATCATAGTACCATTAACCAGAACAGATAGAAATCCCCACGGATCAAAAGTTGAAGTAGCTACTTCTGCAGAATTCCACGCACCTAATGGATTAAGTATTCCTCCATGAGAATATGCATTACTCCCTAAAATACCCATTTGATATGCCGAAGTAAATTGTTCTGGTGTTGATATTTTAAATAAGAACCAGAGTGGATTAGAGACTCCGAAAATAGCTCCGAAGATATAATTCCATGCTATAATATGAATACCAACAATTATTATTACTCCAAGAACGAAGATATGCCAAAATATAGTTTCTATTATAAGGAATGGATCTTTTTTACCTGCAGCAGCAAAAGGAGTTGGGATTCCCTTAACTGCTTCCTTAACTTCTGAACCGAATCCTGCAGACGCATAAGTTATAGTCCTTCTTCCTATAAAATACCTTGATATTCTATAAATTACGCCGAAGACAAAAATAAGCAAACTTACAGGGAAAATAACGTTTAATGCCCACCAATAAAGAGCGTCTGAACCGTAAGATGCCCCTATAGCATATACTATTGGTAGCATTGTCTTCACCTTAATTGTGCTGCATATCTGTAGAAGACTTTTAATACGTTACTTAGATCTACTGGAGCTCCTAATGTTTGGAATCTTACTCTACCATTTGGTAAAACCATGTGAACACCGCATACGAAGCAAGGATCAAAAGATCTAAGTGTCTGAGCAAATTCGAATCCGTCCCATTGATCAGTAGGAATTATTGTAAGTCTTGGAGTTCCTAGAATATTATAATCTGGATTTCCCATTATTGTTTCTTCAAAAGTTCCAGCACCATGAGTAGGAGAAGCTGGCTTTATAGTTTGTATACCGTCATCATATGTTAATTTAACTCTGGGACCAGCATTTACAGTAGTAGGCTGCATCTGTTGAGGATTAATTGTTGGCACAGTAACTCCTTTACCTGTAGCAAAAACTTCTGAATGATATTGTGCTCCTCTTGGAGCTTCTTTCATACCTACACCTATAGCCACGTCTTGATTAGTGTTCTTTACGTACGTCCAGCTTGATGGAGGCATACTACTAACTTGCGTTTTACCTTCCCTTAACCATTTCATTGCAGTAAACCAGGCTATCCACATTCCCATTCCGTCTAATCCTGCCTCAAACGCTCTTGCTCTCATTCTCTCTATAGCATTTGTTACTATTTTTCCTCCAGAAAGTTTATATGGAGCTACGTATTTGAACTCTATTTCCTTTCCTTGTTGAAACTCTGGAGGTAACTTAACAGTTTCAGTATTTACTGTAGGCAAATAGAATTTAACGCTCATTTCATTACTATTGTATTCTGCACCTAAGCCAGCTACCGAATAATATGATGAATATATAGGTGTTGGAGCTTGAGGTTGAAGAACTTGAGCATACATTACAGCTTGAGGATCTGCTTCTACATTATAGTACAAGTTAGATATAGGCTTATATCCTTGATAAGGTACAAATCTAGGTGATACTGCCCATGAATAAGGAGTAGGATATGCCATGGGTATTGGTCTAGGCTGAGGACTTGGCATTGTCCATTTTCTCCATGGATGATAATAGCTTACCTTATTCCCTATAGGATCTTCTTCTATACCTGCTACTTCAGAGGGAACTTCTGAAGCAAAACTTCCATCCTTATACCAAGGATTATACCAAGAAGATTCTACAAACTCTCTTATTCCTAGGTTAATGTCTATAAGATCATTAGTTACTAACGTTGGAGGAGATGAAGCAGATTGTTGAATAACTAGTCCAGGCTTTACTACTCTTGCTCTCCCCCATGCTCCCATATTTGCGTACGTAGCATCATAAGGAGCTACTTTAGTAGTTGAAGGTGTAACTGAAGGAGTCTCAGAAACATCGCTTTGTCCATATGATACGAAGTTCCCTGGTCTATTTCCCTCTTCTGCAAAACCTAAAGTTCCATTTAGCTTATCATATAGAGCTTGAATTCCAAATACGTTATTATAATCTGCCAAGAACAAATCTAAATATTCGTATGCAGCCATTTGTTTCATTAACCATGCTGTTCCATTGATCATTCTCTGTAGGTATCTCTGCAAGTTTTCTACCGTTGGTGGAACTCCTATGCCTCCAGGAACCATAGTTATGGGATGCGGAATTCTTAGGTAATATAGAAGTTCAGCTTCATGGAGTATTCTCCATGAATATGCACCTTCCAAGAAATATGCTCCAATTATAGGAACTAAAGCATCCATTATATCGGATACAGTCTTTATCTTAACTCCAGCCATCTCTAGTTCTGTTGGTGCTCCCATAGGAAATGCTTCAGAATATTGTGCAACCTTACTTAATGGTGTCTGTTGGGCTATTTCGTATATCTCTTTTGGAAAGTATCCTGCTATCTTGAAGAATAATGAACTCCAGTCTGGTCCTCCTAATGCAGTTAAGTGTGCAGTAGCATCGTAGGTCATTGCAGCATCTATTCCTAAAACTATTCCCTCCAATCCTAAAGGCGGAGGTGCATTTCCTGCTTGAGCCATTTCCTGAGCTATTCTCTCTATATATTGATGATGTTCGCCACATATTCCACATTCCCTACTTGATAACATGATAACGTCAGGTCCAGGTTTGTTCCTCATGAAGATTTCAAATCCTCTAAACATTCCTGCTGCAGCGTAAGCGTCGTTTGCTCTATTTGTAGAAAAATCATAAGTAACTTGAATTCCTAATTCTGGTTTTATTCTAACTATTGGTTCTATTAATACTGGCTTTGTCCAATCAAACGTGAAATAATAGGGAGTTGTTGCCATTTTTCTCACCTCTTCTCCGTTTGTTTTAATGCTGGTGGAGTTCTTCTTCTCCTAGAAAATGCATAACTACCTACACCTACTATTATTCCTGCTGCAGCAGCTGCAGCAAATAATGTAGTACTAGGGATCGTAGGAGCGTTAGGTGGAGCGTAGAAAGGTTCATATAAATCTGGAAATCCTGGTGCAGTACAAGCTATGCATGCTCCGCCTCTTGTGCAGCCTCCAACTCCTCCTAGCCATCCCAATCTAGGCGCAGGACTATTAGCTTCTGTTCCCTTACATCCTAGACTATAAGTGCACTGAGGATCACCAAATTCATACGCAAATACTCCCTCAGAAAAGAATCCGGCTCTTGGACAGTTCTGATGTGTCTCGTTTCCATAAAAGAATTTAGGTCTGTTAAACACATCTAAATCATCTGCTGGATTGGGACCTATTCCTCTAGCGTAAAGTACTATTGAAAGTAACGTTTTCATTATCCAATCACCTGCTGGAGGATCTGCAGCAATTGCAATAATTGGTAATCCTCCTACTGATTTCCAATGATAACTAGGGCCTGGCCATGAGGTATTTACAGTAGAATTTGTAACTGAAAATATATCTTCGTCAATTATATCTGGAGCTAGGTCTTTTTGATAAACTTGATATGCATAATATGGGAATCCGTATATACCTCTATAAGGATCATCTAGCATCCCCATTGCATATGTTGGTGATCTTTTACCTAATCCGTTAGTAGTAGCCGGAATTCCTCCGTAAGTAGCACATGCTCCAGTTGCAGCGACAGCGTAAGCTTTCTTCATTAGGTTAAATACAAATTCTTCACATAGTAATACACTACCATCAGGTTTTCTTCCAGCAGAGCACCAGAATTGATTTTTCTTATATGTGTATGGCACTCCGTTATAAACATCTCTAGGATATAATGCGAACTCATCAAAAAGTGTTCCTTCAACTACTAGGACATATGGATCTAACTCTCCATTTAATGCCATTTCCATTGTAGCGTAGGCCATGCTGTCTTGAGGCATTAAAATAGGATGATAAACTAAATTCACATTGCCTAAATCTGAGATGCTAGGTTGCCTTAATGTTATTGCTTTATCATCGAAATATACTCCAGTGAAGACGTTTTCTAGAGAGGGATTCATAGCATCTATAAATGCTATAGTGTTTCCACCGCACCATCCATTTCCTGTCCATATTATATTTATAGGTTGGTCTGAATCTTGTGCCTTTGCTCTTAATTCGTCTAATGACAATCCACTAAGCGCTAGTGTAGTACCTAATGCAGTTACTCCTGATAGTTTTAAAAATTCCCTTCTTGTTAATCCCACTATCTCACCATTTATCTGGTATATTCTATGATACCATATTTATAAATTTTTTTAATATAAGTTCTTAATAACTAGGATTTTCTTGATATTCTTGATAATCAATTATTTTATAAATATTCTTTTTATTGATCATTTTAATTTTAAGCTTATTAGCTTAACAGATAAATTAGAAAATAATGATAGATTTAACCTCAAGTTCTAATAATTTAGAAGATATATGGGGAAATATAGATGCTAACTTGACAATATTCTTTGATAATTCATTAAAAGAATTTTTACCTAAATTAGTGAAAATATTTGATGATAATTACATCTCATATTTTATAGAGAGTTTTCCATCTGAAATATTATTTAAACAGATTTTTAATGAAAAAATTAAAATAGGTAATTTAATAATAAATAAATCACCTAAAATAGTTGTTTTACCAACAAATCAGATGAAAGCTTTAAAGGAATGGGATTTGCTTTTACTTAAACGCAGTTACGCAAAACTTAGAATGTCTATGGCTACAGAAAAGGAGGATATATGTAAACCAAATAGCATAGCAGTTCCTAATCCACAATATTTTACGATAGGTAGTATTTTTATTGATATTTATCAAATAAGATGCAAGAACGAAAACAAAATTATAACAACCAATGAATTGAAAGAAATATACTATTTGCTGAAAGAAAGAAAAGTAGAAGCTGGAATAATGTGGGAACATCAAGCTAAATTAAATGGTTTTAAATACATGGACATGAATAAAACGATTACGTTGGAAATAGGAGTCTTTAAGGGTGCAGACAAAAATACTTTAAATGCTTATGAAATAATGAATTCTATCGAATTTAGAAGAGCTTTAGATTCTGTGGAAATTATAGGTGATTAAAATTTGATTGCAGCCCTAGGTTACCTCTATCAGGGAGATTATTCGATACCTATAATTCTAATTGACGAATTAAAAAAGGAAGGAATTGAAGTTATGGATTTAAGTTTAGGTGCATTAAAAGCTGCTTCCTTACTTCAGATTTTACAACCAGATAAGCTAATTATTCTAACATGTGATAAGAAAGGAAAGAAAGAATTAAGGATATATTCACCTAAGATCGAAGAGGATAAAATGTCGTCTATTATGGACTTATATAATAATTTAAGAGGTTATTATATGGATTTGGATTCTTTTTTGAAAGCATCCAATTCTTTAGGCGTTCTACCTAAAGATACTAAGATTATTGAATGTGAAGTTGAAAATGAAGAAGGAATCGCATTAAGTGAATGGGGAAAGGAATGTAAGGACATGATGAAGAATAAGTTAAAGGAACTATTGCTTGTCCCAGATTCTGAAAAGAACGAATAGATAGATGAGAAGTAATGCATTAAATACGTCTGATATTGCAAGTGTTATTCCAAAAGTCTGAAGAGCACTTAACGGAGCCGGAAAACCTGGAGGCACGTAAACATACCTTGACGCTATAACCGAAATAATGAATAATGCATAATAAATTACAGTAAGTCTTATTTTTCTTTGTCCTTTTGTGATCATTAGGGCGTAAATTCCTTCCATTATCTGTCCTATAACAGGGATAAGTAATATTGGTAAAGTAAATTTAAGTCTAGAATTTTTCAGATATACCAAGAATGTTAATATAAGTATTATTTGTATGGCAAATAGCAGAAAGTAGTTTATTGCTTCAAAATAAATGTATTCTGTGTTAAAAAGCTGATATAATAGAAATATTGATGCTAATTCTGCAATAAAAAATACTTGGCCTATTATGACGAAACTCAGATATATATTATACATTTTCATTTAACATCGCCAATAACATACCGTACTCTGCTTGAGAAAAATATGTATAGTTATAGAAACTTTTAAGGAAGAAGTTTGCTATTTTTGTAGCTTCATTAACAACACCTAATTTTAGTAGTGCTTGCGCTAGAACTGAATTATCTGTCAATAGTTTAAATCTTCCAATTTTTTCTTCTCTGGCTAATGAAAGAGGTACGTCAAAGAAAGCATCTCCGCCATAAAATAAATCTTTTATTTTTGGTATTAGTTCAATTCCTTTACCCATTGATGATAAAAATCTTAGTAAATATGCCATATCAATTAGAAATAAGGGTGAATCACTTTCTAGATTGTGGGATAATTTTTCAGGGAGAATTTTAGCCAATCTTGTACTTTCTTCGAGAAACTTCGAAATATTAGAATATTTATAAAGTAAATAAAACATTTCTCCTATTTCACTATTAACGGGCATATAATATCCTCCTTTATTTTCTCCTACTGCTATAGGATAGAATTCTCTATCTCTATTTTTTAAAATCCATTTCCCTGTTTCTATTGCATATCCTAAATAGTAATCGTCTTTAGTTCTTTCATAAGTTTCCAGTAAAGTTATTACCATTTCTGCGTTAATGTCAAGGAGTTTCTCCTTTGATGGTTCGCTCCAATCATATTTTTTAGCGTATGCATAAAATCCTTCGTTCCATAAATTGTATATAACTGCGTCAACAGTATATTTGACAACTTCAAGAGAATATGGATCTTTTTTATCTCTTAGTAGAAATCTTAAAACATTCGGAAGATAATATTTAGGTTCTCTTTCGAATCCTCCATAATATATATCAAAAAATGCTAAACAATTTCTCTTGATCAAATCTATTGCGTCAGTTACATTATAAGTCCTTTTTGATACATTTTTTAGGTTTTTTTCGGAAAATAGTTTACCACCTCCATTATAAAGATCCAAAGCAATAAGCATAGTTTCTTCAATTTGTTGAGAATCGTTGTAACCATATAGTCCGCCTACTACGTTATTTTCAGTTATTATACTAATTGAAGGATAAATCTGCGGTGAATATCTTATAGCCAAATCTGGCCTCTCGTCTGCATTTATTTCTGCATAGGAAAAACTATCCCAATCTGGGATTTTATCTAGAATTTCTTTTTGTTTTTCGCAATATTCACACCAATCAGTATAGAAATATAATAATTTGAGAGGAGTTCCTTCGTTAATTACGTCTCTCCATTTTTTAAATTTCATATTTAAAGTCTCTCACTCTATTCTTAAATAATTTATTTATTATTCCCAAAGATTGATTACTACTAAAAAAATATTTTGTAAATTTATATAGCAACTTAAATATAATAAACTTATATTTCAACTATTGCAAGAAAAATATTTATAAGGAAAAACTTACATTATTATACAACTATGGAGAATCTAGAAATTAAAAAAGAGATTGTAACAAAGTCTGGTAAAAGAATGACAATAAGTTCATTATTAAGAATGCTTTATGGACTAAATGATACAGATATTGAAATATATCTAACTTTAAAGGAAATGAAAAATGCTACTATAAAAGATATTATAGATAAAACTCATAAAAATAAGCCTACAGTTATTAGATCCTTAAAAATATTGGAAACTCTCGGTTTTGTAAGTAAGGAAAAATTAAGAAGTGGAGAAAAAGGAAGACCAATTTACAGATATTATTTAAACACTAAAATAGAAAAAATGATAATAAGCGATTTAAAGGAGATAATAGAATCACTTAATGCTTGATTCTATTTCCTTATCTTTCTCAAAGTTAAAACTATAATAAAAATAATTATCACAAAGAAAATAATATCTTGAATATAAAATTCTAACTTGGGCTTATTGCTTATAATATTCTGATTTACTGGAATTTGATAAGTATTTTCCTGATAATATTGAGAACCATTAGTAGAAATTACCGATATTGTTCCATCAAAGAAATTCGATATGAATAAAAAATTACTAACGTTATCAAATACTATTCCTATAGGAGTTATTCCACCATAAATCTCTCCAGATATCTTAGAACCGTTTAAAACTAAAATATAATCAGGACCGAAAAGACTATCTGCAGTTACATACGTTAAATTATTTTTAGGATCTACTACTATTCCTTCAAATTTTTCTCCTGAAATATTTATATACTGTATTTTTAAACTCTCTTGATTTATCATTATAACACTGAAGTCTCCTGCAATGTAAATCTTATTATTGTATACATAAATAAAATTAGGAAATGTACTAAGAATAATTGATTTGACAGAATTATTATGTATTATAAATAAGAACCCATAACTCTGAGTAAAATTATAGCCTACAGCATATAGATATCCATTAGAATAGGCTAAAGAAACGACGGGTCCAGGAGTATTTACAAAAATGTTTATCTTACTATTGTTTAAAATTCCTACTCCCCCATAAGTTCCTACATATATTTTCCCATTGTGTTCCAATGTCGAGAGAGGATAATCGTTTACATTTATAGTCCTGATAATAGTGAAATTAATTGTAGATATAAATGAAATAGTAAAATTAGGTAAAGTTCCACTACTAACTATTAAAGTATTATTTTCATTACAATACGATATATATTCTGCTCCTTGAACCCCAATTTTTCCAACTACTTTACCATAAGGATTTATGATGAAAACTTCGTTAACTGCAGCAGCAAACACATATCCAGAAGAATCTACTACCATATAAGTTGGGGAAATGCTAGAGAAAAAATTTGGTGTAACACCACTGACTGTGGACATATTATTTAAATAAATTGTATATTCTATGTAACCTATTTGAGAATAAGTAACAAAAAAAGGAATTAATACAAGGAATATTAGAAAATATTTCATTTAAAAATCTCTCCAATATTTTTCATCATTCAAAGGTTTCCAATTATTAGGCTTAGGATAATTATTTACCAGGCCATATAGCTTCAATGAGGCCGTTATAATATTTTTTAGCTTCTCGCTCTTTGACTGAAGTCTTGAAACATAGGTTCTAGCATTATTTAGATTATCTACAGCATCCTTCCAGAATCCCCAATCTTTTGACGTCTGAATGCATATCTTTTCCTTGTCTATTTCATCGTATTTTAGAAGGATAGCCGCAATATCAGCTGAATCTTTATCAGTCGGATAATGAATCTGAAGCTTAGTTAGCAATAAATCTGTTAGACTAAGTGAAAATTCTTGATTCCAATCAATATCAACATCATGATTAAATTCAGCTTTATCCATATAGTATACCTTAATTGTGAATTGATTATATAGAAACATACTTGCTAGATTTCCCATAGTGACTTCTAGATGATAATAAGGCGTAAACTCCATTTTCATTAGAATCTCTTTAAACTTCTCCCTGAATTTTAAAGGTACTATAACATTAAGATCTTGAGGGCCATTCTTCCTATTGCTTTTAATTAAATCTATTGCTTCAGGCAAATTACTTAACTTATAATAGATGGCAACTGAACCGTAAATAAGAGCCTTTATATTATTTTTCTCTAATTCGTTGTAAATATTTTTCCATATTTTTAAATACTCTGATATTATTTCTTCAAAAGATATTTTTTTCTCAGAAATACCTGTCGGAGATATATTAGACATGTTAAGTACTATAATTTTTAATAAATAAATAGTTTTCTTAGATAACTCTATTATGGGAAAAAATGTATATTTAGGGAATTTCAGGAGATTCCTCTCTCCAGTTTAGGGGAAATTATATTCATTTTTTTAGATCTAAAAATGAAGAATATACCAAATGAAGCCATTATACCTATAGTTAAAGCATAATAGAATGTGGATATTCCGAATGCTGGACCGGCTTCTATTACTCCAAAAAATACAGTAGATAACATTACTACAGCGGTCATAGGAGAAATTATTCTTAGAATTATGTCAGAATAGTCGTTAATTTGAGATTTCCACCATACATAAGTCGCAGTTATAGAATCTATTCCGAACTCTACTAAGAGAAAAGCTCCAGCACCAGTGAGTACAATACCAAAGAAAGATGAGACAGTAGGAGAAGTTAATTCCAGCGTCTGTACAGAAACTTCAAGGGCTGTCATTATTAAAATGCTTATCCATGGACTTTTAAATTTTGGATGTAATTTGCCAAATATTTTAGGCATCAAATTTTCTCTAGCTCCAGAATACCATGCTCTACTTAATATGAAAGCAGTTAACCACAGAGAACTTGCGGTAGAAGTTATAACAGCTATATCCATTAACCATACATATTGCGGAATCACATAGGAGGACCATCTTGCTAAAGGATCTACTGCACTAGAAAGAGATGTTATTGGAGTTTCTATATTCATTATAGGCATAGTTATCATGTAAATTATAAAAACCGATATCAAGCCTATTATCCCTGAAGTTCCAGGCCATCTAGTAGGTTTTTTAGACTCTTCTGCTGCATAACTATCTATTTCCCAACCGTCCAATATTGTAGCAACTATCACCATAGTTGCAGCTAATCCAAAAAAGAACTTTGATGAGAACCATTTTACGTTAAAAAACCAGTTCCAGTTGAAAGAATTTACTACGTGAGAGGGTAAGGCCAAAAGTCCTATTCCTATGAAAGTACTAAGAATAATTAGTTCTATAATTAGGAAGACTTCAGTAAATCTTGCCGTGGGTTTAACCCCAAGCATTAAAGGTACAGATGCTATAATTGCCCAGATTATTCCTACAATAGAATCCCAAAATACGCTAAGTTCTATACTCCTTGAAATTAGGCCAAGTCTGAAAAGTAGATCAAGAGTATATTCTCCTGCAGGAATTATTATTGGAGGTAAGGAAAGAAAATATGCTAAAGTTACAATCCAAAATTGAAATGAACCATATTTCTTTCCTATGAATTTGGTTCCCCAATGATACGACGCCCCACAATGGGGAGCTTTTCTGTTCAATTTTCGGAATATTATTGAGGCGAAAAGGAAAAAGGGGAAAGAAACTACTACAGCCATTATAGCTTGAGGCCCCATTATAGCTACCATGCTTCCATAAGCTGCGGCTATACTAAAAGAAGGTGCTACACTGGATGTTGATAACGGAACCAAATCTAGTATGTGCAAAACGTCCCTCTTAAGCCATTCTATTCCATCCATCTTATCACCTTACTTTCTACGTTGTTGGTATGAATATGGTCAATAAATATTCTTACCATTAAATTACTCGCTATTTACCTTGTATAAAAATATTTCTAGAATAATGTTGTTTTGGAATGTTAGATTAAAACTTAATTTAAATATCTAATAATGAATTCTTATCAGGAGAATAGTTGAAAAGCTATAGAATAACAATGCCTAACTAATCTATATAATATTTTTATATAAACACTATAATAATACTAATATGAGAATGGAATCCTTATTCTCAGGAATAATACTACCAATTCTTGCTATACCTTGGGAATTTTACGCATATTCCATTGAAAGATCATTATACCTTGGTGCATTAATAGTCTCGTTAGCAGAAATAATCTCATTAATATTAGTTAAAAATATTACAAACAATTCGTTAAATATCTCAATAAATAAAGGTATTTTACTAACTATAATTCTTATTCTTATTATGATATTCCCATATTACGATTCTCTTTATAATTCAATAATATTTAATTATCCATTATTGATTTTTCCTGCTATAATAGGAGGAATATGCGAAGAATGTATTTATAGAGGATATATTTTAGAAGACGGTAAATATGATGTATATATCCAAGCAATTTTATGGTCGTTTAATCATATTCTAGACGGGCTGTTTTTTGTGGCTTATACAATTTTAATTGGTATAGTGTTAGGATTTGTCTCTAGAAAATATGGAATTTTACCTTGTATAATAGCCCATACTATTTCCAATGTCCTAATACTAATCTTGTGAAATTCTGTAGCTAATAAGTAGTTTTTTAGCCCTAATTACTATTCTATTTAATGTGAAATATCACACAGAGATAAATACTTCACACACTATGGATTCATTAAAGATATTACTTTCTGATCCGAATTTTGTATTACCTAGAATATTTAAATCAATAAAAGATTTAAAAGTAAACGGATCTTCTTTTTATGGGAAAGCTAAGTATATGGGAATAGAGCATGAGCTTAATGGTAATGTATATTCTTCATTAAACGAAATTTCGTGTATATTTACTTTGAGACATGGAAAAGATTTTGGATCAGGAAAACTAATGTTTACTCTTCAATCAAATAAAGTATCAATATTTTTAGAATATGAGGGGTGGATGGAAAGAGTATCTTTCTCATTGATAAATAGATGGATTAACGATTTTTTAAAAAATTTTGAAGAAGATATAAGAATGGAAAGAATTAGAAGGAAAATATAATTCATGTTAACTTAATCATGACATATTGCGACAATCCGTATAATAGTGCCAGGGAAATACCTAATATATATTCAAATTGAATTAAATTATACCAAACTGCAATAGAAAAACCCCACAATAGCTGAGGTATCATTAAAGATAGTTGAATATTAGGAAAATGTCTTATGTTTATTTTAAGTCCACTAAGTGATAAGTAGATAGAAATAAGTGTGATTATACCATACGGTATTTCGTTTATTGTAAGGGAATAATAGACTGAACTTAAACTTAAAGACAAATCAACTATTATAAAAATTATATATTTATCCAAAGAAAGTTCTCTTTTAAAGAATTTAAAAGATAAATAAATTGAAAAAAATAGAGATAGTATTGTAGCTAGAATTGAGGCTTCTTTTATAGGATCATAGGGTAGGGGAAGTATTGAATGAGTCATTTCTGAAGCTATATTAGGCCCACCTAAAGCTAAGGAGCTCAAAAATAGTGAATATGGATTTTTAGTTCTATAAGAAAAATATATTATTTCAGGAAATATCATTAAGAAAAACATAAACGAATTAGAAAGCTCGATCAAAGCATAAATAATCTGAATTGGAGAATTTACAGTCACTGTAGGTATATCAGTTCCGTAAAAATTTAACGCTATTATAGAGTTTCCAAATCCTCTCAATATAACATAATATAATAAACTCATTATAAGTTCATTAGATATAAGAAAAACTATATAGGAAGACATATTAAATCCTAGATTTTTAATTACTATGGGTATTATTATAAGAATTATAGAAATAGATATTGCTATCAATGCATAGGTTCCAGAAAATAAAACAAGAAATATCGCAGTGTTAACGTATGTAAGTATCATTATTATGAAGGAAAAATTATTTCCTTTAATTCCTAGCTCCAATGCTATTGAAAGTAAGACTGTCATAAAAATCACGTAGATAATATAGGCTAATACTAAACTTGAAATCAATTTTAATCTAAATTATAAATTATGGGAAAGTTTTTAATCTTTTACGCAATAATTTATCCTGGTATATTATAGTATACTTTTTAGGTATTGAATATGGTCAAAACCGTAATAGTCGGTTGAAAAAATCGATTTAGTATTTTTAACATGTTAATCATATGATTTATCTAATATAAATTTATTAACCTTAAAAAGAAACATTAAATGATTAGTATGAATAAGGACGTTATAACTCTTCTCCATGGAGCTGGAGGATCTTACATGTACTCGTTAATTAAGGAAATTTTCTACCAACTCAATGACGGATTTGGAGAAATTAACTTAGGAATGTTAGACGATGGTTCAATAGTTAACGATATAGTTCTTACTACGGACTCATTTATAGTTAGGCCAATATTTTTCAAAGGAGGAGATATAGGAAGGCTTAGTGTTACTGGAACTGTTAATGATATAGCTATGATGGGTGGAGATCCTGTAGCTCTAAGTCTTGGAGTAATTATTGAAGAAGGATTTAAAAAAGAAGATCTAGAGAAAATTGTTAAAAGCATAAAGGATACTTCAATCGAAGCCGGAGTCCACATAATAACTGGAGATACTAAAGTAATGGAAAGAGGGAGTATAGATAAAATAGTTATAAACACTTCTGGTATTGGCTTCAGATCACGACAATTAGATCATAACATTGAGACATTAAGAAAAACTAGAGAACCATTAAGATGGCTTGTCCCTTTAAATCTAAGACCAGGAGATAAAATAATAGTAACTGGGAGTATAGGAGATCATGCAATTGCAATACTTTCCTCTAGAGAGGGAATAGGCTTCCAAGCTAACATTGTCTCCGATGCAGCACCATTAAATAAGCTTATGAACGATATTATGGAAATAGGAGGAATAGCAGACGCTAAAGATCCTACACGTGGAGGTTTAGCCGATTTATTAAACGATTGGTCTGAAAAATCAAAATTAGGTATTTATTTAAAGGAAGAAAATATACCAGTAAGAGACGAAGTAAGATCTGCTGTAGAATTCATGGGAATGGATATAATGGAACTTGGAAATGAAGGAAAGGCTGTAATTGCAGTATCTCCAGAATTTGAAAAGGACGTTTTAAACGAACTTTGGTCAAATCCGCTTGGAAAGGACGCTGCAGTAATAGGCGAAGTTACAAAAGACGTAGAAGGAGTAGTAATGGAAACAGTAATAGGAGGTAAAAGATATATAGGGAGACCTCTAGGTGATCCAGTACCCAGAATTTGTTAGGTGAATTTCCATGGCTAAGTTAGTTTGCATGATTTGTAGACATGAAGAAAAAGTCCCTATTCACTGCCAAAAGGAAATGAAATATTATCAGAAAGGAAACTTTAGAAAAATAGATATTTTAAGATGTGAAGATTGTGGAGAAGAAATATATATGCCCATGCATTGTAACGTGCCAATGCTTTATGTAGATGAAGATTATTATCCGGTATATGAATTATCTGAAAATGAAAAGAACGAAATGAGAAAAATTTATGGTGAATAAAAATGTGTGTAGCATTCCCCGGAAAGGTAATAGAAATCAACGATGAATTCGGTAAAGTAGATTTTGGAAATGGAACTATAAGAGATAATATACTTTTATCTTTAGTTAATGCCAAAGTAGGAGACTATGTTTTAGTTCATGCAGGTTATGCAATTCAAGTAGTAGATGAAGAGGAAGCCAGAAAGTCTATAGAGTTATGGAACGAAATGACTAATGATCTTCCAGAAGAGAAAAAGAAACAGGACTTTAATGAAGTTGTAGGTGGAGAATCGTGAGTGAGTATCTTTCTCTATTAAAATATTATAGAGATCCACATCTAGCTAAAGCCTTAAGAATCAAGATTCATGAAATTGCTAAAAAAATCGATGAAGGAATAATGATAATGCATGTCTGCGGTAGTCATGAGTGGACAATAACTCACTACGGTATTAGGTCTCTTTTACCAGATAATGTAGAAGTAAGAGCTGGACCAGGATGTCCAGTTTGTATAACTCCGGCTACTGACATAGACGATGCAGTGAAACTAGCTTTAGACGGTATTGTAGTGACAACCTACGGAGATATGAGTAGAGCTAGAGGAACAAAAATGTCTTTAGAAGAAGCTAAGGCACTTGGTGGAGATGTTAGAGTTATATACGGTGTTCAAGACGCAGTAAAAATGGCAAGAAGGGAGCCAAATAAACAATTCCTATTCTTTGCAGTAGGAATGGATACAACGGCACCTGCAACCGCTTTTGAAATATTGAAGGGAGTTCCAGAAAATCTCAGTTTTTTAGTATCTTATAGATATACTCCAGCTATTCAAGGGTCTGTAATGGAGTCCAACGTATTAGGAATAGACGCCTTTATTTCGGCAGGTCATTCTGTAACTATAACTGGGTTAAAGCCATATTATGGATATTTCTTAAATTCCAAAAAACCAATGGTAGCTACAGGATTCGAACCTATTGATGTATTAATGTCAATATATATGATCCTAAAGCAAATTGAAGAAGGCACTCCAAAAATAGAAAATGAGTATACTAGGTCAGTAACTTGGGAAGGAAATGTAAAGGCCCAAGAAGTAATGGAGAAAGTTTTTGATTTAGAAGACGGTTACGTAAGAGGCGTGGCTGTGTTTCCGAAAGCTGGATTTAGATTAAAAGACGATTTCAATAAGATCAATGCCAGAGAACAATATGGGTTAAAAGATAGGTCAAAAACTTCAGATGAGTATGTAGCAGGAGCTAGATGTGGGGAAGTTGTAATGGGGTTAATAGATCCTCCAGAATGTCCGCTTTATATGAAATCATGCAAACCAGAAGATCCTAAAGGTGCCCCAATGGTTTCACAAGAAGGAACATGTTGGATATGGGCAATGCATAAATTAGTTAATGTTAGCCCCAGATGTAGGAGGTGAGATAAACGGTTTACATGATAGGAAATACTTTCTGCAAATTGTGTCAAACAGATGAAGAACAGTTAAAGAAGGAGATAGTAAATAGTGTAAAAACTCTTTATTGGAAAGGTATGATTAGTAATGCTGGTGGAAATCAAAGCGCGAGATTACCTGGGGCAAATAAAATCTGGATAACACCTTCAGGATATCCTAGAGTTAGTTTAGAGCCGGAAGACCTAATAGCTATAGACATGGAAGGTAACGTTATAGAAGGTGACTTAAAACCATCAATTGAAACATTTATGCATTTGGAAGTATATAAAAATAGGCCTGATGTAAACGCAGTAATTCATGCGCATTCCCCATATACTATGGGAATGGCTATTTCAGGATTTTTAGAAATAACTCATGGGGAAGCAGCTGCTATACTTGGAGATATAAAGATCATTCCTTATTCTCATCCTGGTACAATAGAACTTGCAAAAAATGTAGGCTATGCTGTAAAAGGTGAAGGAGCAAAAGTTCCTAGGATAGTTATACTAATGAACCACGGTATACTTTCAGTAGGTGCTTGTATTCATGAAGCTAGGGCTTTTGCTGAGATTATGGAGGAATGGTCTAGATTTAATGTTGCTGCTAAAGTATTAGGAGGAATAAAATATAAACTAGATCAAAAAGATCTTAGAAAACCTGGAGCTAGATATATAAGGGCGGTAAAGTTTGGTGGAAGATCTGGAAAATGAGATAGTAGACGCGGAAACGGGTGTTTCATTATTTAGATTAGGATTAGCAAGAAAAGAAAATAAGCATGGAAAATTGATAATATATTATAGGCCTCCATCTCCTTTCACACCAGTAATTTTGGTAATAAAGATGGGCTTAGATATAAAATTCAAATACCCAGAAGCTATAGTCATTTTAGAAGATTATTATATTTCTAATGAAATTAATGAAATATTAAATGGGATTAAAATTGAGTGAACATCGTGATTTAGCAATAAAATATTTTCAAATATCTTATAGTACTGTTAATCCTATAATTTGCCTTTCTTTTGCTTTAAGAAGCATTGAAGAAATAGCAATGGATATTCTCCTTGAATCTGAAGGATATAACGTTTATAGTCCAGATACTCAAAATAAGATGATAAAAATTATAAGAGAAAATCCGGAGCTTTATGAGATTTATCTTAAAGTACTGTATAACATGAGTAAGCTATTAATGGAAGGAGATTTCAATAAGGAATTCTTAGTAGACCTAGAAAAAATCATTAGCAAAATACTTAATTATACATTTAAAATATAAAGAGATCATTTAAATATACATTAATTTTTTAAAGGAATTTTCGTAATAAAAGTATGGATTGCCCCTTAAGAGAAGACAAAGATTTATGCATGACATATAATCCAAAAATATTTGAATTGATAACAAGAAAGTATACCCTTACAATACTTTTGCTTTTAGATAAATACGGAGCTCTTAGATTTAACGAAATCATGAGAAAAATAGATGGCATTACCCAAAGATCTTTGTCAATAAGATTGAAAGAAATGGAAGAATCATTATTAATAAAGAGGGAGATAGTAAACAATAGACCTATTGTAATCAATTATAGCATAACTATTCAAGGAAAGGCAGTTAAGAACGCTATACTTATGCTCTTACAATTAACAAACTTGATATCCCCAACCGAAAAGGATTATTTTGCTTGATCCCCGTCTCTTATTACTGGTGTAGAAGCTTTTCCTAACTCTTTAAGCATGAATCTCAAATATGCTAGGGTTTTCTTAACGTCAGGATCATCGAAGGACGCCAATAATTCAACTATATTGGACTGATTATTATTCACCATTGCTTCTGCAGCTTTAGATAATCCTGAAGTCATAACGTCTAAAACTCCGTGTGCCTCTAATGTGGAGAGTATTTTACCTATCTTATCCATATGTTTAGCAATTGCTATAGTTCCGTTAATGAAATCCTCTGAGCTGACTTGACCATTATCAATCATTTCTTTTAGATCACCTAACATTTCTATTATAGCTCTAAAACTCTTAGATTGTAAAAATGCTCTTAGTTTCTTATCGTCTTTTACAAAGTCCAATATACTATCTAGAACTCCTGTAGTATTAAGATAGATCACTATTTCCTTAATCTTGTTTATACCCTCAATATAGTCTTCGTCTCTATCTACACTCATATTGCATCTTAATTAAAAATCAACGTAGATATATAAAAGTTTTATCAATAATTGTAATTATTTTTATTTTTTTCTAATAAAAACTTAAGTATAATCAGACTATAACTAACTTATATAAACAAGCTTAAAAAACTTATTTAAATCAAATAATCTATATGAGAAACTTACTTTGGTTACAAGGAGGAGCTTGCAGTGGTAACACGTTATCGTTGCTCAACGCATCAGATCCGGACGTATTTGAATTCTTTAGCCAACATAACATAAAGTTACTTTGGCATCCCTCATTATCATTAGATAGTATTGGTGTTAAAAGAATCATGGAAGATATAATAAATGGAAAAATTCGCCTAAATATATTTGTTTTTGAAGGATCAGTAATTTTAGGACCTAATAATTCTGGAACTTTTAACATGTTTGCTGGTAAACCTATGAAAGATTGGGTAAAATATTTAGCTCCTTTAAGCGAATATATAATAGCTGTAGGAGACTGTGCCTCATTTGGGGGCATCCCTGCAGCAGATCCGAATCCTACTCAATCTACTGGATTACAATTCTTTAAAAAAGAAATTGGAGGATTTCTAGGTAAGAATTTTAGAACTAAATCGGGTTTGCCTATAATTAATATTTCAGGATGTCCAGCACATCCTGATTGGATTCTAACTACAATATCATTAATTTCAGAAGGCAAAATGACAGAAGATATGCTTGATGAGTTTAATAGACCTAAGATATTTTATTCTACTACAACGCAGTTTGGTTGCCCTAGACAGCCATATTTCACTTATAAAATAAGTTCTAAGGAGTTAGGTCATAAAGAAGGATGTCTTTATTTTGATCTAGGCTGTAGGGGTGCTTATACTAAAAGTCCTTGTAATAGTATATTATGGAATAACCAGAGTAGTAAAACCAGAGTAGGAACTCCATGTATGGGATGTACTGAATTTGATTTTCCTACATTTAATTTCTTTCATACTGAAAAAAACAGATCTGGAATACCAAAAAGACTTCCTTTAGGAATGAGCAGAGGAACATATGTAACTTTTTCAGCAGTAGCTAAGGGATCTGCACCCCAATTTCTTGTTAGACCATTAATTAAGAAGAAAGGGGATTGGATTGAATGAAAAAATAATAAGCCCGTTAAATAGGGTAGAGGGAGATCTAGACCTTAAGGTAGTCTTCCGTGGTAATAAGGTAATAGAAGCATATCCAATGTCAAGACTTTTTAGAGGTATAGAAATAATTCTTAAAAATAAATATCCCATGGATTCCTTAGTTATTACGCCTAGAATATGTGGGATATGTGGAGGATCTCATTTAATGTCTGCGGTAGAAGCGTTAGACATGGCATATAAGGCCGAAGTTCCACCTAACGCTGTTCTCCTAAGAAACATAATGGCGTTGGCTGAAATGGGACAAAACGACGTTAGACATACTTATCTAATGTTCATGATAGATACTGTAAATAAAAAGTATGAAAAAATGGACTTTTATAAAGATATGGTTACCAGATGGGCACCTTTTTATGGTACGTCTTATAAAGCTGCAGTTAAGTGGTCTAAAAGATATACAGAAATATATGCTATTTTTGGAGGACAATGGCCTCATGGTTCTTCCATGGTGCCCGGAGGAGTAACTGCAGACCCTTATCCTAATGATATTTTAAAGGCAAGAGGTATAATTAATGAGATTACTTCAGAATTTATAGAAAAAGTAATGCTTGGAGGCCCATTAGATCAGTTCCTCCAACTTAAATCCGTCAAAGATTTGGATCAATGGTCTCAAGACTATCCTAACGGTGATATTTCGAAGTTGTGGATTTATGGTAGAGAAATGAAGTGGGATAAAATAGGGAAGGGATCCAATTTTCTAATGTCCTTTGGTCATGTACCTTCGGCTGAAGATTATACTACGGAGAATCCTAAGCTTAGGTTCAAGAGAGGTATATTGAATCTGGATACTATGGAATTCAGTTCTATAGATCAAGCAAATATGCTAGAATTTGTTACAAAATCTTTCTATTCTTATTCAAATGGAGATATAGGACTTCATCCTTTTGAAGGCGAGACTAATCCTCTTTCTCCATTCTCTAATGATAAGTATACTTTTACAAAAACATTTAGATATAAATTGAATGGAAAATTGATTGCACCAGAAGTAGGTGCTCTTTCTATGATGGCAGTCGATAATAATCCTCTTATTATCGACCTCCTAAATAAATTGGGTTCTAATGTACTTTTGAGGGAAATTGCGAGATTTGTTAGACTAGCAATTATAAGCGAAATAATTATAGAAGAATTAGAAAAATTTAGATTCGGAGAACCAACGTATAAAAAACCTTTAGACATAGCTGAATCCAAAGGATATGGGTTAGTAGAGGCATCTAGAGGTTCTCTTGGACATTGGATAGTAATAAAGGACAATAAAATATTCAATTACCAAGTAGTTACTCCTACTCAAATAAATATGGGACCAGAAGACTCATACGGAAATATTAGTCATATGAGTAAGGCTCTCATTGGGACTATAGTTGAAGACATTGAAAATCCTATAGAATTGGCGCATATAGTAAGATCTCACGATGCTTGCATGGTATGTAATGTTCATGTATTGGATGGAAATGTAGAAAAAATGGTGCTTAGACTTTGAAAATTATAGGAATAGGAAACGAAATTTTCGGAGATAATGAAGGAAAAATTGTGGAAGAGTATGGAGGAATATTTTTAGGTCCAAAATTGGGAGAATTAGAAAAATTTTTAAAAGAAGAAGACGAAGTCATAATAGTTGATTCAGCAAGAAATTTTAGATTTTTAATAATAGGATTAAAAGAATTATATCCGGGAGTTTTAGGCTATACAGAGTTAGAGAACTATCTACTCAATGCGAAAATAAACGGTATTAAAGCAAGGATAACAATTATAGCATTCTCAAAAGAATATAAGGATAGAGTAAAATGCTTTCTGAATTGTATGCTCTTGAAGAAATAGAATCTGCGCCTAGAAGAAGAGACGAATTAAGAATGAGAGAAATAAATATAGAAGAATTAATTTCAAAAGGATTAATTAGAGACGAAAATGGTTTCTTATATCTCACTGAAAATGGCATTAGAAGACTTTCTCAATTATACGGCATATTAGATACTCTTCAAGAAATTTACATGAATATGTCATACAATAAGAATACAGAAGTAAAAGAAGTAAAAGATTTAGAAGATCTTTTAAAATCTGGATTAGTTGAAATAAAGGATAATTATGTTTACTTAACATTTGAGGGAATAAAGATAGTAGCCCAACGTATAGCTGATAGAATGGCTAGAGCTCATTAACAGAATCCTCCTATCCTTTTCTTACTCATTAAACTACCTTTCTCGAATATTCTAACTTCAGTAACAAAACATGAATCTAATGAGCTTACTGCCAACGAGATCTCCCAAGGATTTTTAGGATCACTTACTGGAATTCCATTTACAGCTTTCTCAAGAGCTCCTTTTGGGGAAGCGTTAAATGTAGTAGGTTGAATTATTTTATATCCTTTTATATTACTATCAATCTTTACATCATGGATTAATGAGCCTCTAATAGACTCAACAATACCAACTCCATCTCCTCTTATTGAGAAACCATCTGTTTCTTCATTTATTTCATTTAATTGATTTAAAAGATATGCTACAATTTTCATTCTGCTTAATTCTCTCAGCATAGGGGAAGGACCAATTTTTTCATGAAGCTTTCTAACCATTTTATCAAAAGTTAAAGCTTGAGCCAGAGGACCTACTTCCACAAGTTCTCCATCATATTTTACCTCAATTCCATTATCTTGGATTTTACTGTAATTTAAATCTCCATTAAACGGAAAACCAACTGTCAAATATTTATTTAATCCTGATATAAAGTAAGGAATTTTTTTGAATAAGGATAAATCTCCTTTAAGCTCTTCTATTTCCTCAACCTCAAGGAAATCTTCTACTCCCATTCCTAAAGTTTCTTTTTCCCACATTTCTCTTATTTTATTTATTTCGTTCTGTTCAATTTGTATTTTCTTTCCAATATTAAAATAATCTACACTAGGCCATTTTCCTCCAATTCTTTCCATCAAATTTCTTATCTGCTTTGATATGAACGAAATTTTCTTAAACTTATCTCCAGAAGGAAAATCATATTCCCTTCCACCGATATATGGAAACCAATAAGTGTATGGATGCCTTATATGACTTTCAATTATTTCTAAAATAACCATAGTCTCTAAAATCTTAGACGTATTTTCACTTAAATTCATACTCGCCTTAGCGTATGCAAAAACATGGGATTGAGCGCATGTAGAAAGAACACGAGGTATTATACTGTACAATTCTTTAGGGTTTTTCCCAATAAACACCTTTTCGTATCCTCTGAGTCTATTTCCTGATGATTTAGTATTAACTACCTTACCATCTTCTATTTCTATTGCTAAATCTATTACTTCTAAATCTAAAGGAGATAACATGATTCTGAAATATAACTTATTCTATCTTCTTTTAAACTTTTGTCTTTTAAATAGAGATTCCTTATTAGCAAAGTTTTTAATTATTGGAGAATAAGTTAAATTAATGTGCATAAGTTTTCCTGCTAAGGTAGTCAGCGTTCAAGAATTTATTGTATTTGTAGATTACGGAAATAATGTCATAGAACCAGTTATATCAAATGTAGATGATTTAAAGCCTGGAGATTATGTTGTAGTGAGCTATGGAATGATAATGGAAAAAATTACCGAAGAAGAATATAATGAAATGGTACGTTATAGTCAAGAACTTGCTCAGGTGTTAAATCATGAGTAACTTTGATCCTTATGATATGGCGTACATAGGAAGGATAATTGAAATAAAAGACGGTACAGCGATAGTAGATTTCAATGGTATAAGAAGAGATATAGAATTAGGATTGATTGAAGCAAAAGAAGGCGATTATATTCTAGTTCATGCAGGATATGCCATAAAGAAGGTAAAAAAGGAAGATATAGAAAATGAATTAAAAAATATGTTGAATAAAATTAAAGATTAAATATACATTACAACTCCTCCATATATTTCTTCTAGGAAAGATTCTGCGCCTTTTATTTCATCCACTATTTCGACTAGATCTTCCTTTTTTATATTATAAAACGCTGAAGCTACTGGGCATGCATAGATTTTAAAATCGTTCGGATAATCCGTCTTTAATTGTTTTAGAAATGAATACCAATCTTTTAATTGACCATTCTTTACAGCAGACTCAACGTTTTTTAAATATTGTTCAGTATAAGGTAAGTAAAAATCTGGCCGTATAGTCATTCCCATATCTAAAGAATTCAATTTAGGTAATACGTCCTTTTTAAAAGCAACAACCCCTTCGTTTACTAGATGCAGTTTTACTTCCCATCCAGATGCGAGAGCTGCACCACCGTATATAGCTATGCAACAAATTCTATTTGCTGCTCCTGATGCAAATACTAGGCCTAATTTTCTCTTTTCTTCCATTTTAATCAATAGATAATTTATCAAAGATACTAATAACTCTTTCTCATCTTGATTATTTTTATAATAAAAACATTTATTAATCATTCTTTATCTTATAGTACCTTTTTTTATCTCCAACTCTCTGTATTTTTCGAGTTTAACTAGAGTTAGTTAAACTTTTAATACTACGAGCTTGAAAGGCTTATATGAAAATACGTTCAAAATTGAGATTAATTCGCTATGCAATACTGAAGGAGTTAGCAAGAGAAAGACTAGGTATAAAAATTGGCGAATTAAAGAGAACTCTAATGTTAAAGGATATAGTTAATTCTGATGGTGCATTTTATGCAAATCTAAGGGATTTGATAATGGAAGAGAAGGTTAAAATCATGGAAGAAGATGAAGAGAAGGTAGTTTATATAACTGACAAAGGACTAGAAGAATTTAAAGAAACAGACGAATACTTAAAAAAATCATAAACGGATGAAACAACTGAACTGGATTCTTATTTTTAGTAGAGATACACTATAGTACTTGAGTAGGCAGTAAGAGACTGTACAATACTATCGGAAATCTTATTTTTTAATATATATTCTAATTTTAATATATTCTAAGAGTTTCGTTGCCGATAAAAGCAGGCATATGAGTGTACTTTTAATAAACGTTATTTATCTAATTCTTCTGATTCTAGATATTAGTGCTTCTTTAATTTCATTTCTATCTACTTTGACATTGAATTGTTTCAGAATTTTCTCTAGTTCGTCAATAGCAAGAAATGCATTTTTTAAACACTCATCGCTTAACCCTATTCCTGGATTTAGTATTTTTGGTTTACATGTTAAAAGAATTATTTTTACTTTACTTCCTTTACTTTTTAAAATTGTTAAAATATCTTCTATACCCAAACCATGGGATCCCCCAAATGACATGGAGAGAACTGTTTGAACAATATCATCTTCGTTTATATCATTTACTTCAAAAACTTTAATATCTTCGTTTATATCTGCTATATCTAAAATTATTATAACATCGTATTTTTCTAATTCATCAACCAAAGAAATTCCTCCAGTACCGAAGTCTTGTACATCCGCTTCTACTTTTCCTTCAAGAGCTTCAGCCAGGAAACTTCCACATCCATCATCTCTCATGAAAATGTTCCCTATACCAGCTATTAGAATTCTCATAATAGAATGTATTAAAACGATAAAATAAAAATATGCTATGAAAATCCATAGACTTTTTTTAACATGTATTTAGCCGCAGATAGTCTCTGTATATCGTTTGTTCCCTCATATGTCTTTAGTATTTGAATATCTCTAAGCATTCTTTCTAATCCCGTAGAGACAGATACTCCATATCCTCCATGCACGGTCATTGCTCTCAATATAGTTCTTTCTGCTGCCTCAGTTGAAAAGAATTTAGCTAATGAAGCAACACTCACATAATCGTCTTCTTTACCTTCTACATAAAGATTTCCAGCCCAATAGGTCATTAGCCTAGAAGAATATATATCAGCCATTGATTCAGAAATTTTCTGTTGAACCATTTGAAAACTTGCTAATTTCTGATTAAAAGAAGTTCTCTGCAGAGAATATTCCAATAATTTCTCCAACGCTGCTTGACCTATTCCCACAGCTTGTGCTGAAACTATTGTTCGTGCATAATCAAACGATGCTACAGCATATTTAAATCCTAATCCTTCTTCTCCTACCAAATTTTCTTTTGGAACTTTTACTTCATTTAGTGATAACTCGGCAGTATGCGAAGCCTTCAGTCCAGTTGTTGATATTCTGCTTTCAACTTTAAAACCTGGAAAATCCTTCTCTATAACGAACATTGAAATTCCTTTCCATCTTTTTTCTTCTGATGATGTTCTTGCTGTAACTATATAATAGTCAGCAATATCGCCATTCGTAATAAACATCTTTTTCCCAGTAATAACGTAATGATCGTCAATTTTCTTAGCTACGCTCTGAATTCCAGCCACATCCGTACCTGCGCCAGGTTCAGTATTAGCAAAAGCTGCTACTTTTTTACCAGAAACTATGTCAGGAATATATTTTTCTTTCAAATATTCACTTCCAAATTTATTAATTGCGTTTGAAAACATCCAATTTATTAAAAAGAAAGTAGCCATTGACGGCCATACTCTACTCATTTCCTCAGTAGCTATCAATAAATAAATATAATTTCCTCCCTGTCCTCCATATTTTTCTGGCATATCTAATCCATAAAGTCCTAATTCCTTTGATTTCTCCTTTATTTCCTTAGGTATATCTCCAGAGTTCTCTCCTTTTTCTACATGTTGCCTAACTTCTTTTTCCATGAATTCTTTCATTGATTCTCTAAATAGCTCATGATCTTGATTTATTTCTATTTTGAAATCCTCTAAACTTCGGAAAGGAAAGACCATATTATATCACCGTAATTTATCTATCTCTTCCCTAATAACTCTTGTTCCCTTGTTTGCAAGTTCTTCTTCTATAACTAATGGTGGAAGTAATCTAACTACTGATTCCCCTGCTCCTATAGGTAATACACCCCTATTGAATGAACACATGAGTACTCTCTCCAAACCATCAACAAAAGCCTTTCCGTTCTTTCTTAATTCTACGCCTATCATAAGACCCTTTCCTCTAACATCGTAGACATATGGAGATTTTGAATTGTTCAATTCATCAATTATTTCTTTTCCTAGGTAATTTACTCTATCAAGAAGTTTTGGTACTTCTTCCAAGACTACCTTTGAAGCAGCTAAAGCTAAAGGATTACCACCGAAAGTGTTTGCATGAGAACCTAAAGGTAAAGTCATAATTTCTGATCTACCCACAACTGCTCCTAAAGGCAGACCTCCTCCCAAGGCTTTTGCTAAACATATAATATCTGGCATAATATCGAAATTCTCAAAACCGAACATTTTCCCAGTTCTTCCAATACCAGTCTGTACTTCGTCAACAACTAAGAGTATTCCATGTTTATAAGTTACTCTTCTTAATTCTTTTACAAAATCTTCTGGAGGAATAATGACTCCTCCCTCTCCTTGGATAGGTTCAAAGAATATAGCCGCAACTTCGTTGGGGTCTACTACTTTCTCAAAAATCCAATCCTCTATGTATTCCATTAAACGGTTAACAGGATCGTCCTTCAATAAAGGATTCCTGCTATCAGGATATGGCAGTAGAAGAGTAGAAGGAAGTAATGGAGAAAATCCTCTTCTTTGAACAGTTTTGCTCGAGGTTAATCCGAGAGATCCTAAAGTCCTTCCATGAAAAGAATTTATAAATCCTATAATATACTGTCTTTTTGTGTACCATCGAGCTATCTTCATTGCAGCTTCTACACTCTCTGTTCCACTATTAGTGTAAAACACTTTTGATGAAAAAGGCAAAAAAGATGTTAATTTTTTTGCTACGTCTACTGCTAGTTCATAATAAAAATCTGTTAAACTATAATGAAAGAAATTACTCATTTGCTCTTTTATTGCATTAATTATTTTTTCATTTCCGTGCCCCAATGCCATGACTCCTATTCCGGAATTCATATCAATGTATTCTTTCCCGTCTACGTCATAAATTATGGAACCTTTTGCATGATCTATAACTAAGGGATACCATCTCTTAAAAGACTGCATAAGGTATTTTGAATCCTCTTTTATGATTTGAATGGATTTGCTCATATTCATTAATATATACTTGAAAATTTTTAAGTTTATATTGATAAGGATACATTTGTTAGTTATAATATAAAATATTTTTACTTAGAATTCACTTTTAAATATAAATTTAATTTTTAAAATCTATATTCCTTATCCTACTGAGTGAAAATACTATAAAAGGTATTATAAAGTTTAAAAGCCTATGATAACGTTAATTTCAAAGAAATAACAGTGAATGCTCTTTTCATAGTTAGCCTTTCTGACCTCTTCCACGCTCTGAGAGCGAGGATTCCCTGAGGTCTCAATTGTTACACCCCTTTATATGTGCTACTCTGTTATGATCCACAACAAAAAATAACGGTCCCTTAATTGCTAAAACCACAATGTTTATCAGATTCAGGGGCGTTCAGTAATAAATATTTCGGTTGAACTTCAAGCATAATGTCAACTAAGATTGCCACGTGTACCTTTCAATCCACGTGGCGATTTGGGGAGGATCACTTAGGCTCATAAGGCTTATTATTATACCAAACACTCCAAACTATCCTCAATTTCCTGGCTAAAGCAGACAACTTCTTTCCCTTCAACTTTTCCTTATGGTTCTCGTAAAATTTTAGTTTAGGATTACGAGAGTAATTCATCTCAGCTAGGAAAACAAGCTGCACAAGTACTTATTACCCTTCTTCGAGATTCCCTTACAGTAGCTTTACCGCTCCTCTCAACTATTGGGTCTAAACCGCAGATACGAAGGACTCAGGGTTAGGAAAGCGTTTAATGTCTCCAACAATGCCTATTATTATTCCCGAAGAAAGTTTTCCTATTCCCGGTATAGTTAATAGAACGTGATTTTCAGACTGTGATTGTATCATTTTCTCTACTTCTTTTATTTTCTCGCTTGTTTCCAGTAGTGCTTTAGATAATACTTCGATTTCTTCAAGTACGATCTTTGTTCCAAGTTGTATAATTGTATTTTGAAGTTTCCTTTAGAGAATTCTTCAATTTCCTTGCTTATTTTTCCTCGTCACTTAGGATGCTCTTTTTACCCTGTTCTTGTACTTTACTTTCAACTTTTAGGAAGACGTATAGTGTTACTAGTTCTTTCAATGGGTTGTAGTTGTACTCCTTTGCCTTGTTTACCATGTTTATTAGTTTTTGTAGTAAAAATCTGTTTTCCTCTCAAGTCCTTCTCCTTCCATAGTTTTGGCTTACTTGTAGTATCTTGATCCCTTTTTCCTTGAAGTATTGACATGGTTTTATTGATGCTCCTGTCGGTTCGACCACTATTGTGTTTAGTTTCACTTTTAGTATTTCTTCATAACCCTTCTTGTTGTTCTCGTAGACCCTCCCCTCACTCGTCACATGATCTTTTGATATGTCTATTCCTAGGATCCCTACCTCTTTATCACACCTATATCCGTGCATATTATCACAATGTTCAGTCCGATGGTAGGGGTTTGTCACGCTCCCTTTCGAAGACTTTGCTTCAGTCAAGGGGTCGATCATGTTTCCCAGTTGGAGAGTATTACTCTCCCCAACTAATTAATCTATATAGGGTTTAAGGGGGCGGAAGACTCCATGGAGATGGATAGGCTCCACATGCTTTGCCTCTAACATGGCTAGGCGATAGCTTGAAGAGCCGAAGGAACTACTTGATTGGGGTCAACTTGAGGGCCTTCACCACCTCCTCCCCTATACCTAGTCTTCTTAGTCTCACTCTTGTAAGGCTTGTCTTCTTGTTTAGGAGTATTGTTCGTGAAAATCACCGTAGGAGTTCACTGCGTTAGAGAATGAAAATACCTAAGTAAGAGAAATTCCCATAAACTGCTACGTAGTTTC
Organism: Acidianus brierleyi; assembly: GCF_003201835.2. NCBI lineage: Archaea > Thermoproteati > Thermoproteota > Thermoprotei > Sulfolobales > Sulfolobaceae > Acidianus > Acidianus brierleyi. The sequence continues at coordinate 2,595,203 of NZ_CP029289.2, read as the reverse complement.
TTTGTTAAGTCTTATTGCTTATTTTATTAGAAAAACGTTGAAAATATACGAATTATTTTAATATTTCATCATTTTATAGGAATATTCTTCAAACAATGGATTTAAGTTTTTAATTTAAAGCTTATACACTAGTTCATGGTTAATCAAATTACAGAAAGATCTATTACGAGAAGATTGTCAGAAAAAGACCTAGTGCTAGTTTCAGGCTTACCTTTCTCAGGTAAAACTACTACTTTAAGGAAATTACTTACTGAGAATGATATAATCATTGAATTGCCAAAAGAAATAAATAATCTCGGCGAATTTAATGACTTTAAACAGAAGTTAAGTGAATTAAGTAAAGATAAGGATAGGAAAATCGTAGTTGAGGGAAGAAACTATATTGTCGAATTATTCCTAGGAAAGGTAACACTTAAGGAACCGTCTCTCAGAAATCCTCACGTAAATATAGAGGGTAACGCTCTAACTTTCCATACTCAGGATATATTAGAAGAAGTTAATGGGGAAGAGTTAACTAAAATACTAGAATACTCCCTAATTACCATGCCAAATTATTCTACTTATATACCTAAATTAGTCGACGAGGCAAAAGAATTATATAAGAAGGGAAAATTAGACGAAATTCTTCCAATAGTAGTAAAATTTAAGGAGGTTTATTCTAGATTTCCTAGCAGAGAGATTGATGGAGAGGACGCAATATTATACCCTTTACTCTCACTTTTTCCATCACCTGAAGAAATGAAAGGTGCATGGTTAAAGTTGAGCAATACATGGAAGGAATTAATTTTTTATAGGATTGATTCTGCTCTAAGAATTTTGCCGGGCCAATCTAAGAAGGTTATTTCGAATTTTCTTGAAAAAATAGAGGAGAAGGAACCGAAATTGGAAAAATGGAATTATACTTATACTCCAGAATTCTTAGAAGCTGCTGAGTATATAGCAACTATGCTCCTTAATAATAAGAATGTAGTATTAAGAGGCGCTATAAAGACTGGGAAGACTACAATAAGCAACGAAGCTATAAAGAATCTTTTATCTAGGGATAATTCTTATTCTATAGTTTTACCTACAGAAAATTCCACGAGTGATAAAAAAATAATTATAATAGATTATCATTCTGAAAACTATGAGAATTTAAGGCATATTAGTTCTTATTTAAGGAAAAAAGGACATAAATTCATAATTTTAACAGATGATCTAGCCGAAACCTTAAATATCTCAGAACCTAAATATGAAGTAGATTCTACTAATATATTTAAATATTTCGTTAAGAATAGAAGTAAAAATAAGATATCAGATCCTAAATTATCATATTATGCTCTCAAGAACCCTAACATAGTAGGTCAAGAAGCAGATATAAGAAAAGAAATAGAAAATAATTATAGAAAAGACCTTACTGAGTATATTTATGAAGTCATTTTCGAGGAAGATCCTAATCTAATTAAGTGGTATTCTCCATTAATAGCTGTAGGTCTTAAATATGGATTTCCTTTACCTGTAGGTGTTTCGAGAAAAATCTTAGAGTATTCACAAAGAAAAATTGAAAAGAGAGATATTCTAGTAAAATGGTTTTCAGTAACTTCTGAATTGCCCCCAAATATAAAGGAGAAAGACGAAGGCGGAGATATAAAAAATTTTGAAGAAAAATCTTCAGAAATATTGGAATTTCTTAGAAAGACTATTATTGATGAAGCAAAATCTAAAAACCTAATTGATGATCTACTTATTAATTATTCTCATACAATTCTAAAGAATATTTTGGTTTTATCAAACACAAAGTTTGACAATTATTTTCTAGCAGGAGAAGAAGTAGCTCCCATAAGTTACAAAATTCTTAAAAATGTAATTCAAGACATAATGGATTATTTAACTGATGGTTGCGAAAAACTTCCTAAAGAAATGGATTTGCTTAAGGTCTTAGAGGAAAAAGATATAATATCTGATGAGGATATAAATTCGCTTTTTGTGTATAGCTTTCTATATTATTTGAGTATAGATAAAGATTATTCAAATGTAATAAAAACAATTATAAAATCAAACGACAAAAAGTGTCTGATAACGGCATTAAGATTACTCATACTGTACACATTGTATGGGGAGAAAAAAGCTTTCAGAGTTCTGGAAAAATTCATTTTTGATAAAATAATGAATCTCAAGGAAGAAGAACTTGTTAGACATTACGTTTCCTTATCTCTAACATCAGAATACAGAAATATACAACATATAAAGAAAATATCGGAATTGTCTCCAATATCAAAAGCATATGCACTCCTACTGTTGCCTAAGAGGAAAGGTAAATCTCCAATAGAGATCTTTGCTAATACTATTTCATTAGATATGCTTGCAGAGAAGGCTTTTGAGAAAGAGAATGTAGACGGTTTTATAAAAACTGTCAAGAAATTTGAGAAAAATCTAAATTTATTGAAGAATATTGCAAAAAGAATAGATAAAGGCGAAGGTGCTAAAGTAGCTTCTACTGCTTTCTTTGCAAGTTCATTAGATTTTGCTATTAAAAGAATGGAAATTGATAAGGATAAATATAATTCGGAAATCGGAATATTCTATTATACTATGCTTCCACCAGATGAGGATCTAAAGGATACCTTAAGACTAGCAGAATTCTTATCATTACCGTATTATAATTATTTAATTAGAGAAAATTCTAAGAGACTTTTGTATCCAGACGAAATCGAATTACTATTT